>NZ_JBHYJX010000001.1:181566-362896 GCF_042740985.1 Streptomyces sp. NPDC058985 | reverse complement strand
ACCGCAGCCAACTCCCCACCCAGCACACCCGATCAACGACACGACCGATCAAGAAGACACGCCATCCCAGACCGCACATGACCAAGCACTACTAGTGGCGGGCACCGACAGTCGCCCCGGACGGCCCGGAAAGGGCAGGAGCCCCGTCGCCGGAACGGCGCGGGGCTCCTTGGGTACTGCTGTCAATCAGACAGGAGTGACGTTCTCCGCCTGCGGGCCCTTCGGACCCTGCGTGACGTCGAAGGACACCTGCTGGTTCTCCTCGAGGGAACGGAATCCCTGAGCGTTGATCGCGGAGTAGTGGACGAAGACGTCCGGGCCGCCGCCTTCCTGGGCGATGAAACCAAAGCCCTTTTCGGCGTTGAACCACTTCACGGTTCCGGTAGCCATAAGCCCTCCTTGGGCCCAAAGGGTTGCCCTGCTCCAGAACCAGCAAATGTGAAGACGGGAATTCCGCACAACTGCATACGTCTGAGAACGACGAGAGCCCGCGGTCACATGCTCCGCAGGCTCTGTACTGCAAGGGAAACCAAACTGCAACTTGCTGTGAGCCTAGCACGCGGCCGCCCCGGCGCAACAGAGGTCAAGATCACTTCACCCGGACGTTTGAACACCTGGGCCGTTCGGCTGACGCCGGGGGTCGGCGACCGGCCGTTCGGAGGGGAGGTCTAGCCTCGCGATGTGGACAATTCTCGCACCCGGCCGCGTGTCGGCCACATCCAGTTCCTGAACTGCCTGCCCCTGTACTGGGGGCTCGCGAGAACAGGCACGCTCCTCGACTTCGAGCTGACGAAGGACACCCCGGAGAAGCTCAGCGAGCAGCTGGTGCGCGGTGATCTCGACATCGGTCCCGTCACCCTGGTCGAATTCCTCAAGAACGCCGACGACCTCGTCGCCTTCCCCGACATCGCCGTCGGGTGCGACGGGCCGGTGATGTCCTGCGTGATCGTCTCGCAGGTCCCGTTGGACCGCCTGGACGGTGCCCGGGTCGCCCTCGGCTCGACCTCGCGCACCTCCGTACGCCTGGCCCAGCTCCTGCTCGCCGAGCGCTTCGGCGTCCGGCCCGACTACTACACGTGCCCGCCCGACCTGAGCCTGATGATGCAGGAGGCGGACGCGGCCGTCCTGATCGGTGACGCGGCCCTGCGCGCCAACATGATCGACGGCCCGCGCTACGGGCTCGACGTGCACGACCTCGGCGCGCTGTGGAAGGAGTGGACCGGCCTGCCGTTCGTCTTCGCGGTCTGGGCGGCACGCCGGGACTACGCGGAGCGGGAGCCGGTGCTCACCCGCAAGGTGCACGAGGCGTTCCTCGCCTCCCGCAACCTCTCCCTGGAGGAGGTCGACAAGGTCGCCGAGCAGGCGGCCCGCTGGGAGGCCTTCGACGAGGAGACCCTCGCGAAGTACTTCACCACCCTCGACTTCCGCTTCGGCGCCCCGCAGCTGGAGGCGGTCACCGAGTTCGCCCGGCGGGTCGGCCCCACCACGGGCTTCCCGGCGGACGTGCACGTGGAGCTGCTGCGCCCCTGATCCGCGCCGGACCCCGTGCGGGGCCGCCCACTACCCTGCTCCCAGGGACTGGCGTACCTGCTACGGGGGAGGGGTGGACGCCATGCGGCCGCTCGAAGTCGACGAGCCCACCGTCGTGGGGCCCTACCGGCTGCTCGGCCGGCTGGGATCCGGCGGCATGGGCCGGGTCTACCTGGGCCGCAGCGCCGGTGGCCGCACGGTCGCCGTGAAGATCGTGCACCCGCACTTCGCGCTGGACGAGGAGTTCCGGGCCCGGTTCCGGCGCGAGGTGGACGCCGCGCGCAGGGTCGGCGGCGCCTGGACCGCGCCCGTACTGGACGCGGACCCCGAGGCCCGGGTGCCGTGGGTCGCCACGGCCTACGCGGCCGGCCCGTCCCTCACGGCGGCCGTGGCGGACGCCGGCCCGCTGCCCGTCCACTCGGTACGGGCGCTCGGCGCGGGCCTGGGCGAGGCGCTGGCCGCGGTGCACGAGCTGGGCCTCGTCCACCGGGACGTGAAGCCCTCCAACGTCCTCCTCACCCTCGACGGTCCCCTCCTGATCGACTTCGGCATCGCCCGCGCGACCGAAGGCACCGCCTCCCTGACCTCGACGGGCGTCTCGGTCGGCTCGCCCGGCTACATGTCGCCCGAGCAGATCCTCGGCAAGGGCGTGGCGGGCGCGGCGGACGTGTTCTCGCTGGGTGCCGTCCTCGCGTTCGCGGCGACGGGCACGCCGCCCTTCCCGGGGGACTCCTCGGCCGCGCTGCTCTACAAGGTCGTCCACGAGGAGCCGCGGCTCGACGCCCTGGACGGGGACCTGCGCGACCTGGTCGCCGCCTGCCTGGCCAAGGACCCGGCCGCCCGCCCGGCCCCCGGCGAGGTCGCCCGACGCCTGGCCCCCGAGGGCGCGGCCCGCCTGGTGACCGGCGGCTGGCTGCCGGGTGCGCTGGTGGAGCGGGTCAGCCGGAGCGCCGTACAGCTGCTCAACCTGGAGGCGGCGGACACGTCGTCGCCGGGACCGGTGTCGGGGCCCGTCGGCTTCAGCAGCCCGTCGGTCGGAGCGCCGGACGCGAACGGCGGTGCGGGGGGCGAGAACGGCGGTGCGGCGGGCGTGAGCGGCGGTGCGGCGGGCGTGAGCGGCGGTGCGGCGGGCGTGAGCGGCGGTGCGGCGGGCGTGAGCGGCGGTGCGGCGGGTGCGAGCGGCGGTGCGGCGGACCCCGGCGTCTTCGGGCCGGCGCCGGTGATGCCCACGCCGACGGTGATGCCCACGTCGGCGGTGGCGCCCCCGGCCCCGGCAGCGAACGTGCCGGGTCCGCGCGACGCTGACCGCCCTCCGTCTCCCGCTCCCGGCAAGCTGTCCGTCTCCGTCGCCGCCACCTCCACCCGGGAGGGCGAGGGGCGGCGCGGCCGCCGGATCAGCTGCACGGTGGCCCTCGCGGTGGCCGGGGCGATGGCCGCGGTGACGGTCGGGTCGGTCTTCGTCCTCGACCTGCTGCCGGGCGGCGGCAGCGACAACAACGCCGACGACGGCGGCCGCAACCCGTCGGCGACCGCGCCGTCGGAGCCCGGTTCCGGCGGGGACGCCGAGCCCGCCCCCGTTCCCACCCGCTACCTGGGCACCTGGGAGGGCCAGGCCGTCGCGGAGGGCAACCTGCCCCTGGGCACCTTCCGCCTCACCGTCCGCGAGGCCGCGGTCGGCGCCCAGCTGGGCACCCTGCGCCACACCGACCTCTTCGGCGGCACCTGCGACGACGTACTGACCCTGCAGAAGGTGACCGGGAAGCAGGTCGTCGCGAGCGCCGTGGGCGCCGACGGCAACCGCGACGTCTGCAACCAGGCCCGCCACACCGTGCTCCTCACCCCGGTCGGCGACGACCTCCGGTACGAGTCGGACAGCGAGGACTCAGGGCGGCCGAAGGCGCGGTTGTCGAAGACCGGGTAGCGGCCCGCAGGCACGCCCGCAGGTACGGGTGCGGGCCCCGCACCCGTACCGGTCCGGCCGTTCAGCCCGGCACCACGACCGTGCGCAGCTCCCCGTCGCCGAGGTGCAGCATGCCCTTGCCCGGCGCCACCGGGCCGCCGACCATGGCGCGGGAGACGCGCAGGCCGATGAGGTCGCCGCTGGAGGACTCCTGCGGGGAGAGCAGGATGCCGCGGCGGGCCTTCTTGGCGTCGACCTGCCAGCCGGAGAAGCCGCTGCACACGTCCTCCTCGTCGCCGGCGATGACGAGGGCGAGGCCGCGTTCGGCACCCCGGGACACGATCTTCTTCATCTGGCTCTCGGCGTCGCAGTCCTCCAGGATCTCGCCGTCGTCGACCAGGACGGCGATCGGCTCCTCCAGGCTGGCCTGGTCGATCAGCTCCTCGAACTCGTCCTCGTCGATGTCGTCGCCGGTGAAGACCTTCAGTACGCCGTCCGCGCCGTCCAGTTGCCGCATCGGTGACTGGCGGGGCGCGGCGACGACCAGGCGGGTGCCCTGGGCGAGGAGCGACTGGGCGACGTTCATCAGGACGGTGGAGCGGCCGGACTTGGCGGGCCCCGCGATGACGAACGACGGTACGCCGTCGGCGAGATCGGGGCCGAAGCCGACGATCTCGTCGCCGCCGATGCCGATCAGCGCCCACAGCTTCGAGCGGGACGCCTCCGGGTCGCGCAGCTCCCAGGCCTCGGGGAAGGAGATCCGGCTGGGCAGGCTGTCGACGCGGAACGGGCGCCGGGCGCGCGGCACTTCGGCGTCGCGGGCCGCCGCGGCCTCGCCGATCGCGGTGATCGCCGCCGCCTGGCCCTGACCGGTGGTGTCCTCGGAGAGCAGCGCGAACTGCGTCTCCGTACCCGCCTCGTTGCGGAACGCGCGGCCCGGCGGGATCTCCTCGGGGACCTTGCGGGCCGGGATGCCGAGCGAGGCGAAGTCGCTGCGGTCGGCGAGGCGCAGACCGTACTTGTCCTCGGTGAGGGTCGCGATGCGGCCGACGAGGAGGGTGCGGTCACCGGTCAGGACCAGATGGATGCCGATGCTCGCGCCCTCGCGCATCATCGTCTGCAACTCGTCGGTCAGCGCACCGTGGTCCACCTCGCCGAGGGTCGGCACCCAGCCCTCCCAGCGGTCGAGGAGTACGACGATGTGCGGCAGCCGCTCGTCCTCGGCCACCGCGGCCCGCTGCTCGCCGATGTCGGCGAAGCCCTTGTCGGCCAGCAGGTTCTGGCGGCGGTCCATCTCGCCCTTGAGCCGGTTGACGAGCCGGACCACCCGCTCGGTCTGGTTGCGGCTGACGACCGCGCCGCAGTGCGGCAGCCGGGTCAGCGCGTTGAGGGCGCCGTTGCCGCAGTCGATGCCGTAGAGGTGGACGTCGGCCGTGGAGTGGGTGCGGGCCAGCGAGCCCGCGATGGTCCGCAGCACCTGCGAGCGGCCGCTGCGCGGGGCGCCGCCGATCATCAGGTGCCCGAAGCTAGCGAAGTCGACGACGACCGGGCGGCGGGCCTGGTCGGAGGGCAGGTCCTCGATGCCGTACGGGGCGGGCGGCAGCTTGCCCGGGGCGGCGCCGGCGAGGACCGGGGCCTCGATGTCGTCCAGCAGCAGCGTCTCGTCCAGCGCCGGCAGCCAGGGACTGTGCTGGGCGGGGATGCCCATCGAACGGTTGGCGTCGCGCACCGCGTCGACCAGCACCTTGAGGTCGGTGATCTCGTCGTCCTCGCGCGACTCGGCCTTCGGTTTGGTCAGCGCGGCCCGGCCCAGGTCCTCCCAGCTCAGCGGGCCGACCCAGGGGGCCAGTGCCGCCGGGTCTGCGGCACCCGGCCGACGGCCACCCACGCGGCCCGACTGGAAGGGGACCAGGGAGGAGTGACCGAGGCGCACGTAGGCGCGGCCCGGGGTGTTCTTGGAGATGTGCCCGGCCTCGGGCGAGTCGATGACGTCGCTGGACTCGCCGCCGTCGGTCACGCGCAGCGCGATGCGGAGGTTGGTGTTGGCGCGGATCTCGGGGGAGACGACACCGCTGGGCCGCTGGGTGGCGAGCAGCAGGTGGATGCCGAGGGAACGCCCTCGCTGGGCGATGTTCACGAGGCCGGTGACGAAGTCGGGCAGGTCCCGCACCATGGACGCGAACTCGTCGATGACGATGAGCAGCCGCGGCACGGGCGCGTGCGAGGGATCCCTCCTGACGAGATCCTGGTAGTCCTCGATGTCCTTGGCGTCGGCGGCGGCGAGGATGTGCTCGCGCCGCTTCAGCTCGGCGCCCAGCGACTCCAGGGCCCGCTCCACGAGGTGGGCGTCGAGGTCGGTGACCATGCCGACGGTGTGCGGCAGCTTCACGCAGTCCTTGAACGCGGACCCGCCCTTGTAGTCGACGAGGACGAAGGTCATGTTCTCGGGCGTGTTCGCGACGGCCAGCGCGGCGACGATCGTCTGCAGCAGCTCGGACTTGCCGGAACCGGTCGTACCGGCGATCAGGCCGTGCGGCCCGTCCTTGCGCATGTCGATGCCGAAGGGACCGTCGTACGACTCACCGATGACGGCCATCGTGGACTGCCCGCCCATCCGCCACCGCGCGCTGATCGCGTCGGGCGTCGGCGGCTCCAGCTGGAGCACGTCGAGCAGCCGGCTGGCGCCGGGGAGCGCGGAGTCCTCGGTCTCGCCGCTGATGTCGCGCAGCGCGGACAGCGAGCGCGTCAGCCGCAGACACCAGGCGGGCGTGACGAAGTCGGGCCGCACGTCCGTGATCCGCTCGACCCCGGCCTCCTCGACCCGCAGCCGCAACTTCTCCGTGCGGGCCCGCTGTTCGGGCTCGGCGGCCGCGTTGCCGTGCCAGGCCTGGAACGACGGGAACCCGCCGGGCGCCTGCTGGGCGGAGATCTGGGCGCCGCTGTCCCGCTGCCCCGGCTCCTCCGCCTTGGGCTCGGCGACGACGAACGCCTGGCACTCGCCCGGCAGGAACCGCTCCTCGGAGTCGAGGCACACGGCGAACATGGACACCGCCGGCCCCTCACGCAGCAGCCGCACGACACCCGGCAGGGACCGCAGCCGACGCGACCCGTCCCATACGACGACGATGTCCGGGTCGCTGAAACTCGCCCCGGGACCGCCGCCGCCCTTCTGCTCGGCGGCCTTCTTGCGGGCGTCGAGGATCTGCGTCAGCTCGCCGATGCGGGCGCCGACGGTCTCGGCGTCGGTTCCGATGAGGACGTTGACGTCCTGGCCGCCGGAGGGCCGGGAGTGCGGCAGCCAGCGCACCCAGTCCCACCCGGGCTGCGCCGAGTTCTCACTCAGCACGTAGAACTGCACGTCCATGGGGCTGTGCAGCGCGGCCGTCTGCGCGACCGCCCAGCGTCCGAGCGACCGGGCGGAGTCCCCGGGGCCCGCGACGCCGATGACGCCGAGGGAACGCAGGGAGAGCGCGACGGGCGCGTCCTCGATCTTCCAGGTGACCTGGCGGCGGTGGTCGTCCTGCTCGGGGTCGTCGAGGACGACCTCGGAGGGCAGTTGCCCCGTACCGAAGCGCAGCAGAAGGTGATCCCGATCCGTCCGCCGCCGCTCCCACAACCGCGTCCTCGGCCCCGTCCCGACGGACAGCACGACCGCCGGATCGGGAATGGCGTGCCGCCGGTCGGTCCGCTCGGTGACGAGCGCGTCCTGCGCGTCCTTCTCGATCCGGGCCTTCTGCTCCTCGTACTCCTTGACCTGCTTGGCGTGGGACTTGCGCCCGTGCTTCTTGTCGTTGAAGTAGTTGGCGAAGAGCAGGATGGGACTGAGCCCCGCCATGATCAGGTAGTACCAGCGCCCGAAGACCGCCACGGCCACCACCGCACCCACGAGCGGGGTCAGCGCCATCAGCCAGGGCAGCGGCCGTGCCTCGTACTCGCGGGGCGGCGAGGGCAGCCGGAAGTTCGTCTGCCGCTCCGGCGGACGCAGCCGCGGCGGCCGGTTGTAGTCAAGGCCGACCCCGTCCTCGGACCACTTCAGAGCGGCGTTGGGAGGCGAGTACCGGGCCAGTTCGACGAGCGAGTTCCCGACGGCTATCTGCGCGCCGAGCGGCCACTCGTCACCGTCCCGGTCCTTCATGGACTCCCCGTCGAGGGTGACCCCTTCCTTCTCGGCGTGCACGGCGACCTTGCAGGTGCCGTCGGTGGACACGGAGAGGGTGAGGGCGCGCGCGTCGACCTCGGGATCGTCGATGCGGACGTAGGACGCCGCTCCGCTGCCGATGTCGTACTTCCCGACGCCGAGCCGGTGCACGAACCCGGCACCCGGCCCGCCGACGATCCGCAGCTCCACCAGCCCGGTGGGCTCGCCGGGCAGACACCCGGACGGATCCTGCAGGGAGACGACGGCGCCCTCGCGCAGCGGCGAGCCGACCACGGTGGCGGAGGGGTCGACGGCGTACCCGTCGACGTAGACGAGGGGCGCGCCGCTCGCCGGCGACTGACGCTGCTGCCCGATGGGGATGACCTGCGCGCCCGCGACGCCGACCTGCTTGGCCAGCTCCTCGGCGATGTCCCCCACGGTGGACTCTGGATCGGCGTCGAGCACGACGTCGGCGGTGCCACCGCCGAACGGGTCGACGACGGTCAGGGTCAGTCGCACGCTTGTCCTCCCCAGGCGAGCCCCTGGAGCCGCTTCCACACCACGGCTCACAGTCCAGGCGACGATATCCGCTGGGTGTCGCGGTCCGGCAACAGGGAGGTGACCGGACGTTCCCGAAGGCAACGCAGGGATGTGACACCAACGGCCTCACCCGTAAGCTGCTGCCTCAAGAGCGGACGATCACACCGGTCGTGACATACGACCGGTCTGACCGGTGCGCCGGTTCGATCCGCAAAGAAGGAGCCACGGGGGTTGGCCCTGCGGCATTGTGAGAGGAAGCGGCTTCATGGCCAAAGACCTTGACATCACATACCAGGACATGCGGGATGCGGCCAAGCATGTCGTGAAGGAGAAGGAAAAGCTCCAGGAGAAGCTCGACGGCCTCCGCAAGTACATCGCGAACCTGGTCGAGTCGGGCTATGTCACGAAGTCCTCCTCGAAGGCCTTCGACGACAACTTCGACGAGTTCACCAAGGGCGCCAAGGACACGCTCGACGGCCTCGACGGCATGGGCGACTACCTGACCACGGCCGCGGACAAGTTCGAGCAGATCGACGAGGAACTGGCGAAGCAGGCGCGGAGCAAGTAGCCCTTATTGGCCCGGACGTGCCGACGCGGCGGTGGCTGGCGGAGTCTCGTATCCCGTCGCGTCGGTACACCGATGCTTCCGAGCGCATGCCTGCGCGTGTGGTGTGCGTGTGGCATGCGTGTGGAAGGAGACGCGGACGTGGAGGGGGAACGGCATCTTCTGCATGCGCTGGCGAAGGCGGTCGCGGAAGACGCGAGCGAGTTCACGGTGCGGCCACGCCTCCCCGGGCTGAAGAGATTCGCCGCCTTCGCGTATGTCGCGGAGCAGTCCGGGTACCGCTACGCGGGCCATGCACCGGGCAATGCGGCGTTGAACAACCCCTGTTTCATCTTCCGCCGTACTTCCGACCCCCGCGAGCGGACCGCCACCCCTGGATCTGCCACTCCCGATGCCTCTGTGGAACTGCTCCACTCACGCATGGTCGTCGACGCGAGTGGCCGCTACACCACGCGCGTTCTGAGTAACGTCCTCCTTCTTCCCGTCGTCCTGGCTGTCTTTCTTCTCTTTCCCGGCTACACGGTCGACCGGGTGCTCATCGCCGCGGGAGTCTGGCTGGCCTTCTTCGCGCTCTATCTCGTCGGCTTGGCGGTCACGCGCCACCGCCGGGCCCGGCATCTCGCACGCCTGTCCGCGGCTCTAGGCGAGTGAGCGGTTCGGCGGCCAGTCGACGCCCGCGTGGTGAAGGACGCGGCTGTACTTCGCGTACCGGCGCCTTGCGATGTACAGGCCGGCCATCCACAGCCCGGCGAAGAACAGCCAGATCGCGGCACACACGAGGAGTGCCGGGGCGCTGAAGCCGTTGCGGATGAGCGGGGTGACGCCCACCGCCGTGCCCAGGCCGCTGCCGAGACTGCCGAGCTCGCGGGCGTCCCGAAGGTGTCGCCGATGGCGTTGATCATCTTCGCGGCGCCCTGCGTGTGCTCGCCGAGCTGCTTGATTTCGTAGCCCCGCTCGTCGGCGAAGTCCCGCACGTCCTCGATGAGGCTCGCCTCTCCTGCAGGTGCTGGAAGACGGTGTCGTCGAGAGCCGGTCACTCATATGGCAGTCCGGTCCCTGTGGGCATTGGTCGCAGGCTCACCGACCGTATCGATCGCGGACCCGGCTACGGCAGCAGAGGTGATGCGTGAGATCTCGGGTGCTCCGCGGGCACCCGGTCAATGCGCCGCGTCAGGGAGCCGAAGCGTTCGCGCGAAGTCGTCCAGGGGCTCCATGGCCGCGGCGATCACTTCCGGGTCGTCGTGGTGCCCGCGGAGTACGACGTCGGGGAGGCCGGGCGGGGTGTGCCAGTGGTACGTGACCGAGGTCACCATGATGGTGCTGTCCGCAGGATAGGAGCGGGTGACCCGGACCCCGTCCGCGCCCAGGTACGGAGAGGCGAACGGAATACTGCCGGTTCGCTGCTGCCACTCAGGAATCTCCGGGTGGGGCACCGTGAACGCGGTGACTCCCTCGCAGGAGGACGCGTCACGTGCCTCGCAGTGGATGCGGGTGGCGTGCATCACCAGCGGCATGTAGGTCAGCGGAACGGGATGGTAGATGAACGCCTCGTCGGCCTGGAGCTTGTCCCGGAGCGTGACGATCATCTGCTCGTAGAAGCTCTTGTGGAAGCGGCGAAGTTTGCGGGTGAGTTCGATGTCGTGGATGGCGGCCAGGCCGGTCAGGTGCAGGTCCAGCCATTCCTTGAAGTTCTTCTTGTCGATCTGGAGGTGAAAATAGCCCCAGAGGTCTGGGTTGGCATCCGTGTCGATGTGGAGCGGGGCGCCGAGATCGCTGCTCCACAGGGTGCCTTCGGACATGACTGGTCTCTTTCTTCGGGGGCGCGACAGCGAGGGTCTTCAGGCGTAGCTCCAGCGGAAGGTGCCCATCACAGCGTCGAACAACTCCACGAGGGTGTCGTAGAAGGCGAGATCCGAGCCGGGCGCGATCAGGGCGCTGAAGGAGAAGGCGAGGTACTGGTCGAGGGTGCTGTCCGGGACCGGAACGAAGTACTCGACCCGGCGGTGAGCGACGTCGACGCCCTGGGCCGGGTCGGCGGGTACAGCTCGCTCCGAGCGCAGGGCCGCCGTGTCGTCGAGCGTCCGCGTCTCGGCACCCGGAGTCACAGAGGCGAGCGCTGCCAGGACCGCTTCCGGGCCGCTGTCGGACCTGACCCGTGGAATCTCGATCGGCTCGGAGGCCACGATCGAAACGGGCAACGCGACGCCGTGAACGCGTTCGGTGGGGAGGTAGAGGGTCATTCCACCCTTGGCCCTGGCCCGGCGGACGACCTTTTTCATCTCCTGGGTGAGCTTGAGCCGTGCCTTCGGAATGTCGTCCTTCGGGAAGCCCACGGGCAGTTGTGCGACGGCCTTGCGGACGATGTGGTCCATCGCTTCCCTGGTGCCCGTGCGCAGCGGAATCACGTCCCAGCCGGGTGGCGGCACCAGGTTGAAACCGTTCGGGGACCGACGGTGCTCAGCGGTGGTCATTGCGCCCCCGTGTCACTTCCACGGCATAGGTAACGCCTACGAAAAGCGCCCACGCCGGGGCGGCGATCATGCCCGGCCCGTCCTTCCGTGCCACGCTCCACGCGAAGGCGCCGGCGACGACCAGAGAGGGCAGCAGCGCGAGCACCCCCGGGTCGGACGCATCGGCGAGTGCGGCCACCGAGAGGACGACCGCGAGAACGAGCGCGCGCCGTTGCAGCCTTCTTCCTCGTAGTCCGCGTGGAGAGTGCAGGCGCGTTTGCGTACGTCTTCGAGGGGATCGGCGTCGTCGCCGCTTCCGGAGGAGGACTTCCTCTCGTCTCCGGATCCGTCCTTGACCTCGGACTTCTCAGCGCTCTTGGCTTCGACCGCCTACCGCTCCAGGCTTCGGGCCTTCTTCTGCTTGTCCTCCATGTAGCCGGACCAGCCCTGGATGACGCCCTTGGCCTTGTCGAGGGGAGTCGTAGGCGTCGACGACTTTCGGGCGGAAGTCGTCGTCGAGCAGTTCCCGGAACGCGATGGCGGCCTTGCCGCGCCAGTCGCCCTTGGCCGCTCCATCCAGCACTTTCTTGATCTCTCCGAGCGCTACCACCGTATGGCGAATGGAGTCGGAGTCCTTGTCCACGGCGGCGTGGTCTCCGGGGCACGGCACGAAGCCCAGCGCCGGAAAGTCGTCGATGGTGGGCGCGCTCACTGCTTCTTGTTCGCCTTCGACAGCGCCTCTGCAAGATCAAGGTCGAGCTGGGGGAAGGCCATTTCTTGCAAATGTGATGGTATGAGGGTGAACGGCACTCAAGGCTTGTCAAGGTGACCAAGTTCTCAAATACGACAAAGGTGGTAATGGTGTGAAGCTGTCCGTGCCGTCGGAAAAGGGGCGAGGGGGGTGAACCTGAACAGGCTCTTCGGCCGCCGCAGGTCACCGGTCGTCGTGGCAGGTGGGGACGTGGTACTCCGCACGGCGCGGCCGGGTCTACTTGGCCCTCAAGGTACGAAAATGGCCAACGAACGGGCCAGTTCTTCCACGTCCTCGGCAGCGGTGAGGATTCGAGCGACGTCTTCGGTCGCCGTCCACATCACGACGTCGGCTCCGTGCTCTGCCACCTGCCATGCGTAGCGCACACAGGCGGCCAAGTGTGGTGAGCCCTCCTGAGTGACGTACCGGAACGTGGTCACCCCCTCACCGAGGTGCGGGGAGACGAACGCCTTCACGACGGGTGGTTCGACAGCCGTACGGTCGTCCGCTTCCGTGAGGGCGCGCAGAGTGGTCTCGCGTGGCTCGCGGGCCGGGCCGATGGCGGCACAGACGGGCAGTGGCGTGTCCGTCGGGTGATCGAGGTGCAGGAACAGCCAGTGATCCGAGCCAGGAGGGCAGAAGGACTCGGCACAGCGCGCCAGCGTCTCTCCCACGAATGCCACCCCCTTGGCCCCGGGGGCAAGTTCCCTGTCCGCCCACAGATCCTCGGCCCGTTCCAGGCACCAACCGTGAATGTCGTCCCACTCCTCGAAGGGGGCGGATACCCCCGCTCGGGGCGGGATGATCACCCAGGGGTAGGCATCGATGTATTCGATGTCGATGATCGGCCAAAAAACCTCGCTCATCCACGCCTCCAGCGGAATGTGGCCATGACCGCGTCGAACCATTCCACGAGCGCTTCCGACAATTCGTCCCTCGGGTCGCCTCCTCCGATCGTGGAAAACGCGGCAATGAACCATCGGTCGGGGTCTTCGGGGACCGAGACGATGTACTCGACGCGGCGCGAAGCTGCTACCAGTCCTTTGTCGGGAGCCGCAGCGGCGACGTGCTCCCGCCGGACTGCTAGCGCGCCATCCACTTCGCCGGAGCTGAGATCCGCCTCCCCGGCACCGTCCCTGGTCAGCAGCTGAACTGCTATCTCGCTGGGGGGAGTCTGGGACGCGGAGGAATCGCGTACGGGGAGCACGGTCTCGGCCACGAGGATCGACGCCCCGAGGTTGAAATCGTCATCGCCTACGGGCCTGACCGGAAGGTACAGATCGAGACCTTTGTGTTCCTGGGCCCCGGCCACAGCTTTGCGGAACCGGCGGGCCAGCTCCTGCTTGTATGGGCCGATCTTGTCCCGGGGGGCATCTGCGGGTATACGGGCGTACGCATCTTGCAAGATCCGCTCGATCGCTTCATCCGTACCCCTTCGTAGCGGGATCTGTGCCCACTGCGAGGGAAGAAGGAGACGGTATCCCGTGGCCGGCCCGGTCCCTTGGCCGACAGCGGCGGCCTTCTGCTCAGCTGCCATGGACGGACTCCTCGTGGTTGAGGAGATGCATCCCCACCAGACCGGCGAGACTGGCGGCGACGGACACCCACAGAACCGCTTCGCCCTGGAAGGCAGCGAATGCCAGGCCGTATACGAGATAGAAGATGAGCGCGATGCGCAGGATCGTCTGCTCGCCAGAGAGGGCGGACCAGTCGGTCGGTCTACGGGCGAGCACGATGAGCAGCACCGGAGTCACGGAGGCCACGGCCCAGTCCCACGTAGGCATGGGCAGCCACTGTTCCCCGAACATCTCCTCGGAGAAGGGCGTGGAGAAGAGGCGGAAGACGGCCAGTACAAAGACGATCTTTACGCCTGCGACGCCGTACTGCAGCCAGGGGACTGCATGGCAGGCCTCCCCGGTGTCACCGGTTTCGGTCATCGATCGGTCTCCTTCACCACTGCGAGCCGACGGGTGCGGTCATGCGGTCCTTCATCCTGCTGTATCCATCGTCCGTGACGGCATCCGCGCTCTTGTCGGCGGCGTCGAGGCCTGTAGAAGCAGCCCAGGAGCCCTGAACCGCATCCTTGTGGCGCTGGGCCTGACTGGCGTTGGAAGCCAGCGTGGGGTTGTCGGGATAGGCATCGCGCCACTTGTTGATGTCCTTCATCTGTCGGGCCAGCGCCTTGTCGCCGATGGCGCTGGCCTTCTCCTGCGCGGTGATCTGCGGCATCTCCGCATCGCGCACCTCGTTGGACGCGCGCTTGCCTGCCGCCCTGTTCTCGCCCTCCAGGCGAAGCCGCTTCGCCCTGGCCCGCTCGCGATTCTTCCGTGAAGTTCCGCCGCGCTTGCGCTCGGACCTTGCGGCCGTCTTGCGAGCTCCTGCGTTCCCGTGGGCAGCCTGTGACTTGGCCTGGCGATTGGCCAGTCCGGCGGCGGTCTTCCGGGAGCTATTCTGCAGGGCCTTCACAGCTTTTGCAGCTTTCATCCCATTGCGCGCCAATTTAAGTGCGCCGAGATCCATGACCACATCGAACCATGAGCCGTTGCCAGTGAGCGCCTGCGTGATGTGGATGGCGGCGACCACGACCGTCAGAGCCAGGGCGATGACACCCACCGCCGGGAAGAACATCGCCACGACTCCGACGAAGGTCGCTGCCCAACTGGCCCAGTCGGCGATGTCGCCGAGCCAGTCGGCGTCCGCGACCCAGCCCTTGAAGTCGTTCCACCAACTGTCCTTCATGTCGTCGTCGATGGACGACCGAATCTTGCCGGCGTAGTGGGTGGCGCGCTCCTGGTAATCGCCTTCTGTGGTGTTGAGGCGTCGACGTGCGTCGGCCAGGTCTTCCTTCGCTCGCTTCAGAGCCGGATCCTCGTCGGTGGATCCGGCTTTTTCGCCCTCGCCCTTTTTCTCGTCCGTCGGCTTCTTGTCGTCCTTGCCCGCGTGGGTGTCGATGACTCGCTGTGCATCCTGGGCGTCGCCGAGCGCCTTGTCTGCGGCCTTCTGGAAGTCCTCCAGTTCGTCAGCCCAGCCGGAGAGATGTCCCTTGACCTCGCGGTACCGGTCTTCGGCCAGATCGAGTTTGCGTCCCAGGCCGCGAGCGTCCTCGGCCAGCTTGTCCGCGTACTTACCCTTGAGATTGTCCGCATCAGCCATGGCAGTGAGTGACTTCGCCTGAGTCCGCAAGTACTCGGCGATCTTCTTCATATGCGTGACTTGGTTGCGGACACCGCTCGGATCACCGGGCACCGGGTCGCTCTCCCGCAGCGGCTGCCAGTCATTGGGCCTCGCCATTGTTCCCCCTGAGTCAGCAGTTCAGTACGTGAACCGGCAGCTGGCTACTTGTTCTTCTTCTTGCCGGCCTTGGCCAACTCGTCGTCGAGTCCCTTGAACGCGTCGCGTGTCCCTTCGACCATCTTCCCGACTTCCTCCAGCGATTCGACCAATCGCTTGCGGTTGTCGTCCCAGTTGTCGATGAAGTCCGTCATGGCGCCCCTGAGCTCGGAAGCACCCACCACCGAGGTGATATCGTCCTTCCACTCTCCGAGGTCCTTGAACTCAGTACGAATCGCATTGAGCTGCTTGGCCGAGGTCTTGAGGAGTTCGAAGTCGACGGTCAGGTCCGACATGAGGTCAATCCAGTCTGTGGTGGCCGAGATAGGGATCTGCGCTCAGGGCCGCGCCCTACGCTCGCAGGTTTTCATGCTAGGTATGTTGTCATCGATTGACAGCCTGGATCTCCTGTACGACGACCTCCTGGCCGTTCCCGAAGGTCCCGTCGGGCAGGTCGCCGCCCGCTCCTCCCGAACCCGTCCAGTCGACCTCCCACGTGACCGTGGCCTGGAGGTCGAAGGCTCCCTCTCCGGAACTGCGGAGGTACTTGATGCCACAGGGTGGAGTCTGGTCGGCCTTGCCCTTGGTGTAGGGCTGGCCGATCGAACCGTCGTCGTTGATCGCGCACTCCCCGGGGGCGGGGTAGGTCTCGGCGTCCGGCGTGCCCGGCTCCAGCTTGAGGGAGACCGGGGTGGCGGTGGTGGTCGCCGAGATGTTCACGCCGCCCACGTCGAGCGACGCGGTGACGGACACCTCGTCGAACTTGGCCCGGTCGAGCCAGGCCCACGTCGGCAGGTTGACCTTGGTCGCGCCGCCCGGGGCGAGGGTGACCGCCGTGTCGGGGACCTTGATCCTGGCGTAGGCGAGCTCGGCGAGGATCTCCGGGGTCACGGCGTTCTCGACCTCGGGGGCCTCCCCGTTCTCGACCCAGAACGTCTCGGTGTCGCAGGCGAAGGCGGCCGGGTCACCCGCTTCGGCGCGGTTCTCGTCCCGGACCGAATCCCACCAGATGCCCTTGCCGGCTTCCTTCTTGTTGAAGTCCTTGTAGGGCTCGCCGTTGATGTAGTGGTCCTGCGAGAGCTGGTAAGCCTCTCCCACGCCACTCGCGTGCGGTATGTCCCAGCGTTCGCGGAACTCGTCGGCGAACTCGTCCGGAGTCCACTTCGGCTCGTACCAGCAGGCCGGCGGGCTCCAGTCCCCGGCGGGGGTGAACCCTCCGGATTCCTCCTCGCCGCCCCCGCCGGTCGACCCGGTGAAGACGATCCGTGATTCGAGAGTCTGCCCCTCGTCCTGGTCGTTGCTGCCCTCGACGTCGAACTGGGACCCGCCGGGATCCTTGCCGAACGCGGCGCCGGCCGTGGCGAACACGCACGTGGCGGCCAGCACCCCCGTCGCCGTCACGAGCCGGGCCTTTCTCACTGCACGCATGTCTCGCTCCCCCGTACAGAAGTGCCGTCCGTCGTACGCCAGACGCCCTGGTCGCTCTTCTCCAGCCGGGTGTTGTACAGCACGTAGGAATCGCTCGTGGCCGGAGACTTGTCGACCTTTCCGGTCTTTCGCTCTTTGTTGTAGGCCTTCGTCTCGTCGGCGCAGAACGAGACGCCCGCGGACTTCGCGTCGAAGAGTTCGACCTTGGGGTCGAAGTACCGGGTGGTGCCGGTGTACGTGATTCCGGCGTCCAGCCACTTCTGCACCCACTTCACGGACGTGGTCAGCGCCTTGCCCTCGTAGTAGAAGGTCAGACCCGCCGTGTCCGTCTTGCCCTGCACGATGGCGTCGTTCATCGCCGTCTGTGCCCGCGCCGCGTCGGCGAGGACGGCGTCCTTGGTCGCGTCGCCCGTCTCCCACTTCTCGAAGACGTCCTGGACGTCCTTGGGAAGCGTGATGTCCGGGCGGTCGGCGGAGTCCGACGCGGCGTCGCTCGGCGCCGTGGCCGACGGCGAGCCCCCGGTGTCGGCGCCCGCGATCTTGTCACCGTCATCGGACGTGTCGTCCCCACCGCCGCAGGCCGTCAGAAGCAGCGCAGCCGATGCAGCGAGCGCGGTGGCAACGGGCACAGAACGGCGCTTCACAGTGAGCTCCCCCGTGAGACAAAGATTCGGTCAAGAGATCTGACGGTAGTGGTGGGGTTGTTGGTTTCGCCAGGGCGAACTGCTCTGGGAAGAGGGACAATGCTGGGCGTAATGGGTGCTTGGGGGAGTGGCCGTGTCCTGTCCGTGTCCCGATCGGTGACGACTCCGGACATACGCAGGCCGAGGGTGGTCCGCCAGGAGTGAGGTGCATGCTTCTGGCGTCGACAGGTGGTCTCAGCCCTGGTCGTAGGTCGCTCGTAGAAGCTCTTGTGGAATCCGCTCAGTTTGAGGGTGCCCATCTGGAGTCAAGATGCCTTCAGGCGTGAGCGCCTCAGATGGAGTCGCCCAACGGATCCGGGTTGAGCCACATGCTGCGGGCGAAGTCGTCGCAGATGTCGAGGTTGGCCCTGATCCATGCGGCTTCCGGCGGGACCGTGCGTACGGACGCGTGGACCTGGTGCTCCTCGGACCACCAGCCGTAGTTGAGGGAGGCGCCGGGGTCTGACGGGTCCCCGAAGTAATGGATGCAGCGCAGCCCGTGCCCGAGCCGTTCCGAGTGGAACGGTGTGATCTCGGGCGGGCGGACCGGGTTTGTGTCGGCGGCCTGGGCCGTGATGCGGAGGCCGGCCTCGTGGTCCTCGCCCTCCGACTGGACGGCAAGGGCGTAGAAGGGCTGGGGCATCATGCGGGGGCCATCGCAGTAAAGGAACGCCTGATCCGCCGGAACGCTCGGGACCGGGTGGGCCTCGGCCAGCTGCAGGAAGCGGTCAGCGAGTGTCAGTCGCCTGGGGAGCCGCCACCAGGCCTTGTGCCGCTGGTGGACGATCTCCGTACACATGACGGGCCATTGCATCATTTCGTCCTGGTTCTGGTCCGTCCAGTGGAGGGGGAGCGGGAACCAGTGCGTGAGGTCGGCCTCGGTCTCGAAAAAGATCACGTGTGCTCCTGCCCCTGACGGCAGCCAGAGGGCCACGGCTCAGCGGTTGACGGACTGGATCTCCTCGACGGTGATGGCCTGCGTGGTGCCGAACGTGCCGTCCGGCAGGTCGCCGCCCGCGCCGCCGGTGCCGGTCCAGGCGATTTCCCAGGTGATGGTGGCCTGGAGGTCGAACGTGTCGTTTCCGGAGGAGCGGAGGTACTTGAGGCCGCAGGGCGGGGTCTGGTCGGCCTTGCCCTTGGCGTACGGTTCCCCGATCGATCCGTTGTCGTTGATCGTGCACTCGCCGGATGCCGGGTATGACTCGGCGTCCTCGGTGCCGGGCTCCAGCTTGAGGGACACCGGTTTGGCGGTTGTCGTGGCCTCGATGGCGAAGCCGGGAACGTTGATGGCTGCCGTGGCTTGGACTTCGTCGAAGACGGCCTTGTCGAGCCAGGCCCAGGTCGGCAGGTTCACCTTTGTGGTCTGCGCAGGGGCGAGGGCGACCTTGGTGTCGGGGAGCTGCATGTGCTGGTAAGCGAGGGCGGCAAGTATCTCCGGGGTGATGGCCTCCTCGTACTGGGGCGGCGGGGCCTCGCCGTTGTCCACCCAGAAGGGGAGCTCGCTGCAAGAGTTTCGTTCCAGGAAGTCGGGTTCGTTGGGATTCTCGACTCCGGCCCAGAACATTCCCTCCCCGTCCTTGGCTACGTTGTAGTCCTTGTAGCCGGGGGTGTCCGCCCAGCCGAGCTCGTCCTCGTAGTGGCGCTGTGTCTCGCTGATCGCCGCGCCGGGAGTGCCCGCCATTCCGGGAGTGCTCGCGGCCTCCTCGAGGTTCGCTGACATCTCCTTCTTGAAGTCCTTGGCGCCGAGGTAGGGGGCGTACCAGCAGGGTGGGGGGTCCCAGTTGACGTCGGAGGACGTCACGTTTCCCTTGCTACCGTTCTTGGCGACGGATCCGGAGTAGTGGATCTGTGCGGCGGCGTAGATGCCGGTTCTGTCGCCCCCGCCGGTCTGTTCTGTGTCGGCTCCTTTGCCGGAGCCGACCGGCTTCGCCGCGTAGGCGGGTTCTGTGAGGATGATGGTGCTGAGGGCCAGACTCATCCCTACGGCGCCGACGAATGTGCGGAGTGAACCTCTCACTGGCACTTCGCCGCCTTCGTCTCGACAAACACCTTGGACGCCTGCCACAGGTCGTCAGTTGTGGGGCTCTTGACCATGATGATCTTGTAGTAGTCGAAGTCCTCGATGCTGGGATCGGTCTTCAAGATCTTCTCAGTCTTGACTTCCTTGCCGTAGAACTTGCCCGAGTCCGCGCAAAACGCCACCTCTACCGACTTGCCGTTGGCGGCCGACCGAGTGGTGGCGTCGTAGTGGCGCAGTGTGCCCGTGGCGGTCCAGTCGCCCTCAATCCACGCGTTGACTTGCGTCTCCGCGTAATGCAGCCCATCGCCGGTGGCATAGGCGGCCACGGCAGCTTCGTTTGCTGTGCGCTTGTCGACGCCTCGGTAGATGGCACGGAAGAAATTGGCTGCGTCGTCCATCGCCGCCGCTTCGTTCTTGGCCTTCGGCGCGTCCCAGTCGAAGACCAGGTTCATATCCTTTGGAAGGGACAGGTCCACGCCGTCCGGCTTGTCTGCTTCCGGGGCTCCCGCGGGCTTCGTCGACTCTTTCGGCGTCTCCGTTCCCTGGTCGGCTCCGGCGATCTTGTCATTGTCGCTGGACTTGTCGTCCCCGCCCCCGCAGGCCGTCAGCAGCAGGGTTGCTGAGGCGGCGAGCGCGGCAGCAACGGGCAAAGAGCGGCGCTTCACAGTGAACTCCCCGTGAGACAAGGTGCGGTCAACGCTACTGACGGTATCTGTGGGGTTGCTGGTTTCGCCAGAGCGAACTTCGGCAGATCCGGGACGAGGCCCGCTGTCGTTAGGGTGGCTCCGGACACGCGACGTGCGGTTGAAGGGCTGGGGACCACGTGGCAGACGACACACCCCACACCGTCGGCGAACCCGAGTGGTGGCGCGTGGACTTGGCCCGTTGGCTGCTGTTCAGTCTGGTGTGCGCCGGCGGTTCCCTGGGGCTCTCCTGGCTGGGGCCCTTCGTGCCGCTCCCGTCTGCCGTGCGGGGAGCAGGGGGCTTGCTCGCCATCCTGGTGCTCCCGCTCGCGTCGCTGCTGGTTCCGTTGCTCACGTTGCGGCGGGTGCCTCGCAAGAAGAGGAAGCTCGCGTGGCAGCTCATCGTGCCGCTGGCCGCCGGGATGGCCATGGGCTTCCTGGGGACCGAAGCCGGCGGTCAGGCCGCCCTGGCGGACCGGGGCGTGTGGACCGACGCGGTGGTCGTCGCCATGGACGACAGCAGCACCAACCACTGCGACCTGCGCTCCGTCGACGGGCAGGAGATCTCCCCCTCGCTCTCGGAGGGCGCCGGCTGCGAGGACTGGGTCGAGAAGGGCGACGAGCTGCACGTCCGGTACGACCCCGAAGGCATCGCCGGCCCGACCGAGGACAGGGACAGCAGCTCGAACGGAGGGCTGCTCGCGGTGCTCTTCGGTGCGGCCGTCCTGATGGGAACCTGGGGTGGCGTGAGGCAGAGCAGGTGGGATCGGGAGTATGACGGAAGCTGACCGGGGAGCGGTCGGTGAGAGGGGCGACGGTCGCGTCCGGGTGCGGGACGCGGTCGGACTGCTGCTGTACCTCGTGGTTGGCGGGGCGCTGCTGGTCTTCGGCATCGGGGGTACGGCTGGTTCTCGTGTCACATCGCGCCGGTGTTGTAAGACCTGCCCGGTGGCTCCTGGGCAGTCGGGGGCATTCTGGGGCTGCTCAGCCTTGCCGGGTGGGCCGGCGCGGTGTCGAGTCGGTTCAAGTGCCCGGGCGGGGTCCGTACGGGCAGGCTGTGTCACGCGGGGCGCGAGTCGTGGCCCGTGGTGTGTGCTGGGCCGCCGCGCTGGCGCCGGTCGTCTTCCTGATCAGCGGCTTTAGGGGCAGGAACTGCCGCTCCCACGAGCCCGGTTGCGCGTATTTCTCCGGGACGGGTCCGGCAGTACTCGCGTACGTCGTCATCGCGGGCGGAGCGGGCTGGCTCTGCTACCAATGGCGCCGCGTTCGCAGTGAGGAGCGCCGTGCGCGGGAGCGGGAGCGTTTGCGGAAGTTGCGGAAGAAGGGCAAGGGGGAGAGCCGCGGCGCCAGGTAGCAGGAGGTAGGCCAGGGCCCGGGGCTGCCGTGCCTCAGGCCAGCGCCCCCTTCGGCAACCACATCGTCTGGAAACGCACCCACCGCCCCACCCACTCGCTCCGCCCCGCCACCACGAACAACAGGAACGGCGCCGGAACCCCACCACCGCGACCACCCACCCCGGCAGGAACCACCCCAACTGGGACACGCACAGGCAGCAGACGAGAAGCGCCGTCGCCGTACGGGCGAAGTCGGCCCGGTCGTCGCAAGGCGCTGGTCCGGATACGGCCGGAGACGTGCGGCGGCCAGGAGGCCCACGGCCGCGCCCGCGTGCAGGCCCCAGAGGATGCCGCCCGGGAGGAACATCGCCGGGGCGCCCGCGCTCGGGAACGCGAAGTCGTGGCCGCAGGCGAGGCCCACGACGGCGCCGGTGCACACGGCGGTGAGGACGAGCACGCCCGCGAGGTGGTCGGAGACCTGAGCGGCCAGGCTCTCCCCGGCGCGCACCTCGCGGAACACCGACCCCGACCCCACCGCGTACACCACCGTGCCGATCACCAGTTCGGGCGCCGCGCCGAAGAGACCGCCGCTCTTGCACGGCCCGTCGGACGCGGGGAACAGCCTGCCAGGCCAGCGGTGCGAGCAGCAGCACGAACAGCCAGCAGCCCGCCACCAGTGCCCAGCCCGCGCCGATCCGCGCCCCGCGCCGTCTCGCCACCGGCGTCTGCAGCAGGCCGGCCACGGGCAGCGCGATCAGTGCCCAGGTGAAGATGAGGGCAACAGCACCGTCAGGACGAGCGAGACGGCGCCCGCGGTGACGCCCGCCGCGACACGCACCCGGAACGGACTCACACCGTCACGCCAGTTTCGCGTTCTGCGCCTTCACCACGGCCGGCGGCAGCTTCGCGTCGCTCGGCCTCGCGTTCGCGATGGCCGTACCGTCGACCGAGAAGTACACGGCGAGCATCTCCCCGCTGCGTACGGCCTGGGTGTGCACCGTGTGCTCGACGCCCTGGAAGGTCAGGGTCGACCGGAACGCGACGGATTCGTCGCCGGCCTCCGCCACGGGCTTCTCGGCGGTCACGGAGTCGTACGCGCTCGTGTTGCCGTTCGCCTTGGCCGTGAAGCCGCCGGCGCACGCGTCCACCGCCTTGGACAGGTCGGTCAGTGCGGACTCGGCCCGGCCCGATTCGTACGTCGCGAGCAGCACGTACGTGAACGGATCGTTGAGACCCTTGGAGACGGAACGCGTGACGTCGGCCTGCGGTTCGTCGAGGGGAAGCTGGTTCATGGCGTAGGCCAGCGGGGCGCAGACGGGCTTCTCGACCGTGACCTCCCGCTGGGACTTGGCGAAGGCGTACTCGCCGGCGTCGGAGGTCGCCACATCCGCATCGGACACGTCCATGCCCGAGACGTCCGCCTTGGTGATCACCGTCTGCTTCAGTCGTTCCTCAGGCGTCTCTTGCTTCTCCGCAGAAGCGGTCGCTGCCGGCTTCTGCGCCGAGTCCGCGTCCGAGCCGGATTCACCCCCACACGCGGTGAGCGAGGTGAGGGAGAGCAGGGCCAGGGTGGAGAGGGCGGCCTTCGTGGCGCGGTGCATCAAGGGCTCCTTGGTGTGGGGGAGGGGAGAGGGTGGGCGGCTGGCGGCTGGGTGGCGGCTACGCGTCGTCCACCAGCTTCCGCAGTTCGGGGGAGAGTTCCGGTACCTGGGCGCCGGCCGCCTGCGCTGCCGCGATCGTCCTCACGTAGGCCAGGGCCGCCTCCCGTCGGCGTTCCCCCTCCTTGTACTGGCGTACGCCGGCCAGCCAGATGTACAGGGCCACGGGTACGAGGAGGAGGGCGCCGTAGCCCACCGGCTCGCTCGACGTCGCGGCCCAGATCGCGCCGCCTCCGCCGATCAGGATCAGCAGGCAGCCCGCCTCGTCGTGCCAGCCGCCCTCGTCGACCCGCAACTCGTACTCCGACACGGCGGCGGGCTTCGGAGGTACGGCGACGGGGGCGGGGGGCGCGAGGGGCCGGCCGTCCGTCCGCGGCACCTGGTCGGCCTCGCCGACGGGCTCGACCGGTGGATACGACGGGACCGGCGCCGACCCCTTCCCGCCTCCGGTCCGTGACTTGCCCTCCAGCCACGGCGGGATGTGCGTCAGTGGGATGCCGTGCGCGCGGGCGATGCCCAAGGTCTCGCGGTAGCCGGCCAGCGTGGGATGGGCCAGTGCTCGCTTCCAGCGGGTGTACGCGTATACGACCAGGGCGGTGCCGGTCACGACCAGGCACCCCGAGGCGGCCAGGGCCGCGATCAGGTGGTGGTCGCTCAGCGTGCGGATCATCGGGACGACGAACGGCAGGAGCAGGCCCACCGTCAGGGCGAGCATCCCGAACCATGCGGACGGGTGTCGGCGTTCCGCGTCCAGTGCCCGCCGCCGTTCCGCCAGCAACGCGCTCACCGCGCCGTCGTCCAGGTAGTCGACCTCGTGCCGGGCGCTCACGGCGCGTATCGCCTCCGCGGCCCGCGGGTCGGCGGCCAACGCCGCCCCGTTCACAGGAAGAAGGTCCATCGATGCCCCGGTGATCTCTCCGTGCTCGCCCCGTCACTGATCCGAGCGAAGATCATGGCACGCCCGGTCCGCTCCCTCGTGAGTGAATCGTGCGGGCCTGATGGGCGCCCCGTGACGAAGAGCACGCGGACGGTGCCCGGCGGTACCGCGCGTGGATTCGCGCGTGCACAGTTGAAGGGCCGTTTGTCGCGCGGTTCTCAAGGGGGTTCCGTGGGTGCGAAGTTGCAGATGGGTAACGGTGGGCGGGGTGGAGGTGCGGGGGTGGGGATGCCTTGAGGGGCTTATGTGCGGCTGATACGGTGCGATGGCTTGACACCCGCCTCACTGCTGGTCATTCGCCCAGGTAGGACGGGTGTGTGAGGGGATGTCCCGGGGCGTCACCGGTCGGGTGGACGCGGGTGGAGTGTCCGAATTTGCAGGTGATTCTGCGTACTTGGGCCGTCCTGGCTCGGGTGTGAACGTGGCAGACAATTTCTTGGTCGTACGGGGAGCGGTTGCGTGAAGATCCAGGAGCGTACGGGGGCGGGCGCGGGGCGTTCCGCGGCTCCGGCTCAGCCGTCGGTCGGTGACCGGCTTCCCAGTCCTCCTCGCGAGCGCAAACCGGCGCTCGCGGCGTTGGCGGTGCTGCTGATCCTGCTGGGCGCGCTCGGGGCGACGATGCTCGTGCTGCAGGTGGGCAAGCGGGTCGAGGTCGTCAAGGTGACGCAGGACATTCCGCCGGGCGGGCGGATCACCGATCAGAACTCCAGCATCGTGATGGTCGCGGACGATCCCGACATCAACTACATCAAGGAATCACAGCTCAAGGCCATCAAGGGCTACAAGACAGTGACCATGATCCCTGGAGGCACTCTCCCCGTCGGTGAGATGTTCGCCAAGGAGCCCAAGGTCCCCGACGGCAAGGCATCCGTCGGCCTGGCCCTCAAGGAGGGCCAGTACTACGCGGACATCAAGAACGGCGACCAGGTCGCCGCATACAGGGTCGGTACGAGTGGCTCCAGCGGCTCGGACTCGACCGACAAGGACTCCACGTCGTCCTCTTCAGACAACGGTCTCATCGCGAACGCCTCGGTGGAGAACGTCAAGGGGGACAGTGACGCCACCGTGAGCACCGGCAGCAAGTCCATCACCCTCCTCGTCGACGAAGGCGACGCGGCCGCTCTCGCGTCGGCCTCCTCTGCCGGCGAGGTCGCCCTCGTACGCGTTCCCGGCAACTAGAAGGCGACCGAAGAAGCCATGGCCCTCATCGCACTGGCCGCCGACAAGGGTTCCCCCGGCGTCACCACCGCGGCCGTCGCCCTCGCGGCGGTCTGGCCGCGCCGTGTCCTGGTGGCCGAGACCGACCCGGCCGGCGGTGACCTGGTGTACCGGTCCGCCGCCGCGCACGGCGGTCCGCTGAACCCGAACACCGGCATGCTCTCGATCGCCGCCACCGCGCGCCGCGGCCTCGTACCCGACCAGCTCTGGGACCACGTACAGCCCCTCAGCGGCGGCCTCGAAGTCCTCGTCGGGCTCGGCATCTCCGAGCAGGCCGCCGGGCTCGCGGGCCTGTGGCCCACCCTCGGCCGGGCCTTCGCCTCCCTCGCCGACTCCCCGAACGCGCCCGCCGACGTCATCGCCGACTGCGGCCGCGTCAGCGGCGACACCCCCGTGGCGGAGCTGTTCCCGCATGCCGCGCTCGTCCTTCTCGTCTCCCGCACCGAGCCGGAGGCCATCGCCCGCGTGCGCGACCGCGCCGCCGCCCTGTCCAACAAGCTGCACGGCGGCCCGCGCGGCGCCGCGAACGCCGGGATGCCGCTGATCGGTGTCGTCCTCGTCGCCGACACGAACAACGCCGCCAAGCTGTCCGGCCAGGTCAACGACATGCTGGTGCACGCCCAGACCGGCGCCCGCGTGGTCGGCACGATCGCCGACGACCCGGCGGGCGCCGACCAGTTGGCCGGGCGCAGGCGCGGGCGGCTGGAGAAGTCGCTGCTCATCCGCTCGGCCCGCAAGGTCACGTCGGACCTGTACCAGCAGTTCGGCGCCGCCTGGTCGATGCCCACCGGACCCGCCGGACCCACGGGCCACAACCCCGCCGGCCACAACGGACCCGCCGGCACCGGCATGCCCGGCCACGCGGGGGCCGGCCGATGACCGCTGTCGACCACTCGTTGGTCAAGCGGTTCCGGCAGGACGCCGGCGACCGCATCGCCGAGCAGCGCCGCCAGGACCAGGTCGGCGGCGTCACGCCGATGTCCACCGAGGACGAACGGCACTACGCGCGCGCGGTCATAGCCCAGATCCTGGAGGAGTACGCCCGCGCCGAGATCAACGCCGGGCGTACGCCGCTGGACGCGGAGACGGAGGAGGCTTACGCCGCCGCCGTGCACGCCGCGCTGTTCGGCGTGGGGCGGCTCCAGCCGCTGCTCGACGACCCCGAGGTCGAGAACATCGACATCAACGGCTGCGACCACGTCTTCGTCGGCTACTCCGACGGACGTGAGACGCGCGGCGAGCCGGTCGCCGAGACCGACGAGGAACTCATCGAGCTGATCCAGATCCTCGGCGCCTACTCAGGCCTGTCGTCCCGCCCCTTCGACTCCGCCAACCCGCAGCTCGACCTGCGGCTGCCCGACGGTTCGCGTCTGTCGGCGGTCATGGACGTCGCCCGGCGCCCCGCGCTCTCCATCCGCCGCGCCCGCATGGGCAAGGTCTTCATCTCCGACCTGGTCGGCAACGGCACCCTCGCCCCCGAGCTGGGCCACTTCCTGGCCTGCGCGGTCCGCGCCCGCAAGAACATCATGATCGCGGGCGCGACCAACGCCGGGAAGACGACGCTCCTGCGCGCCCTCGCCAACGAGATCCCGCCGCACGAGCGGCTGATCACGGTGGAGCGTGCGCTGGAACTCGGCCTCGACACCTTCCCCGACCTGCACCCCAACGTGGTCGCGTTCGAGGAGCGGCTGCCCAACTCCGAGGGCCAGGGCACCATCAGCATGGCGGAGCTGGTCCGCCGCAGCCTCCGTATGAACCCCTCCCGCGTCATCGTCGGCGAGGTGCTCGGCGACGAGATCGTGACCATGCTCAACGCGATGTCGCAGGGCAACGACGGCTCGCTCTCCACGATCCACGCCAACAGCTCGCACGAGGTCTTCAACCGCATCTCCACGTACGCCCTCCAGGCGTCGGAGCGGCTGCCGATCGAGGCCAGCCAGATGCTGGTGGCCGGCGCGGTGAACTTCGTCGTCTTCATCCAGCGGCGCAACAACTTCCAGAGCGGCGGCCGCCTCCAGCGTGTGGTCACCTCGGTCCGCGAGGTGAACGGCGTCGACGGCCGCGTGCTGTCCAGCGAGGTGTTCGCGGAGGCGCCCGACGGCCAGGTCGTACCGCACGCACCCATAGCCTGCCTGGAGGAACTCATCGCCTACGGCTACCGGCCCAACGGAACGTGGGGGTGACGCGGAGATGGAGATGAACACCCTCGCGGCCCTCGACTCGCTCGGCTCCATGGGCGGCCTGTTCTCCACCACGGTCCTCTACTCGATCGGCTGCGGAGTCGCCGTCGGCGGCGGCCTCGCCCTGTTCCTCGTCGCCGTACGCGGACTGCCCGTCAAGCCCGAGCACGAGAAGCGGCAGGCGAGCGAGCGGGCCAACGAACTCATCCGCTGGGCGGGCCGGCGCGGTTCCCTCGCGGCCATCGTCGGCCTCGTCGTCCTGCTGCTCACCCGCTGGGCGGTGCTGGGCATCGCGGCCGGCGTCCTCGTCTTCTTCTGGGACCGCCTCTTCGGCGGCGCCGCCGAGGAACGCGCCGCCATGAAGCGGGTGGAGGCGCTCGCCTCCTGGACCGAGTCGCTGCGCGACACCATCGCGGGCGCCGTCGGCCTGGAGCAGGCCATCCCGGCCTCCGCCCGCGCCGCCGCGCCCGTACTCCGCCCCCATCTGGACGCCCTCGTCGACCGGCTGCGCTCGCGCACCCCGCTGCCCGACGCGCTCCAGCACCTGGCCGACGAGATCAACGACGCGTCCGCCGACATCATCGTCGCCGCGCTGATCCTCAACGCCCGGCTGCGCGGCCCCGGTCTGCGGCAGGTCCTCGGCGCACTCGCCAAGTCGGCCCGCGAGGAGGTCGACATGCGCCAGCGCGTGATGGCGCAGCGCGCGTCGACCCGCCGTTCGGTGCAGATCGTCGTCGCGGTGTCGGTGCTGTTCGTCCTCGGCCTGTCCGTCTTCAACCGCGACTTCGTCGAGCCGTACGGATCGCCCGTCGGCCAGCTCGTGCTGGCCTGCGTGTGCGGGCTGTTCGCGCTGGGCTTCTGGTGGCTGCGCAAGCTGTCGACCATCGAGACGCCGGAGCGCTTCCTGGTCCGGGACGGCTCGGATGTGCAGTTCGTGCGCCCGCGCACCCCCGGTCAGCAGGGCAACTCCGGTCTGCCGGGACAGCCGGGCCAGCCGGGTCAGCCCGCGCAGCGACTGCCGCAACCGGCACAGCCGTCGCAGGCGTCTGGGGACGAGGGGGTACGACGATGAACCTGACCATGCCGGTCCTGGTCGGCGCCGTCATCGGCCTGGGCATCTACGCCCTGGTCCGTGCGCTGATGCCGAGCAGGCGCAGCCCGATCCAGCAGGTCGCCCGGATCGACGCGATGCGGGCGCGCGGGGCGGCGTACGGGTCCTCGCGGGCGCCGCAGGACACCAGCCGCCTCGGCTCGCTGCGGGCCCAGGTCGGCGCGCGCGTCGCCGAGCTGTACCTCCAGCAGGGCTGGGAGCAGCGCTCGCTGCGCGCGGACCTGGCGGTGCTGGACCGCAGCTGGGAGAAGTTCCTGGCGACGAAGGCGCTGCTGGCGGCGGGCGGTCTGTTCTTCGGGCCGTTCCTCTTCGCGATCGTATGGACGCTGGGCTTCGGCGACAGCCCCATCATCCCGGTCTGGCTGGCCCTGCTCTGCGCGGCGCTCTTCTTCTTCCTCCCCGACCTGGAGGTCCGCAGGGACGCCGCGGAGAAGCGCCGTGACCTGCGGCGCGTCATCGGCGCCTACCTGGACCTGGTCTCCATGAGCCTGGCCGGCGGACGCGGTCTGCCCGAGGCCCTGATGGCGGCGGCGGAGGTGTCGGACGGCTGGGCGACCCACCGCATCCGCAACGCCCTGGCCGACGCCCGCATCACCGGCATCAGCCAGTGGCAGGCGCTGGGCCAGCTCGGCGAGGACCTGGGAGTCGAGGAACTCAAGGACCTCTCCGCCTCGCTCGCCCTGGTGGCGGACGACGGCGCGAAGGTCCGGGAGTCCCTGGCCTCCCGCGCGGAGACCATGCGCCACCGCGAACTGTCCGAGATCGAGGGCAGCGCGGGCGAGAAGTCCCAGTCGATGCTCGTGGCGCAGCTCCTGCTGTGCGCCGGGTTCCTGGTGTTCCTGATCTATCCCGCGGCGATGCGGGTGTTCCAGGTGTGACGCCAGTGACGCCAACCGCAGGCCGCTCCGGGCCGCTCCGGGCCGCTTCGCCCCAGAACTGACACGAGAGGACAGAACTCACCATGAACGGACGGAACTTCCGCACCGGCACGACGGGCATCGTGCCCGTGGACTTCCTGATCACCTTCCTGCGGGCCCGTGTGGACCGCGCCCGCTCCGGCGAGCTGGACCGCGGCGCGTCCGCGGTCGAGTGGGTCATCATCTCCGCGGTCGTCGTCGCGATCGTCGGCGTGGTGGCCGCCATCATCAACGCCGCGCTCAGCGACGGCGCCAACAAGGTCGGCGACTGCATCAAGGGCGCGGACGCGGGCAAGACCTGCTGACCGGCCGACGTACGGCGCTGACGGGGACGATGTGACGGGACAGACGGGGAGAGCCGGGATGCCGTACGCCGTACGCGGCGTGCTCGCAGGCACCCTGGGAGGGGTGCTGGGCGGCGTACGCGAGCGGGTGCGCCGCAGTGTGGCGACCGCGCGCAAGGCCGCGGCCACCCGTGGCGACGACTCCGGCATGACCGCGATCGAGTTCGTGCTGCTCACGCCGGTGCTGTTCTTCATGATCTTCGCGACGGTGCAGTTCGGGCTGTACTTCTTCGCCGACCACGTGGCGCAGGCGGCGGCCCAGGCGGGCGCGCGCAAGGCCCGTGCGACGGCCGACGCCCAGCCCGGCGGCTGGCGCGGCGAGGCCCAGGACGTCGTCGACAGCTACATCCGCCAACTCGGCCCGCAGCTGGTCCTGTCCCCGGACGTGAAGCTGCTCCAGCCGGAACAGGACACGGTGGGTGTGGAGATCACGGCGCGCATCCCGACGGTGTTCCCGGGCCTGGACCTGACGGTGCACGCGCAGTCGGTGGGCCCGGTGGAGCGCTTCGTGCAGGAGGGGGAGAACTAGATGAACCTCTCCCGCATCACGAAGAGCCGCCGTCGGCCAGGGACGGACGAGGGCCTGTCCACCATCGAGGTGGTCATCCTCGCCCCGGTGATGATCCTCTTCATCCTGGTCCTGGTGGCCTTCGGCCAGCTGGTCGAAGGCCGGGGCGCGCTCGACGGCGCGGCGCGGGACGCCGCCCGCGCGGGCTCGATCCAGAAGGACCACGGCACGGCGATCGCGGAGGCGAGGAAGGCTGCGGAGTCCAACCTCACGGACGTCTGCTCCGGCCCCGTCTCGGTCGTCCAGAAGAGCGCGGGCTTCGAGCCGGACACCCTCTTCACGGTCGAGGTGAGCTGCGAGGTACGCGGCCTGGCCTCGATCGGCCTGAACGTCCCGACCACCCTGTCGGCGACCTTCAGCTCCCCGCTGGACCCGTACCGGAGGACCGCGTGAGATCTCCCGTACGCGAATGGCTCGCGGAATGGACGGCGCACCGGCGCGCCCACCTGGACGACCGCGGCTCGGGCGCCGGCGCGGTCATCATCTTCGCCCTGGTCTTCCTCTCCCTCTCCGCCTTCGTCATCGACGGCGGCATGTCCATCTCGAAGCGCGAACGCGCCGCGGACATCGCCGAACAGGCCGCGCGCTACGCCGCCCAGGACATCGACCGCGAGGCCCTCTACGACGACGTCGGCGGCCCCGCCCCCATCAACTACGAGAACTGCGACGCCCGCGTCAAGACCTTCGCCGCGGAGATGGACATGACCGGCGCGGACATCGCCGCGACCCACTGCGTCACGGCCGACGCGGCCCAGGTCGAGGTCGAGGTCCAGCTCACGTACTCCCCGGTCTTCACCGGCATGTTCTACGGCGGCGACGTGGTGGTCCACGGGCAGGCGGTGGCGGAGAACGAGGTGGGGTGACCAGCACCACGGGCCAGGGCGACGACCTCCCCGAACGGCACGTTCGGCGCGACGCGGGACGTGACGGTGCGGGAGGTCCAACCGGTGAACCGCTGAGAGCGTAAGGAAGACAACCGTGAGCGACCAGCAGGCGGACATCGACCGCATAGCGGAGTGCGCCCGGGAGCTGAACAAGATCCACCGCACGTTCACCAAGAGCGCCGACCCCGCGGCCGGGTTGGGAGTGTCCGTGCTCGGCAGTGAGAAGGTGATCGATGCCCTGTCGTCCTTCGGCAGCAACTGGAAGATCCACCGGGAGAAGCTCGCCGAAGAGGTGAAGGCGCTGGCCGGGATCACTTCCGCCGCCGCGGAGGCATACGAGACCATCGACAGCGAACTGGCGAAGGCCCTCCGCGAGGTGGATGCCAAGCACGCCGGAAAGCGGGGAGGCAAGTGAGCGCGCGCCCCGCGGCGCACCGGTGGGAGGTGCTGGGAGAGTCGTCCGATCCGGTACCGGGCGATCCCTACGAGGTGGCGGCGCTCGGAAAGAAGCTCCGCAGCACGGCGGAGTCGATCCAGAAGCAGGCCGACAGCATCAAGGCGCTGTCCAGTGTCGAGAACTGGCAGAGCAAGGCCGCCACAGAGTTCCGTGAGGCGGCGGAGGGCGCCGAGGGCAGGCTGCGGAAGGCCTTCAAGCGCTACGACGCCGCAGCTGACGCCCTGGGCACCGAAGTCCGGGAGGGCGTGTGCAGCAAGGAGTACGCCTCGGAGCTGCACCGGGCCCAGCAGGCGGCCGACAAGGCGCTGGCGGATGCCGAGGATGCGGACTCGGACCGGCGGAGCGCGGACAAGGCGCTCGAAGGCGACCTCTCGGAGACGGACAAGGGCAAGAAGGAGGACGCCAAAGAAGCCGCCGAGGGAGCGGTCCGTGCGGCCAAGCGTGCGCTTGATGGCGCCAAGGCCGTTCGTGACGGCGCCGCCACGGCCGCGGCGGAGGCGATCGAGTACGCGATCGACAACGACGGTCTGAAGGACGGCTTCTGGGACAAGTTCAAGGAGGTCGTCAACGAGATCTCCTACTGGGCGGGCCAGGCGGCCTCCTGGCTGGGGGTGGCGGCACTGTTGCTCTCCTGGGTCCCCGTTCTCGGGCAGGTGCTGGCGGTGCTCGCGACCGTGGCTACCGTGATCTCGTTGCTCTCCAACATCACCAAACTCGCCATGGGGGAGGGAAGCTGGGCCGACGTGGCGCTCGACGTCGTCGGGCTCGCGACGGTGGGCGTCGGCCGGGCCGCTGCTCTGGGGGCCAAGGCGGGCATCAACGGAACCAAGGCCCTGGCCCATTCCAGGCTGTTTCAGCAGGGCGTCAAGGCAGCCGCCAAGGCAGGGGCTCGTTACCCGGCCCGTGCAGCGCTCCGGTTCGCGAACAAGAAGGCGCCCGGGGCTCTGCTCGGACCGGGCAAACAGGCCTTGATCGACGCCATTCCGAAGAAGGGGTGGCCAGGACTGAAGAACATCGGGGCGGGCTTCAGCCCGGCCGGCATGGGCAAGGACCTGGCCGGGGTACTCAAAGGCGGGTTCAAGGTCGACGCGCGATCGCTGGGCGACGCCAACGTCGTCGACAGCCTCAAAGGCCTCAAAGACCTGGGCAGTGCGGGCTTCCAGAATCCGGAGGTCCGGTCGGCCATGCTGAACACGGCAGGTCAGACCGCGGTATGGGCCGGTTCCACGGCGACCAGCATGGCCGTCGGACCCGGGAACTCGTGGGGGCACTGGTATGACGATCTCAAGTAGGGCCGGCGTCGGAAAGTAGTGACATGAGCGATATCGCAGTAGAGATCGAGCTGACACCCGACTGGATCGAGTTGCCGTTGTCTCCGGCCGTCGACCTGGGCTCCTGGGCGGTGACGACGGCAGGGCAGATCGCCGAGCGGTACGCCGCGGAAGGGGAGGAGGCGATGCCCGAGGCGCTCGTCCGGGATCTGCGGGGGCGCGCGGAGGACAGCCGCGAACGGGCGCCGCAGTTCGCCCTGGCCTTGTTCCTGGCCGGTTTCAGCGCATCGGTCGCCTGGCTCGAGACCGAGGTGTGGAAGCCGAGCGAGGCCATGCCTGAGCTGTCCCTGGAGCATCTCACGCAAGCGCTGTCGTACCGCCATTTCGGTGAACCGGATCTGCGGGACGTGCAGACCGCGGCGGGACCCGGTGTCCGCATCCGGCAGAACGTCCGCGGAGAGCGTCTGCTCCGGCTCGGACCGCGGCGGGTGCTGCACACTCTGACGTACGCCGTCCGCCCCGAGATCACGGACCAGGCCGTGGTGATGCGGGTGTCCTGGCGCTCGGCGGCACTGGACGAGCCGGTGGAGACCATGGCCGACCACGCCGCGGAGACGCTCACGGTGACGGCGGCGACCGAGCGGGAGAACACCGAATGAGTGACGACTCGACGCCCGATGGCGTGCAGGGCCACACTCGGCCGGACGTGGCGGAACCGCCGAGTGACTACGCCCTGACGCTGCCCGAGGGGTGGTTCAGGGTCCCACTCGACCCCGAGGAACTTGAGGCCTCCGTCGACGCCCTGGTTGAGCGACAGTTCAAGGGCGTGGACGATGCCCCCCACCTCAAGCGACAGATCCGCCGCGACCTGCTGAAACGCGCCCGGAAGTCCTATCGCAACGGCGGCATCGAGTTCTACCTGAGCTTGGAGATGGCGGGCCCGGTCCCGGTCCCGGCCTCTCTCGTGGTGACCTTCGTGCCACCGGGGCAGGACGCGCTCACTGCCAGAGAGCTGGCGGTGAGCCTCGCCGCTTCCGGCCCGCTCGGCCAGGAGGTGAGCATCCTGGAGCAGCCGACAGGAGACATCGTCCGGACCCGCGTGCGCACGGAACCCGAACCGGACGATCCCCAGGGAAACGAGTTGCCCGTCACGTCTGCCGACTACTACGTACCGATTCCCCGCTCCCCGGCGCTTCTTCTGCTGTCCTTCTCCACACCGCTCGACCCGATCGCCGACGCCATGGTGGAGCTGTTCGACGCGGTCGCCGGTTCGCTGACATGGCGCGAGTAGAGGAACGGACGGAGTCGGAACGGTTTGCCGCACGCGCGCTCTGGCTGCTGGCCGGGGCTTTCACCGTCTGGCTTGTGGGAGTCGCCCTGGCCGCAGGGCTGCTCCAGGGCGTCATGATCTCGTGCGCAAGGGCGTGGCCCGGGGGCGCGTACGGGTTCCTGCTCAGCATGGCGGTCCTGGCCCCGACCGGCTTGGCAGGCATCGTCCTCGCGTGGGCCGGACGCGCTCGTGGTGCCGGTCCCCTGGTCTGGCTGTGGGCGGCGGTTGCGGCGGCACTCGCGGGCACAGCGGTGGTGCCGCTACTGGCGGCTGCTCCTGAGCGGGAGGACGCGGAGGTCGCCTCGGAATTCGGCGCCTGGCTGAGCAACGCCGCACCTGGGGCGTTCTGGTGGGCGCTGGCGCTGTCGTTCGCGGCCATGATGGGCTGGGCCCTCGTCATTGCCAGGGCGATGCGGGGGAGACCGTAGATGTCCGCAGCCTCTGCCCGAGGAGCCACGGTTCGCCGACCTGGACGGAGTGACCGCCGACATGACCGCCGACGACCTGTCGAACCTCGGCCTGGAGTGCTCGGAGGACTGGGTTCCCTTCCCCGTCGCCGGGGCGATCACCCTCGACTACTGGGCCAGGCAGCAGGATCCATCCGGACGGCACCTTCCCCGAGGTCACCCTCGGGTTGCTCACGGAGCACATGTCGGCGCGCGACTTCGGCGAGCCGGACGTCCGCGAACTCCGGCTGCCGCTGGGCGACGCGGTCCGCATCCGGCAGAACCTGATCGAGGAGAAGAAGCGCCTCCTCGGACCACGCCCCGTGGTCCGCACCCTGTTCTACGGAGTCCGCCCGCCGACGACGGACGCCGCCGTCACCCTGCTGGCGTCCTGGACGGAACCAGTGCTGGACGAACCGCTGGAGGCCGTCGTGGACGCCATCGCCCGGACCCTCCACATGTGACGCCCCGGCGGCCTACTTGCCGCCGCCCTTCCCGCCCCGCTTGTCCTCCGTCTTCACGGCCTTGTTGACCTGCTTGGTCAGCTCGTCATCGAGCTTCTTGAACTCGCGGACCACCGCGTCCGACATGTCGCCCAGCGCGTCGAGCTGCTGGGTGATGTCCTCACGGCCGTCCTCCCAGTTGGACTCGAAGTCCCCGAGGGCGTCGTTGACGCTGCCGTCGCCGATGTCGTCCTTGTACGACTCGAAGAGCCTCTTGGTGTGGTTGAGCCGCGTCTTGAGCGACCGCAGTCGGCGCCCGTAGTCCTCCAGCTCGGTCAACGGCAGTGCGAGGTCACTCTTGGCCATGCGCGAAGTCCCCTCTGCGGTCGGGTCAGACGAACCGGAACGTGCCGGTCACAGCGTCGAAGACGTCGTGGAACGCCTCGGCGAGATCCAGCACCGGGCTGGCTCCGGAGACGAGGACGACCTGGTCGGTGGTTCCCGGCACCGGGATGTACGTCTGCGTCAGCACCATAGGCAGGGTACGACTGTCGCCCTGCGCCACGGGCACGTCCTCGACACCGTACGTCCGGGCCGCCGGACCCACGTCCGGAATCTCGACGGTCGTCACCTTGCGCCAGGCGTCACCCTCGCGGCGGGGGGTGATGGTGCGCAGGCTTTCGGCGATGGCGCGGGGGTCGGTGGAGAGGGCCACACCCTGCTGGTTCTTCGCACCGAGGATGGACACGGTGACGGTCGCGGAGAGCGGGACGCCGTCGAAGTTCTCGGCCATGCAGCCCAGGTAGACCGCGCCGGAGTCGTGGGCCTCTTTCGCCATCTTCCGCAGCATGGCGCTCGCCTCGGCGCGATACGGCGCCAGTTCCGGCGTCTCCCGGACGCGTTCGTCCACCAGCGTGCGGATCGTCGCCTCTCGCCCTTCGGGCCGGATGTCGAACTCCCACCACGATTCGGGAACGGACAGGGAAACTCCGACAGGGGTGACGTCCACGGGTGCTGGCTCCATCGGGTCGCGTGGGCTGGACGGCTGCTGGTGAATCAGAGAGAACTCGTCGCCTTGTAAGCGCGTGTTTTGGTTACGGACAGAGCTGACGCCCGGAAATCGATTCCTGCTCCCGGAGTTCCGATCGTGACGCGGACGCCCCTGTCATCCGCAGCTAGTTTCACCTGCTTCGCCTGAACAGATCCCCAGCCGGAGACTCTTGTTTCGGTCATATTGGAGCAAACCAGGTAGAACTCAGTGGTGTTGAATTCTTTCTCAATCCACTCCGAGGGCATATTGGAGGGTGGCACGCTCGTGGTGAAGCCCAGGGTCGCAGAGATGTCGCGTTCATCAAAGTGAACGTAGAAGAGGTCGCAAAGATCCAGTGCGGGAAGGCTGTCGTACAAGTCACCCAGCTCGCCGCGGTCGTCGAGGAAGCGGTGCCAGTCAGAGACGCTCATAGAAAGTCTTCTCGTCAGTTCGGGGGAGTGATGTGTGACGGCGGGCGTCGATCTTACTCACGTACAGATGAGGCCCGCTGTCCGAGCCGTCAGCTTGGATGCGGTAGGCGCTCAAATGGCCGACAAGTACGGAGTCGCTGCAGGTGAATGAAGCTTCCATCCCATCTCCCTGAGCGCGAACTCGAATTCGATGGTGTTCTGTCAGGTTTTCAGCTTCGATGATCGTGGTGGTCGGTGGTTCCCAGCTAAGGAGGGACAAGTTTTGTACCGCAAGGAATTGAAGCTGGCACTGGACAGCGTCCAGTCCGGCATCGGTCCATTCTTGAGGTGCGTTCTGGGGGAATCCCGGAAGGTCGATTCGCAGAGTTACGGTGGGTCCACGCCAGTTCAGGTTGATCGACCGTAGCCTGGTCTCGCGTACTTCTGGAACCTTTCCGTATAGCTGCAGGATCTTCTCGGTATTCGTGAGGAAGGTGTCAACGGTCATAGTAGTAGTGTTCCTCGCATCCCGGAATCTGGCCATTTCTGGTGTCCTCGAAGGGGCGCACATGGACGTGCGGTCCTTGGTAGCCGGGTTCGCCAGGCTTCTGATGGCCGAACCAGTGATCCTGGAATACCACGAGATCCTGACCATTGGGATGCTCGTAGACTTCTTCCCGGTAAGTGATCGGCTTGTAGTCATCTGTCATCAACTGTTTGGACCCTTGCCACTCCGGGGTTGTTGCCGGTACGTGCGTACTCACTTCAAGTGGTTCCGCACCGTGAGGAATTCCGGCATCGCTCAGAGCTTGTGCCTTCGCCTCGTCGAGGGAGCGTCCTACCGGTTCCCCGCAACCCGGCGTGAGGCCCAGTGGGTCGGTCCAGATGTGAGGGTTGTGAACGTAGCTGACAGGGTTCGGAGCTGGGGCGAGCCCCAAGGGGTCGGGGGTCAGATACCGGGCGGTCTCGGGGTCGTAGGTCCGGAAGTAATTGTGATGGAGGCCCGATTCCTCGTCGTAGTACTGGCCGGGAAAGCGGAGTGGAGTGTGGGCCGTCCCGCCGTGGTTCCAGGTGGTGGTGCCCCAAAGTGTCGAGCGTGCGTGCCCGACGATGGCTCCCTCTTGGTCGACCAGCTCGGTCGGCATGCCCACCAGATCGGTGACTATCGCGAAGAAGCGCTCGTCGACGGTTTCTTGCGTCGGACCAGAGGAGTGCGGGGTTTCCGAGGAAGCGGTGAGGACGCGCTCTGCCTGTGTGATGGGGCGTTGGCCGTCGTGATCCCAGGTGAGAATCACGAGGTGGCTCTGGTCCTGTGCCGATGACACCTGCTCGCACAGGGTGTGGCCGTCCCACGTGAAGACGATCTGCTGCACCACGGACTCGCTGTCGGCGGCGAGACGCTGCTTGGCCGTGCGGCGGCCGAGTGGGTCGTACTGATAGTGCCATCGGGTGCCGTCGGGCTGCGTCACGGCCGTGAGGCGGTCCTCGGCGTCCCAGGTGTACTTCCAAGTCTCGGATGTGCCCGACAGGTGGCGCTTCCATCGTTTGATGACACGGCCCTGGGCATCGTGTTGGTAGCGAACCCGCCCCGCACGCCGGATACGGGTGCCGCCATACGCGCGCACCCCGGTCGCCTCGTACCCCGTGTGCGTGCTGGGCCACGAGGCCTCCGTCTGGTTGCCGGCCTCGTCGTAGGCGTACGTCTCCGTCCACCCTCGCGCGCGGACAGACGTCACGCGGCCAACGACATCCAGATCGAAACGGCGCGTGTCACCCGTCTCGTCGTCGATGCCGGTGAGGAGGCCGTCTTCGCGGTATGTGAAAGCTCGGCCTCGGAGGACCGAGGAGTCCGAGCCCAACAGGTCCTGCCGGGTCAGCCGGCCCATGGAGTCGAAGGCGCTCGTCAGGGTGACGTTGTCGCCCACTCGGCGCACGATCTCCCTGCCGATGGGGTCACGCTCATATGTGACCCCCTGCCCGGACGCGATCCGGTCGACCGGCCGGCCCGACGCGTCGTAGGACCATGTACTGGTGGCGCCTGTCGGAGTGCTGCGGCGGACTCGGCGGCCTACCGCGTCGTACGCGTAGACGATGGTGCGGTCGTTGACCGTCTCGGATTGGCGCAGGCCCTCCTCGTCGATGTCCACTGAGATGGCCGCGTCCGGACCGATGGCATGTACCAGATCACCGGAGGCCGCGTACTCGAAAGTGGTGATGCTTCCGTCCGCGTCCTTTCTGGTCATCTGGCCCAGGGAGTTGCGCTCATAGCGCACGACTTGCCCCAGCGCGTTCGTTCGGCTGCTCAGTCGTCCGGCGGCATCGTGGGTGTAGGAGAGAGTGCGGCCGTCGAAGTCGCTCTCGGTAGTGAGGCGTCCTGCAGCGTCGTACTGATAGCTCCAGACATCACCCAGGGGATTGGTGACACGCGTGAGCCGCATCTCGGCATCGTGGGAGAACGCGTAGCGCACTCCGTCCGGGCCTGTGCGAGCGGCCAGCTGATCGAAATGCGTGTACTCGAAAGTGGTGACGGCTCCCGTGGCATCCGTGTAGCCGGTGCAGTTGCCCTCACCGTCGTACGTCCACGATTCCGTCGTACTGTCGGCTGAGGTGCGCCGGACCAATTGGCCCTCCACGCTCCACTGCAACTGAGTGACCGATTCGAGGGGGTCCGTGATCTCGACGACACGCCCGAAGGCGTTCCGTTCATAGCGGGTGCTGTGGCCCGACGGGGAAGTGACCGTCAAGGGGAGCCCGGCGGAGTTCGATCGAAACGTCGTGGTGTGACCGAGTGCGTTGGTCGCTGACGACAGGTGGCCGGCGGCGTCATAGGTGAAGCGGGAGACGGCTCCGCTCGGTGTTGTCACAGTGGTGCGGTTGCCCCGGTCGTCATACGTCTGATGCCACGTGCCGCCGTCGGGGTTGGTCACCTGTGTCGGCTGTCCCAGCTCGTTGTAGACCGCGGTGAGCTGATGTCCGTCCGGCTGGGTGATGGCATTGAGGTTTCCGTCCGCGTCATACGCGAAGCGGGTCGCGTGGCCGAGGGGGTCGGTCCTCGACAGCAGGCGATGGTTGCGATCGCGTTCGTATCGCGTGACGCCGCCCAGTGGATCGATCTCGGCGACGACCTGATGCGCCCGGTTGACCAGGTACCGACGCGTGTGGCCCTCTCCCGTGGTTGCGGTGGTGACCCGATGACCTGTGGCTTCGTCGATGCCGTCGTAGGTCAGGCGGAGTGCGAGATGGCCATCCGGACTTCCTTCGCTGACGCAGCGGTGTTCTTCGTCGTAGGAGTAGAAGTAGCTGCGGTCGTTTGTGTCGCTCCAGGAAGTGACTCGTCCTGAAGCGTCGTACGTGAAGCGGAGCGGGCGTCCCGAAGAGTTGGTGACCGCGGTCAGATGGCCGCGTGAGTACCCGTAGCGGAGCAGCTCCTGATCGCTGCCTTCTGTTCCGGCACCAACCAGACGCAGAGCCGTGATCCGCTCGTCGGCCGTAGTGACCTTCAGCTGGTATCCACCGCTGTGCGTGATCGAAGTCGGTGCGCCCGCTACGTCGAAGGTGAAGGTGATGCGATTGCCGTTGCGATCTTCCAGTTCATGCAGCAGAGCGGCTTCTTCATGGCGGATGAAGTGCCGGTTCTGTCCTGTCTTGGGGTCGCTGATCGTGTAGGTGGTGGCGTCGTGTTGCGTGAGCGGCCATTGTGGACCACGAGCCGGCAGGACGGATGCTCCGATTCCTGGCATCGGGTAGGCGAGGACCAGGCCTTCTTCGTGGATGAACACGACACCTTCGGCATCGAATTCGAGTCGCTGGTCGATGGTTGAGGACCAGGACGGGCCGAACCAGCGCCCCAGGCGATATCCGGACTCGACGCGGCGTCGAAACACGAGGGGGAGCACGCCCGGCAGTACCACGTCCGCTTGGGGCAGGTACATTCGACCGGTGGCCAGGTCAATGGGGTCAGTGCCATTGGAGCAGACGCTGTCTTTGGGGCGGCTGGTGCCTGTAGGAGAGTCCTTGACGCTCTTTCGACCCAGCCCCTTCACCCAGTCCTTCACACCCCGGACTCTGTTGCCGACATTCTTCAGGTCGCGGACACCGTTTGCGAGATTCTTGAGACCTCCGCCGATGCCGCTCATTGCTCCGGCGCCCAGCGCCTTCAGCCCTCCCGCTTTCCACAGTTGTCCGAGCTTGGCAAGGCTGGTGAAGCCCTTCGTGGCGGGTATGCAGTCCAGGGCTGCCCATAGGAGATCACCCCACCCGGCCTCGCCCTTGATGACTTTTCGTATCGTGTCGGCCATCACGACGAGCGCCGCCGCGAAGACCAGCCACCCCAGCGGTCCGCCGACGATCATCACGATGATGCCGACGATCGTCACGACCCACTTGCAGATGGTGACGATCTCGTCCCAGTTGTCGGCGACCCAGTCGCCGATCTCCTCCCACCAGTGCCGGTTGGGGATGCCGGCGTCGGAGGCTTCCTGGAGTTTGGTCACCGTGCGGCGGGCGGCCTCCTCGCGCAGGCCCTTGGCCTGACCGGCGAGCTTCTTGGCCGCGTCGAGGGCGTTCTGGGCACTCTCGACGTTCCGCTCGGCCGCCGCTTGGCGGGCCTTCGCGTGCTGGGCGTCCCGGGTCGCGCGGCGGACGTCGGCCTCGTCCGGCTTGGGGACGTCCTTGCCGCCGTTCTTGGCGGGGTCGTACGAGTCGGTCTTCTCGGTCGCCCTGCGGACCCAGTCGTCCGCGCCGGTCAGCGCGGTCTGGGCGGTGGTGAGTTCCTCGCGTGCCTTGCGGCCGTCGCGCAGTGCCTTGTCGGCCTTGTCCTGGGCGTCCTGGAGGTCGGGCCAGAACGTCGTCAGCGCGTCGCCCGCCAAGTTGTACGACTTCTTCAGCTTGCGCAGCTTCTTCGGGGCGTCCGCGAACTCCTCCACGAACACGGCCGCGGTCTTGCCTGCCCAGGAGAGGATCTCCTCCTCCTTGGCGATGCCCTTGAGATCGCGCAGTACGTCGCCCACGTCGTCGGCGAAGTCGTGCAGGGTGCCGGCGAGTTTGCGTATGCGTTGCGGATCGCCCGGCGTCGGGTCGCTCTCCAGGTCGAGTACGTGCCAGTCCGTGGGCCTGTGCGACACCGTGTTCTCCCCCGTACACCAGCGATGCGTTGCGTTCAGAACGCACGTATGAACTTAGCGCACGTGTTGTCGGGGGTTAGGTGGCCGGCGTCTTGAGGCTCCGCACGAGTGCGGTGAAGGATGCGAACGGGACGGTCAGGGTGCCGTGGGCGGGGTTCTTCGAGTCGCGTATCGCCACGCGGCGGCTGCGTAGTGGGGCGATCTCCACGCAGGTGTTGCCGTCGCCGCCCTCGGAGTACGAGGACTTCCGCCAGTTGATGGGTCCGGTCATGTGCTGTGCCTCACAGTTCCTTCGCCAGCTTGTGGATGAAGTCCCGAGTTCGGGTGGGGTCGAGCGCTGCTTCGCCCACTTTACGAAAGAGAGTTCGGAAGCGCTCCAGTTGGGATTGGGCGTCCAGGAAGGCCGTGCCGCTGGGGGAGTCGCGCAGGACGGTGTCCAGGAGGGGGAGTGGACCGCCCACGTGCATCATGGCGGCGCTGGCGCCTGCGAAGTGGTCGGTGTCGAACGGAACCACGCGCACGGTGATGTGGTCCTTCTCCGACTCGTCCAGGACCCTTCGGAGCTGGGCGCGGGACACCGCGCGGTCGCCCACGCGGATGCGCAGTGCGGCCTCGTGGACGATGGTCTCGTATGGAACGGGCGGGTGGCGGTCGATCACCGCACGGCGTCCCATGCGGTGTTCCACCCGGGGCGTCAGTTCGCTGTCGGGCAGCTCCGGAACCATGTAGCCGAAGACGGCGCGGGCGTAATCCGGGGTCTGAAGGAGGCCGGGTACGTGCGTGATCACGACCTCGTGCAGGAAGGTCGCGTGGTGTTCCAGCTCGGCGACGTCCAGGAAGACCGGGGGTAGGACACCTCGGAAGTCGTCCCACCAGCCGGTGGAGCGGCCCGTGGCCATCGTCACCAAAGCCTCGACGAGGGCGTCCTCCGCGCAGGCGTAGTGAGCCGCCAGCCGGCGCACGCGCTCCTCGCTCGCACCGGCGAACCCGGCCTCGACTTGGCTCATTTGCGCTGAGGTTGAGCTGAGCAGCCCCGCCACCTCGCGAGCCTTGAGGCCGGCCGCCTCCCGCAGCCTGCGCAGCTCGGTGCCAAGACGTACCTGGCGCGCCGTCGGTCGGTTCCTTGGCGCCACGTGCCCCTCCGGACCTCAACTTGCCCATCGCTGTACCGCTTACGGGGTCAGATTAGGGCAATGGCTTGCATGGGGAAAAATTTTTGCTCTACCTTCAGTGATGCGACGCACACGCTGTGCTGTCCACGGCTGGAAGTGCACCGCACCGTCCTGGTGGTGACGGCTGCGGCGGTGCCACCGGTCACCGTCCCTCGTGTAGAGCGGAGTTCAGCCATGCCCACAACCGATCCCGTCGACCCGGCCACCCCCTGGGAGTACACCCTGTACATCCCGAACGACCTACGTGCCGTCACCGTCTGCCGCCGCACCCTTCGTCTGATCCTCACCATGCACGGCCTCATCCGCCTCGTGGACACCGCCGAACTGCTCGCCACCGAGCTGGTCTCCAACGCCGTACGGCACACCACGGGCCCCGCCGCGCTGCGTGTGCGATGGGTGGCCGGCGTGCTGCGGATCGGGGCGTGGGACGCCGACCCGGGACCGCCCGAGCCGCCGACGGCCTTCGAGGCGCTCGCGGACGCGGAGGAAGGGCGCGGGCTCGCGCTCGTGCGGGCGTGCGACGACCTGTGGGGGTGGCAGCCGCTGGCCAGGGACGGAAACCGGGGCAAGTACGTGTGGTGTGACCTCGTCGCGGCGTAGCGCGTTGATCGCGTAGTACAGGAAGGAGGGCCGATGGTCAGCTCGTCGCACGAGGCGTTGCACTGGGTCTTCCAGAAGGATCCGGCACTGCTCACGCGGGCGTTCCAGAACGTCCTGCGTGTTCCGTTCCCCGAACCGCGTGACTTCGCGGTGCTGAACACCGACGTCACGGAGATCGAGCCCGTCGAACGGCGGGTGGACACACTGATGCGAGTGGAGACGGATGACGGGGCGTACCTGCTCGTCATCGAGGCGCAGGGGAAGAAGGACGAGGAGAAGCGGAGCAGTTGGCCGTACTACCTCTCGTATCTGTACGCGAAGTACCGCTGTGAACCCGTGCTCGTCGTGATCACGCAGAGCAGCGCGACCGCGCGCTGGGCGGCGCAGCCCATCCGGCGCGGGCTGCCCGGCTGGGACTCGCTGACGGTGCGGCCGTTGGTGATCGGTCCGGACAACGTGCCGGTGATCGCGAGTGAGCGGGATGCCGAGAGGGACGTTCCGCTTGCCGTGCTGTCGGCCATGACGCACGGGCGGGGCCCACGGGCCGCCGCCATACTGGAACCGTTGGCTTTCGCCCTGCGGACCGTCGACGGCGAGAGCGCGGCGGTGTTCGGACAGCTCATCGAATCGTGCCTGGGCGATCCCCGGGCCAAGGACCTCTGGAGGGACCTGATGTCGGAGATCCGCTACTTCTTCAACAACCCGGTGGCCGAGAAGGTCCGTGAGGAAGGCCGGGTGGAGGGTCGTGAGGAAGGGCGGGCCGAGGACCGTTCCGAGATCACGCTGGAGATTCTGGAGTGGCGGGGCATCCCCGTGTCCGGCGCCGTGCGGGAGCGTGTGCTCGCCTGCACGGACCTGAATCAGCTCAAGGTCTGGTCCCAGCGGGCCGTCCACGTCACTCGCGCGGAGGAGCTGTTCAGCGAAGGGCGGGCCTGATGCCCAGCTCGACCCGCTATGACCTCGACCAGCTCGAAGTCTGGGCGCGGCGTGCGCTGACGGTCGAGCGGGCCGAGGACGTCTTCAGCGGTTGATGGACTGGATCTCCTGGACGTCCATGTCCTGGGTGGTCTCGAAGGTGCCGTCCGGCAGGTCGCCCGCCGCACCGCCGGTGCCCTGCCAGGAGATGTCCCAGGTGATCGACGCCTTGAGCGGGTACGGCTCGCCGTCCGAGGCGCGGAGGTAGCGGATGCCGCAGGGCGGGGTCTCGTCGGCCTTGCCCTTCGCGTACGGCGTACCGATGGAGCCGTCGGCGTTGATCTCGCAGTCGCCGGAGGCGGGGAAGGTCTCGGCGTCCTCCGTGCCGGGCTCCAGGTGGAGGGCGACGGGCCTGGCGGTCGTCTCCGCCCACAGGCCGGTGTTCGGCAGCTCGGCGCGGACCTTGACGTCCTTGAAGGTGCCCTTGTCCAGCCAGACCCAGGTGGGGAGGTTGACCGTGGACTTCGTCTGGGGCTTCAGCTCGACCTCGGTCTTGGGCACGTCGATCTGGTCGTAGGCGTAGGCGGCGAGCGTCTCGGGAGTGGGCGCGTGCTCGTCGTCCGGGATGGTACCGGCGTCCTGCCAGAACATGACACGGCCGCAGTCCCACGCCTTGGTGTCGTGTTCGTGGCCCTTGCGGACCACACTGCGCCAGAACATCCCGTCCTTGCCGGTGTTGTAGTCCTTGTAGCCCTTGGCCATGGTGTTCTTGGACGAGTTGACGTCGAAGTTGTCCTGCTCCTCGCCCTCTTCGTAGTGGTCCACGAAGATTCCCGAGGTCCAGAACTCGTGGGCGTTCACCGCGCCCAGGCCGCCGTTCTTCTTCAGGTTCGCGACGGCCGACTTCAGCTGTTCCGGGGTGAACACCGGTTCGTACCAGCAGACCGGCGGTTCCCAGTCGGGGTCGACCGAGGTCAGGTCCTCCATGGAGCCGCTGCCGGTTCGGCCGTCGGGATAGGTGACCTGGATACGGGACTGGGAGACGGAGGCCAGCAGAGTACTGCCCTGGCGGTCACCCCCAGGGCTCTCGTCGGCCGGAGGGGTCGTGGTGTTGCCGGGCGTTCCGTTGGCATGTGCTGCGGGGGACAGGCCTCCGACCATGGCGATCGCCAGTGCTGCGGACGACCAGTGCAGTACGCGGCGGGGGGTCGTCATCCCTTGCACTCCCCAACTCGTCCCTGGACCTCGATCTGTCGTACCTGCCACACGGCAGCCGACGCCTCGGACGGGCTCATCAGCAGACTGAACTTCTGATAGCTGTCCAGGTTCTCCTCGGTGTAGTTGACCTTCCCGGTCTTGACCTTCTTGCTGTAGAACTTCGCCTGATTACGGCAGAAGGTGACGAGGGTCGATTCGCCCTGCCCCACGGACTCGAAAGCGGCGTTGAAGTAACGGTCCTCGCCGGTGACCGTCCAGCCGTCCTTCACCCATGCCTCGATCTGCGACTTGGCGTATTTCTCGGCGCCGCCGGTCGAGTAGAACTGATAGGCGGGGTCGTTCGAGTCCTGCTGCGCGATGCCGTGGTCCAGGGCCCGGATGTAGTTCGCCGCGTCCTCAAGCGCCGCTGCCTCCCCCGCGTCCGACGGCTCCTCGAAGTCGAAGACCAGCTTCAGGTCCTCGGGCAGGCTCACATCCGGCCGCTTCACATCCGCCCCGGCCGACGCCGACGCCGAAGCCGAAGGACTTCCGCCCCCCGCCCCCTTGATGTCCTCCGGCGACGACCCCTCGCCCCCGCCGCACGCGGTCAGGAGCAGGGCTGCCGTCGTGGTGAAGGCGGCGGCGGTGGTCATGGTGACGGCTCTGCGGGCCACGGTGTTCCCCCTGGGTAAGGCGTTGCGACAGGGAACGAAGCTATCAGTGGGCGGTGCAGGGGGCCTGACCGGTTTCGGGGGATTGTGTGGGGGGCGTGAAGGGCTGGGTGGTGGAAGGTGACAGAAAGGGTGATAGGGGGCGGAAGTTGACTCTTCCGTTTCCCTCGCACCTTCGACGCTGTCGGTGGCAGTCCATAAGATCTCTGTAGGCTCAGCACACCCCTCATACCAAACGCCCCAGCGGGCTTCGCCGCCCACGACCACGACCCAGGACTCCGCCCATGCCGCGACGCCGCACCTCAAGCTCCTCCAGCAGCTCGACGGCTCCCTCGGCTGCCCCGGCGACGCCGAGGAACCGCACGCCTCAGCCCGTGCGCGTGCGGCGGCGGTCGTTCGGGGACTTCGTCAAGGCGTTCCTCGCCTTCGTCGTGCTCCTCGCGCTGGTGGTCGGGGTGCCGCTCGCGCTGGCCGTGGCGGTCGGCTGGCCGCTGCCCAACGGGGCGCCCGGCCTCGACTGGCTCCAGCGCGAGATCACCGTGCAGACCTTCCTGAGCATCCTCACCGTCATCGTCTGGCTCGCCTGGGCCCAGTTCACCGCCTGTGTGCTGGTCGAGGTCAAGGCCGCGCTCTCCGGTGTAGGGGTGCCGGGGCGGGTGCCGGGATCCGGGCCCAGTCAGCTGCTGGCCCGGCAGCTCGTCGCCGCCCTGCTGCTCGTCGGCGCCACCGCGGCGAGCCTCACACCGGGGCTGTCGCAGCTCGGCCAGAGCCTGGAGGGCAACCAGAAGCCGTCCGTCGCCGCCGCCCAGCAGACGCCGGGACTCTTCGCCCAGCAGCAGGAGCAGGCCGCCTCCACCGCGAACGCCCTCGCCGAGCAGGCCGGACAGGCGGGCCAGGCCGCGGCCCGTGCCGACGGCGGGGCGTCGGCCGCGAGCGGCGACACGAAGTACTACCGGATCCAGCCGCCCGAGGGGCGTCACCACGACTCCCTCTGGGAGGTCGCCGACCGGCACCTCGGCGACGGACGCCGGTACAAGGAGATCTTCGAGCTCAACAAGGACCGCGTGCAGCCCGACGGGTCCAAGCTGTCCGAGGCGTCCCTCATCCGGCCGGGCTGGATCATGGAGATGCCCGGCGACGCCCGCGGCGGCGAGCTGGTCGAGATGCCCGACGAGGCGCCGAACGTCTCCGAGCAGGTGCAGCAGCAAATCAGCGACTACGCACAGACGGGTGGCGACCACGCCCAGGGAGGCGGCGGAGCCCAGGGGGGAGGGGACGCCCACGTCTCCCTTCCCGAGCAGCGGCCCGCGCCCACCCCCGCGACGCCCGTCACCCCGGCGACCCCCGCACCCGGCCCCGCCACCGGCGGGCAGCACGCCACCCCGGCCGCCGAGGAGTCCGGGCGCTCCTTCGGGCTCCCCGAGGCCCTGCTCGCCGCCCCGCTGCTCGCCGCCGGTCTGCTCGGCGCCCTCGGCCGCCGGCGCCGGCAGGCGCTGTGGCACTCGGCGCTCGGAGCGGTCGGCGGACGGCGCGGCATGGAGCCGCCCACCCCGACCGGCGACGCCCAGGACGCGCAGGACGCGCTGCTGGTCGGCGCCGACCCCGACGGCGTACGCCTGCTGGACCGTTCGCTGCGCGGGCTTGCCGCCTCGCTCGCCGCCGAGTCGCGTGCCCTGCCCGTCGTCTACGCGGCCTGGATGGGCGGCAACGGCGACCTCCACCTGCAACTGGCCCAGCCGGCCGGGAAGCCGCCGACGCCCTGGCAGGTCGGGCAGGACCAGACCTTCTGGATGCTGGCCCGCGCCGACGCCGAGCGGTACGAGGACGCCGAGACGGCGGCCCCGTACCCGGGCCTCGTCAGCCTCGGCACCATGGACGACTCCCGGCTGCTGCTCAACCTGGAGGCCGTGCCCGGCCTCGTCTCGCTGAGCGGCGCCGAGGCCGACCGGGCCGCCGTGTTCGCGTCGGTCGCCGCCGAACTGGCCACCAACGGATGGTCGGACCGTATGACCATCACGCTGGTCGGGTTCGGGGACGACCTCACCCCGCTCGCACCCAACCGGATACGTCACCTCGACGGCTTCGAGGACCTCTTCGAGACCATGTCCGCCGAGACCCGGCAGCGGCGCGGCGCGCTCGGCGCCGCCGGGCACGACTCCGTACTCACCGGCCGTACCGGGCCCGCCCAGCACACGCGTTGGGCACCCCACCTCGTCCTGCTCGCCGCGCAGCCGTCCGACGAGGACGCCCTGCGGCTCGCCGAACTCGCCGCCGACGCAGGCCGCCTCGGCATCGGCTACCTCGTCGGCACCGAGGGCACCGACCTGCCCGGCGCCGCCTGGGAGATGGAGATCACCGGGGACGGGAAGCTGCTCGCCCCGCTCCTCGGGCTCGAGCTGGAGGCGCAGTTGCTGCCGGCCGCGCAGCAGCGGGCCGTGGTCGAGCTGTTCACCGACGCCGACCCCGAGCGCGGGCCCGGTGGACCGGCCAACACGCCGCCGTTCCTCGTCGACATCAGCGAGCAGGGGCGGCCCGCGGTGTACGCGCGCCTCGTCGGGTCGTACGAGATCATCGGCCTGGACGCCCCCGACGGCGACCGCAGCGCCCAGCTCCACGAGGCGCTGGCGCTGCTCCTGCTGCACCGCGAGGGCGTCCACCCGCGCGTGCTGGCCTCCGCGCTCTGGCCGCGCGGCGTGACGGAGGACGTGCGCGACGCGCTCCTGGAGCGCCTGCGGGCCTGGCTGGGCACCGACCCCGACGGCACGCCCAGGCTCGGCACCGACGCCACCGGGCGGCTCACCCTCGCCAAGTCCGTCGTCTCCGACCTCGACGTCCTGCGCTCCCTCTACTACGAGGCCACGCAGGGCCGCGGTGTCGACAGCCGCCAGGTGCGCGGCCGGCTGCTCACCGACGCGCTGGTGCTGGTGCGCGGGCCGCTGCTCGCCGACCGTCCCGAGGGCCGTTACCGCTGGCTGACCCACGAGATCATCGACGCCCAGCTGCCGCTGCTGGTCGCGGACACCGGGCTCGCGCTCTCCGAGTTCCACCTGGAGCGCGGCCGCGCGGAGAAGGCCATCGAGGCGCTGAACGCCGCGCTGCGCACCGCCCCGGCCGACGAGCGCCTGTGGCACGAGTTGCTTCGCGCCACGCACGCCACCGAGGACGCCGACCGCCTGCGCGCCCTCGCCGCCGACCTCATCGGCCGCAGCGGGGCGCGCGGTCTGCCGCCGCGCACCGAGGCGCTGCTCGACGAACTGCTGCCGACCTGGCGCGACGGCGTCGCGGCAGCGGGCTGATCCGGGCGACCGGCGTGGTCGGGATGGACATCGGCATGGACCTCGGCCTCCTGGCCGTCCTCGTCGCCGCGCTCTGGGGCGCGGCGACCGGCGCGCTGCTGCCCCGGGCCGCCTACCGCTTCTCCGCTCCGTCGGGGGAGGCGTGGCGCGAGCGGTGTCCCCAGGGGCATCCGGTGCGCGGCTGGCTGGGACGGGCCCGGTGCGGGCAGTGCGCGGGCGAGGAGACGCCCTTCGGCTCTCGGGAGGCCGGCGAGGTGGTCGACGGCTCTCGGGAGGCCGGCGAGGTGGTCGACGGCTCCCGGGAGGCCAGCGAGGTGGTCGACGGCTCCCGGGAGGCCGGCGAGCCTTCCTACGGCCCCCGCGCCGCGTCCCTCGCCCTCGTCACCGCGCTCGTCTGCGCCGTCCTCGCCGCCGCCACCGGCACCCGGCCCGAGCTGGCCGTCTGGCTGCTGCTCGCGCCCGTGGGCGTCCTGCTCGCCGCCGTCGACCTGAAGGTACGGCGGCTGCCCGACCCCCTCACCCTGCCGCTGGCCGGCGCCGCCGTCGCCCTCCTGGGCCTCACCGCGCTCGTGCCCGAGCACGCGGGGGAGTGGACGACCGCTCTGCTGGGTGCCCTCGCCCTCGGCGCCGGCTACCTCGTCCTGTTCCTCATCAACCCGGCCGGCATGGGCTTCGGCGACGTGAAGCTGGCCCTCACCGCGGGTGCCGTCCTCGGCTGGTACGGCTGGCCCACGCTGATGCTGGGCACCTTCGCCGGGTTCCTGCTCGGCGCGTTCTACGGCGGCGCCCTCCTCGTCGCACGCCGCGCGGGCCGCAAGACGGCCATCCCGTTCGGCCCGTTCCTGATCGCGGGCGCGTTCCTCGGCGTACTGGCCGGGGCCTACGCGGCCTGAGCGCGGGCGCCCGAACTCCCTAGCGTACGCTGGTCGCGTCCGTCCACAACCCTTACGAACCTTGCGAAAGGGACGCCGGTGACCGAGAAGGCCGACCTTCAGCCCATCCTCGACCGCGCCGCCGCCGGTGGGCGGATCACCCCCGAAGAGGCGCTCGACCTCTACCGCGACGCCCCGCTGCACGCGCTGGGCGCCGCCGCCGACGCCGTACGCAGGCGCAGGTACGCGGGTACGGAGCACATCGCGACGTACATCATCGAGCGCAACATCAACTACACGAACGTGTGCGTCACGGCGTGCAAGTTCTGCGCCTTCTACGCGGCCCCCAAGGACACCAAGAAGGGCTGGAGCCGCGACCTCGACGACATCCTGCGCCGCTGCGCGGAGACCGTCGAGCTGGGCGGCACGCAGATCATGTTCCAGGGCGGCCACCACCCGGACTACGGCGTGGAGTACTACGAGAAGCACTTCGCGGCCATCAAGGCGGAGTTCCCGCAGCTCGTCATCCACAGCCTGGGGGCGAGCGAGGTCGAGCACATGGCGCGGATCTCGAAGGTCTCCGTGGAGGAGGCGATCCAGCGCATCCACACCGCCGGGCTGGACTCCTTCGCCGGCGCCGGTGCCGAACTGCTCCCCGAGCGCCCCCGCAAGGCCATCGCGCCGCTCAAGGAGTCCGGCGAGCGCTGGCTCGAGATCATGGAGATCGCGCACGGCCTCGGCGTGGAGTCGACGTCCACGATGCTGATGGGCACCGGCGAGACCAACGCCGAGCGCATCGAGCACCTGCGCATGATCCGGGACGTCCAGGACCGCACCGGCGGCTTCCGCGCCTTCATCCCGTACACCTACCAGCCCGAGAACAACCACTTGAAGGGCCGCACCCAGGCCACGCTCTTCGAGTACCTGCGGATGATCGCCATCGCCCGCCTCTTCATGGACAACGTCGCCCACATCCAGGGCTCCTGGCTGACCACCGGCAAGGAGGTCGGCCAGCTCTCCCTGCACTACGGCGCCGACGACCTCGGGTCGATCATGCTGGAGGAGAACGTGGTGTCGTCGGCCGGCGCCAAGCACCGCTCCAACCGGCTGGAGATCATCGACCTGATCCGCAAGGCCGGACGCGTCCCGGCGCAGCGCGCCACGACCTACGAGCACCTGGTCGTGCACGACGACCCGGCCGACGACCCCGTCGACGAGCGCGTGGTCTCCCACATCTCGTCCACGGCCATCGAGGGCGGCACCGCCCACCCCGAACTGAAGCTGCTCGCGCCCAACTGAGGTCACCGTGCCCACGACGATCCACGTCGCCGAGGCCTCGCCCGAGGTGGCCGTCCTGGTCGACGGCGCGCAGCTCGCCGCCGTCGGCCCGTACGAGGAGCTGGCCGCCGCCCACCCGGGCGCGCGGCTGCGGCGGTGGCCCGGCATCCTGACGCCCGGCCTGCTCAACCCGTACGGTCCGGAACTGCTGGAGCAGGCGTACCACCCCGACCCGCGCGAGGCGGACCGGCTCGGCACCGAGCCGCTGTTCGGCGAGCACGCGCGGGCCCTCCTCGACAGCTCCCCGTCCGCGCGGGGAGCCAGTGCACGCCGTGGCGTGCAGCGCATGCTGGCGCACGGCACGGTCGCGGTCGCCGGTGAACTGCGCGGGCGCGCGGCCCTGGACGCGGTGCGCAGGCCGGGACTCGCCTTGGCGGGGCGCCCGGGCACGCTGCCCGGGCCCGCCGCCTTCTCCCCGGTGCCCCTCGTGCTGCTGCCGGGCCTCGGCGCCGGGAAGCCCGCGCGGTTCGCGGTGTTCGACGTGCCCGACCGGGCCGCGCTCGTGCGGGAGGGCGCCTCGACGTGCGTGGCGACCGTCGTGGGCGGCCGTCTGGTGTACCGGCGCGCGTAGCCGGCCGGGGCCGCCTGCGACAATGGCCCGGTGACCCGAGCCAGCCTGAACAAGCAGCCGCACGAAGTCGCCTCGATGTTCGACCACGTCGCGCGACGGTACGACCTGACGAACGCCGTGCTGTCGCTCGGCCAGGACCGGGCGTGGCGCAAGGAGGTCGCCGACGCCGTCGACGCCCGCCCCGCGCAGAAGGTCCTGGACCTCGCGGCCGGTACGGCGACCTCGTCGCTGCCCTTCGCCCGCACCGGCGCGTACGTCGTCCCCTGCGACTTCTCCCTCGGCATGCTGCAGGTGGGCAAGGAGCGGCACGCGTGGCTGCCGTTCACCGCGGGCGACGCGACGCGGCTGCCGTTCGCCGACGACGTCTTCGACGCCGTCACCATCTCCTTCGGGCTGCGCAACGTGCAGGACACGGACGCGGCGCTGCGCGAGATGTACCGGGTGACGCGGCCCGGCGGCCGGGTCGTCATCTGCGAGTTCTCGCACCCGACCTGGACGCCGTTCCGGACCGTCTACACCGAGTACCTGATGCGCGCCCTGCCGCCGGTGGCCCGCGCGGTGTCGTCCAACCCGGACGCGTACGTCTACCTCGCCGAGTCGATCCGCGCCTGGCCCGACCAGCCGGCGCTCGCCCGGCGGCTGGGCGAGGCGGGCTGGTCGAAGGTGGCGTGGCGGAACCTGACGGGTGGCGTGGTGGCGCTGCACCGGGGCTTCAAGGCGAGCTGAGGGCCGCGCAGCAGGGCCGCCCGGGGCCGGGCGGTGTTCCGCCCGGTTCGCCCGGCGCACCGTCGGGCTCGGCCAGCTCCCGCCGGAGCCCGCCCGGCGGCGGCCGCGGCACCCGCGGCTCGCGGATGCCCCCGCCGCCCTCGCCCTCCCCGAAGTCGAACCACACGTACACCGTCGACTCCCGCGGCACCCGCGCCCCGGGCTGCGGAAACTGGCGTACGACGTGGTCGACGACGGCGAGGCGCACATCGGGCCGGTCCGACGCGTACAGGGACAGGCCCCGCGCGCGTGCCGTCTCCCGCGCGTCCACGGCCATCAGGCCGACCAGGCGCGGTACGTGGACATCGGGTTTCTCGGGTACCAGGCGCACGGACGTCACCCCCAGCGGTACCCGGCAGCGTAGCTCCGCCGCGCACCGCCCGGAAGCACCAAGTGGCTTTCTGTGACAGTCGATTACACTGCGTCACGCTCCGAGGGTCTGTGGAGGGGAAGGCGGTAGCAGTGGCCCTGCCTCTCGGAGCCGGGGATCGTGAAGACCTCGGCGAGCCGCATCCCCAGCCGTTCCGTGACCGCGATGGACCGGGCGTTGCGCGCGTTGACCATCGCGACCACCTCCGCCACGCCCGCCCCGCGCACCCGCTCCAGCGTCTGCCGGGCCGCTTCCGTGACGTACCCCTTGCCCCAGTGCGCCCGCCCGAGCCGCCAGCCGATCTCGATCTCGCCCTTGGGACCCCAGTCGCCCGGCCACGGCTGGGCGCCGGTGAAGCCGATGACCCGCCCGGACTCGTCCACCATGGTCCACAGGCAGAAGCCGTGCTCGGCGTCGTGCCGGCGCTGGCGCGCGGTCAGCTCCTCGTAGACGGACAGTTCCGCCGCCCGGCCGCCGTGGAACTCCATGACGTCCGGGTCGGCGAAGATCCGGTGCCAGGCGACGGCGTCCTCGTCGGTGGGGACGCGCAACCGTACAACGGGCACAGCTCGGTTCACTGGGCAGCCCTTCAGCCGGGTGATCGGTGACGCTGAATAGACTGCCCATGTCCAGTGCCCGTCGGCACGCAGATTTCGAACTCTGGGGAGATCCCGCCGTGACCGAGCCCCTCTCCGAAAACACCGCCGATGTGATCGTCGTGGGCGCGGGGCCAGCCGGCTCCACGACCGCGTACCACCTGGCCAAGGCTGGGCTCGACGTCCTCCTGCTGGAGAAGACCGCCTTCCCCCGGGAGAAGGTCTGCGGCGACGGGCTGACCCCGCGCGCGGTCAAGCAGCTCGTCGCCATGGGCATCGACATCTCCGAGGAGGCCGGCTGGCTGCGCAACAAGGGCCTGCGCATCATCGGCGGCGGCTCCCGCCTCCAGCTGGACTGGCCGGATCTGGCCTCCTTCCCGGACTACGGACTCGTCCGCAAGCGCGACGACTTCGACGAGCAGCTCGCCCGGCAGGCCCAGAAGGCCGGTGCCCGGCTGTACGAGCGCTGCAACGTCGGCGCCCCCGTGGTCGACGACCGCACCGGCCGCATCACCGGCGTCCACGCCAAGCTGGGCGAGGACAAGCGCGAGGTCACCTTCCACGCGCCGCTGGTCGTGGCCGCCGACGGCAACTCGACGCGGCTGTCGCTGGCGATGGGCCTGCACCGCCGCGAGGACCGCCCGATGGGCGTCGCCGTCCGCACGTACTTCACCTCGCCCCGCCACGACGACGACTACCTGGAGTCCTGGCTGGAGCTGTGGGACCGCCGCGGCCCCCAGGACCGCCTGCTGCCCGGCTACGGCTGGATCTTCGGCATGGGCGACGGCACCTCCAACGTCGGCCTGGGCGTGCTGAACACCTCCGCCTCCTTCAAGGACCTCGACTGGCGCGAGATCCTCAAGGCCTGGTGCGCGTCCATGCCCGAGGACTGGGGCTACACCCCGGACAACATGACCGGCCCGATCCGCGGCGCCGCCCTGCCCATGGCCTTCAACCGCCAGCCCCACTACACCAAGGGCCTGCTCCTGGTCGGCGACGCCGGCGGCCTGGTGAACCCCTTCAACGGCGAGGGCATCGCCTACGCCATGGAGTCCGCCCAGATCGCCGCCGACGTCATCGTCCAGGCGCACGCGCGGGCCACGCCGGCCCAGCGGGAGATCGCCCTCCAGCGCTACCCGCGCGTCCTGAAGGACACCTACGGCGGCTATTACACGCTCGGCCGCGCCTTCGTGAAGCTCATCGGCAACCCGAAGGTCATGCAGATCGCGGCCCAGCGCGGCCTCACCCACCCCGTCCTGATGAAGTTCACCCTCAAGATGCTCGCCAACCTGACGGACCCGACGGGCGGCGACGCGATGGACCGCATCATCAACGGACTGAGCAAGGTCGCGCCCAAGGCGTGATCAGCCCTCGGGCCCCTCGTCGAGGGCGCGGGCGTTGACGTCCCGGCGCGCGAAGACCTCCGCGCGCCGGTCCGCCGACTGCCGCAGCGCGGCCTTCCGCTCCCGCGCGGAGAGCCGGTCCAGGTACACCTGCCCGTTCACGTGGTCGGTCTCGTGGGCGAGGCAGCGCGCGAAGTAGCCGGTGCCCTCGACGAGCAGCGGTTCCCCGTCCTTGTCCAGGCCCCGCACGACGGCCCGGTCGGGCCGCGGTACGGCCATGACGGCGCCCGGCACCGACAGGCATCCCTCGCCCTCGTCCAGCAGCCGCCGGGCGGCCGGGTCCAGGGGCTCGAGGACCGGGTTCACGATGTGTCCGACATGTCGGTCACCGTCGTCGTCCGGGCAGTCGTAGACGAACAACCGCAGCGCGACCCCGACCTGATTGGCCGCCAGCCCCGCCCCTTCGGCGACGTACATCGTGCGGAACATGTCGTCGATGAGCGCGGCCAGGTCGGGGCCGAACTCGGTGACGTCCCGGCAGGGCTTGTGCAGCACCTCCTCACCGACCTCGGTCACCCGCCGCACCGACCCGCGCCGGGCCTCGGGCGCGAGCGGCGGATACGCGGCGGCGGGCCGCCCCTGTACGAACACACTCGGCATGACGCTCTCTCCTCCGGCTCGTGAACGGACCGACGGGAGCGCCGGCCCGCGCCAGAGCATGCCAGGAGGCGCGGCGGGGCCGCGCGTGATCCGGGCGGGGGTCGATGGTGCGCGCTACCGCGGCTACCGCCGGTGGGCGGGTGCGCGGGCAGAGGGGGCGTGAGTGGCCGAGGGCGCGTGGGCCGTCGGGGCGTCGGGGGCGGGGGAAGGCGACGGGGTGCCCAGGGGGCGGTGAGGCGCCACGGGGCGGCGGGACGCAGGGCGGTGACGTGGGGGCCCGGGAGGAGGCGAGAGGGGCGGGGAACGCCGGGCACCCGGGGCACGCGGGACGCGGGACGCTGGAAGGCGACGGGACGCGGGAAGGCGACGGGACGCCAAGCCGGGCGGTGGGGGGAGTGAGGGACCTCGGGACGTGGCGAAGGGCCGCGGCCCCCGAGCGGCTGCGGCCCTTCGTACGGATGTGTCCGAGTGCTACAGCACGCGGACCGCGCCGCTCGGCGGGTCGTAGTCCAGCGTCTGCTTGACGACGCCCGTGGAGGAGTTCTGCGCGCCGACGAACATGCCGTCGCCGACGTAGATGCCCACGTGGTACGCGCTGCCCGCGCCACCCCAGTACAGGATGTCGCCCGGCTGGAGGTTGCCGAGGCCGACCTGGGTGCCGGCGGTCGACTGGTCCTGGGAGACCCGGGGGAGGCTGACGCCGACCTGCTTGAAGGCGGCCTGCACGAGACCGGAGCAGTCGTAGGCGGACGGGCCGGTGGCACCGGAGACGTACGCCTTGCCGACCTGCGCCTGGGCGAAGGCGACGACCGCGGCGGCCGAACCGGTGGCGGTGGACGTGCTGGTGCCGCTGTCCGAGCTGCTGGAGGTGCCGGTGTCGGCGGAGGCGCTGAGGGTGGTGCGCTCGGCGCTGCGGGCGGCGCGCTCGGCGGCCTCCTTGCGCTCGGCCTCCTCGGCCTTCTTCTTGGCCTCCGCGGCCTTCTTCTTGGCGTCGGCGAGGTCGGCCTTGGCCTGCTTGGCGGCCTTTGCGGCAGCCGCGTCACGCTCGGCACGCAGCTCGTAGCTCGACGCCGCCTGCTGCGTGACGTCGGCGGACTGGGCGACCTGAGCGGCCAGGTCGGCCGTCAGGGTGGGCAGTTCGAGGGTCTGCGTCACCGGTTCGGCCGCGTTGGCCGACCCCGATGCACCGGCGACTGCCAGGGTGCTGAGGACGCCACCGGCAACTCCGGCCCGCATCGCGATTTTCGACGCGCTGCGGCGGGGCTTCCGGTGGCTGCGTATGTGAGCGGTGTGGGACATAGGGACAACCGGTATCAGTAGCTCCTCCATACCTTCAAGAAACGTGGGCTGCGCCACAGTTGTTCAATCGAGCCCCCGAACGCCGGGCGTGTCGCTCTTTATTGACGCCGTAACGGACATTGCGGACTGTCCATATCAGGCCTGTGATCACGGTCTTTGATCATTACGCCCGAATTGCCCCGCACCTACCACTGGTTGGTTCAGTTGGCCAAGCCCGGTTCTCATGGGCCTCTCATGGATGTGGCACAGGTCACGGAACGGTTACCCCGGCGCCTGCGTCTCGGCGCGCCCGGGAGCTCGTGAACGCGTGCACGTGTCCACATCGCACCCCGCCCCTCCCTCCGACGTGTGAACGCGTCCTCTATCAAGCCACTTCGCCCAGCGCCAATTTGCATGCAAGGGAAGCATCTTGATATTGAGACGCTCCTCGGTGACCCACTCTGGCCAGCGGCGACGATCGAAAATGTCACCTCTGGTGATCAGCTGAACGCTTCTTGTGTGAAGATCACCGCTCATCCGACTTCATGATCGTTCGTCAGGTGGTGGAGATCACAAAGCTTGTGGAATACCCCGTGTCGCAGATCACAGAGCGGCGGGCATAGGATGCGAGGCAGTTGGGCTTGTGACCTGCTTCACATGTTCGCGATCTTCGCCGGGACGAGCGGGGCTCGTGGGGCTGTTGGGGCGGCTGTGAGTCCAGTGCAACCGCCAGCAGTCAGTGCCGACTGAGAGGAGCGAGGAGCGGTGAACGCGTATGCGCCCATCCTCGTACTGGGAGCCCTCGGGGCAGGCTTTGCGATCTTCTCCGTGGTCATGGCCACGCTGATCGGTCCGAAGCGGTACAACCGGGCGAAGCTCGAGGCCTACGAGTGCGGCATCGAGCCGACCCCCACGCCGGCCGGCGGCGGGCGCTTCCCCATCAAGTACTACCTGACGGCGATGCTCTTCATCATCTTCGATATCGAGATCGTCTTCCTCTACCCCTGGGCCGTCACCTTCGACGCCCTGGGGATTTTCGGGCTCGTGGAGATGCTGCTCTTCGTGCTCACCGTCTTCGTCGCGTACGCGTACGTATGGCGGCGCGGCGGCCTGGAATGGGACTGAGGGGCCTTTGACATGGGACTCGAAGAAAAACTGCCGAGCGGCTTCCTGCTGACCACCGTCGAGCAGGCCGCGGGCTGGGTGCGCAAGTCGTCCGTCTTCCCCGCCACGTTCGGCCTCGCCTGCTGTGCCATCGAGATGATGACCACCGGCGCCGGCCGCTACGACCTGGCGCGCTTCGGCATGGAGGTCTTCCGAGGCTCGCCGCGGCAGGCGGACCTGATGATCGTCGCGGGCCGGGTCAGCCAGAAGATGGCGCCGGTGCTGCGGCAGGTCTACGACCAGATGCCGAACCCGAAATGGGTGATCTCCATGGGGGTCTGCGCCTCCTCGGGCGGCATGTTCAACAACTACGCCATCGTCCAGGGCGTCGACCACATCGTCCCGGTCGACATCTATCTCCCCGGCTGCCCGCCGCGGCCCGAGATGCTGATGGACGCCATCCTCAAGCTCCACCAGAAGATCCAGAGCTCCAAGCTCGGGGTCAACGCGGAGGAAGCGGCCCGCGAGGCGGAGGAAGCGGCGCTCAAGGCCCTGCCCACGATCGAGATGAAGGGGCTGCTGCGGTGAGCGACGCCAACAACACCCCGGGTGACGCGAACGGGGTGAACCCCGAGAAGGACCTCTCCGCGGAGAACCTGCCGGGCCAGCGCGGCCAGGGCGGCGAGGAGATCCGCGTCCAGCGCGGCATGTTCGGCGCCAACAACGGCGGCGACACCTCCGGCTACGGCGGCCTGGTCCGCTCCGTCCGCCTCCCCGGACCGGCGAGCAGGCCCTACGGCGGCTGGTTCGACGAGGTCGCCGACGAACTCGAGGGCGCGCTGGAGGAGCAGGGACTCCTGCCCGACAACGCCATCGAGAAGACGGTCGTCGACCGCGACGAGCTGACCTTCCACATCGAGCGCGAGCACCTGGTCCGCGTCGCCCGCACCCTGCGCGACGACCCGGCCCTGCGCTTCGAGCTGTGCACCGGCGTCAGCGGCGTGCACTACCCGCACGACAAGGGCCGCGAGCTGCACGCCGTCTACCACCTGCGCTCGATCACCCACAACCGGCTGATCCGCCTCGAAGTCAGCGCACCCGACGCCGACCCGCACCTTCCGTCGCTGGTCGCCGTCTATCCGACGAACGACTGGCACGAGCGGGAGACCTACGACTTCTTCGGCATCGTCTTCGACGATCACCCCGCCCTGACGCGGATCATGATGCCGGACGACTGGCAGGGCTTTCCGCAGCGCAAGGACTATCCCCTCGGCGGCATCCCCGTCGAGTACAAGGGCGCCCAGATCCCGGCTCCGGACCAGCGGAGGTCGTACTCGTGAGCACTTCACACGCCTCCCCCAGGGAGACCACCGAGGGCACCGTCTACACGGTCACCGGCGGTGACTGGGACGAGGTCGTCCAGTCCGCCGCCCGCGCCGACGACGAGCGCATCGTCGTCAACATGGGTCCGCAGCACCCGTCCACGCACGGCGTGCTCCGCCTGATCCTGGAGATCGACGGCGAGACGGTCAGCGAGGCCCGCTGCGGCATCGGCTACCTGCACACCGGCATCGAGAAGAACCTCGAGTACCGGACCTGGACGCAGGGCACCACCTTCGTGACGCGCATGGACTACCTGACGCCGTTCTTCAACGAGACGGCGTACTGCCTGGGCGTCGAGAAGCTCCTCGGCATCGAGGACCAGATCCCGGACCGGGCCACGATCATCCGCGTCCTGCTGATGGAGCTGAACCGGCTCTCCTCGCACCTGGTGTGCATCGCCACCGGCGGCATGGAGCTGGGCGCCACCACGATCATGATCTACGGCTTCCGCGATCGTGAACTGGTTCTCGACGTCTTCGAGCTGATCACCGGCCTGAGGATGAACCACGCGTACATCCGCCCCGGCGGGCTCGCGCAGGACCTGCCGCCCGGCGCGGTGGACCAGATGCGCGAGCTGGTGAAGAAGATGAAGAAGAACCTCCCGGAGTACGACAAGCTCGCCACCGGGAACCCCATCTTCAAGGGCCGCATGCAGGACGTCGGCTACCTCGACCTGGCCGGCTGCATGGCCCTCGGGGCCACCGGCCCGGTGCTCAGGTCCACCGGCCTGCCGCACGACCTGCGCAAGAGCCAGCCCTACTGCGGCTACGAGACGTACGACTTCGACGTCCCGACCGCCGACACCTGCGACTCCTACGGCCGCTTCCTGATCCGGCTGGAGGAGATGCGCCAGTCGCTCAGGATCGTCGAGCAGTGCCTGGACCGGCTGGAGCCCGGGCCGGTCATGGTCGCCGACAAGAAGATCGCCTGGCCCGCCCAGCTCGCCCTGGGACCGGACGGACTCGGCAACTCCCTCGACCACATCAAGAAGATCATGGGGACCTCCATGGAGGCCCTGATCCACCACTTCAAGCTGGTCACCGAGGGCTTCCGGGTGCCGCCGGGACAGGCGTACGCGGCGGTCGAGTCGCCCAAGGGCGAGCTGGGGGTGCACGTCGTCTCCGACGGCGGCACCCGCCCCTTCCGGGTCCACTTCCGCGACCCGTCCTTCACCAACCTTCAGGCCATGGCGGCGATGTGCGAGGGCGGCCAGGTCGCCGACGTCATCGTCGCGGTGGCCTCCATCGACCCCGTGATGGGAGGCGTCGACCGGTGACCACCTCTTCTTCGGAGCGGGGCGTCAGCCTGGGCATGCCGGAGCTGCCCGCGCCCGCCTACCCGGACGACGTCCGGGCCCGGCTGGAGACCGACGCGCGCGAGGTCGTCGCGCGCTACCCGGACTCCCGGTCCGCCCTCCTGCCGCTGCTGCACCTGGTGCAGGCGGAGGAGGGGTACGTCACGCGCACCGGGATGCGGTTCTGCGCGGACGTGCTGGGCCTCACCACCGCCGAGGTCACCGCGGTCGCCACCTTCTACTCCATGTACCGGCGCCGGCCGAGCGGCGACTACCAGGTCGGCGTCTGCACCAACACGCTGTGCGCGGTCATGGGCGGCGACGCCATCTTCGAGTCCCTCCAGGAGTACCTGGGCGTCGGCAACGGCGAGACCACCGAGGACGGCAAGGTCACCCTGGAGCACATCGAGTGCAACGCGGCCTGCGACTTCGCGCCGGTCGTGATGGTCAACTGGGAGTTCTTCGACGACCAGACCCCGGCGAGCGCCCGTGCCCTCGTCGACGACCTGCGCGCGGGACGGCAGGTGACGCCCACGCGCGGCGCGCCGCTGTGCACCTTCAAGGAGACCGCCCGGGTCCTGGCGGGCTTCCCCGACGAGCGGGACGGCGCCGTCGCGGCCGGCGGCAGCGCGGGCCCCGCCTCCCTGGCCGGTCTGAAGCTGGCCAAGGGCGAGACGTCCGCCGCGCGCGTGGTGCACCCGCGGGACGGCGGGCCGCACGACGCCGCGCCGGACCGGGACGTGCACGAGCCGTCACCGACGGAACACCTCAGCTCGCACGACGCGCCGCAGGACACGTCGGCGTCCGACCCGGCCAACCCGGCAGGGCCTACCGCCGAGGAGGGTGAGTGATGACCGTGGCCGCCGAGATCAAGGGCAGCAGCCCGGAGAAGCTGCTCGCACCCGTGCTGTCGGCCTTCTGGGACGAGGACGAGTCCTGGACTCTGGACGTCTACCGGAGGCACGAAGGGTACGAGGGGCTCCGCAAGGCCCTGGCGATGGCGCCGGACGACCTGATCGCGTACGTCAAGGAGTCCGGTCTGCGTGGACGCGGCGGCGCCGGTTTCCCGACGGGGATGAAGTGGCAGTTCATTCCGCAGGGTGACGGCAAGCCTCACTATCTTGTTGTCAACGCCGACGAATCGGAGCCGGGGACCTGCAAGGACATCCCGCTCCTCTTCGCGAACCCGCACAGCCTCATCGAGGGCATGATCATCGCGTGTTACGCCATCAGGTCGTCGCACGCCTTCATCTATCTGCGTGGCGAAGTCGTTCCGGTACTGCGGCGGTTGCACGAGGCCGTGCGCGAGGCCTACGCGGCCGGTTTCCTCGGCGAGAACATCCTGGGCAGCGGACTCGACCTCGACATCACCGTGCACGCGGGCGCGGGCGCGTACATCTGCGGTGAGGAGACCGCACTGCTCGACTCGCTCGAAGGCCGCCGGGGTCAACCGCGGCTCCGTCCCCCCTTCCCTGCCGTCGCGGGCCTCTACGCGTGCCCGACTGTGGTGAACAACGTCGAGTCGATCGCTTCCGTTCCCGCCATCCTCAACAAGGGCAAGGAATGGTTCAGGTCGATGGGCAGCGAGAAGTCCCCGGGCTTCACGCTGTACTCGCTCAGCGGCCACGTGGCGGGCCCCGGCCAGTACGAGGCCCCGCTCGGCATCACACTGCGCCAGCTCCTCGACATGAGCGGCGGCATGCGGCCCGGCCACCGGCTGAAGTTCTGGACACCGGGCGGCTCCTCGACGCCGATGTTCACCGACGAGCACCTCGACGTCCCCCTCGACTACGAGGGAGTGGGCGCCGCGGGTTCCATGCTCGGCACCAAGGCGCTCCAGTGCTTCGACGAGACGACCTGTGTCGTGCGCGCCGTCACCCGCTGGACCGAGTTCTACGCCCACGAGTCCTGCGGCAAGTGCACCCCCTGCCGTGAGGGCACGTACTGGCTCGTGCAGTTGCTGCGCGACATCGAGGCCGGCAAGGGCGTGATGTCCGACCTCGACAAGCTGAACGACATCGCCGACAACATCAACGGCAAGTCGTTCTGCGCCCTCGGCGACGGCGCCGCCTCGCCGATCTTCTCCTCGCTCAAGTACTTCCGCGAGGAGTACGAGCAGCACATCACGGGCCGCGGCTGCCCCTTCGACCCGGCCAAGTCCACGGCCTGGGCCGACCACCGTACGGAGGTGAACGCATGACTGTGACCACCAGCGCTCCCTCCGGCGGAGGAGAGGCCGCCGTCCCGCCCGAGGACCTCGTGTCGCTCACGATCGACGGCGCCGAGATCAGCGTGCCCAAGGGCACCCTGGTCATCCGGGCCGCCGAACAGCTCGGCATCGAGATCCCGCGTTTCTGCGACCACCCCCTCCTCGACCCGGCCGGCGCCTGCCGGCAGTGCATCGTCGAGGTCGAGGGCCAGCGCAAGCCCATGGCGTCCTGCACCATCACCTGCACCGACGGCATGGTGGTCAAGACGCAGCTCACCTCGCCCGTCGCCGAGAAGGCCCAGCACGGGGTGATGGAGCTGCTGCTCATCAACCACCCGCTGGACTGCCCGGTCTGCGACAAGGGCGGCGAGTGCCCGCTGCAGAACCAGGCGATGTCGCACGGCCAGTCCGAGTCCCGCTTCGAGGGCAAGAAGCGGACGTACGAGAAGCCCGTGCCCATCTCCACGCAGGTGCTGCTCGACCGGGAGCGCTGCGTGCTCTGCGCCCGCTGCACCCGGTTCTCCAACCAGATCGCGGGCGACCCGATGATCGAGCTGATCGAGCGGGGCGCGCTCCAGCAGGTCGGCACCGGCGAGGGCGACCCCTTCGAGTCGTACTTCTCCGGCAACACCATCCAGATCTGCCCGGTCGGCGCGCTCACCTCGGCGGCCTATCGGTTCCGCTCCCGCCCCTTCGACCTGATCTCCTCGCCGTCGGTCTGCGAGCACTGCTCCGGCGGCTGCGCGACCCGCACCGATCACCGGCGCGGCAAGGTCATGCGGCGCCTCGCGGCCAACGAGCCCGAGGTCAACGAGGAGTGGATCTGCGACAAGGGGCGCTTCGGGTTCCGGTACGCGCAGCAGCGGGACCGGCTGACCACGCCCCTGGTGCGCAACGCGGAGGGCGACCTGGAGCCGGCCTCGTGGCCGGAGGCCCTGCAGATCGCCGCGCAGGGGCTGCTCGCCTCCAGGGGCCGCACCGGTGTGCTCACCGGCGGCCGGCTCACCGTCGAGGACGCGTACACGTACAGCAAGTTCGCGCGCGTGGCACTCGACACCAACGACATCGACTTCCGCGCGCGCGTGCACAGCGCCGAGGAGGCCGACTTCCTGGCCGCCCGGATCGCCGGACGCGGCCGCGACCTGGACGGCACCGGCGTCACCTACACCGCTCTGGAGAAGGCGCCCGCCGTCCTGCTGGTCGGGTTCGAGGCCGAGGAAGAGGCGCCCGGCGTCTTCCTGCGGCTGCGGAAGGCCTGGCGGGGGCACGGACAGAAGGTCTTCTCGCTGGCCACGCACGCCACCCGGGGCCTGGAGAAGGCCGGCGGCACACTGCTGCCCGCCGCTCCCGGCACCGAGACCGAGTGGCTGGACGCCCTCGCGAGCGGCGTCGGCCTCGAGGACGGCGGCAGCCAGGCCTCCGAGGCGCTGCGCGCCGAGGGCTCCGTGATCGTCGTCGGCGAGCGGCTGGCCTCCGTGGCCGGGGGGCTGACCTCCGCCGTACGGACGGCCGCCGCGACCGGCGCCCGGCTGGTGTGGATCCCGCGCCGGGCCGGGGAGCGCGGCGCGATCGAGGCGGGCGCGCTGCCGTCGCTGCTGCCGGGCGGGCGCCCGGCGACCGACCCGCGCGCGCGTGAGGAGGTCGCCGCCGTCTGGGGCCTGGCCGACCTCCCGCACCGCCACGGCCGGGACACCGGCGAGATCGTCGAGGCCGCGGCCCGGGGCGAACTCCAGGCGCTGCTGGTGGCGGGCGTGGAGGTCGCCGACCTGCCCGACCCGGCACGCGCGCGTGCGGCGCTCGACGAGGCCGGTTTCGTGGTGTCGCTGGAGCTGCGGCCCAGCGAGGTCACCGAACGCGCCGACGTGGTCCTGCCCGTCGCCGCGGTCGCCGAGAAGCCGGGAACGTTCCTCAACTGGGAGGGCCGGGCGCGCTTCTTCGAGGCCGCGCTCAAGCCCGACCAGATGACCCGCCGCCTCGCGCCCACCGACGGCCGCGTCCTGCAGATGCTGGCCGACGCCATGGACGTCCACCTCGGCCTGCCGGACCTGCGCACCACACGCGCGGAGATCGACCGGCTCGGCGCCTGGGACGGGCCGCGGGCCGGCGAGCCGCTGCAGACCGCGAGCGCGCTGCCGCGCCCGGCCCCCGGTGAGGCCGTCCTGGCCGGGCACCGGCTGCTGCTCGACCAGGGCCTGCTCCAGGTGGGCGACGAGGCGCTGGCCGGCACCCGGCACGCCGCGCACGCGCGCGTGTCGGCCGCCACGGCCGCGGAGGCCGGCGTCAAGGACGGCGACCTGCTGGCCGTGACCGGGCCCGCCGGGGCCGTCGCCCTCCCGCTGCAGGTCACCGAGATGCCCGACCGGGTGGTCTGGCTCCCGCTGAACTCGGCCGGCACGGGCGTCGCCTCCGACGCCGGGGTGCTGCCCGGGTCCCTCGTCCGCATCGGTCCGGCGACGTCCGCCGGCGAGGCCCCCAAGGAGGTGGAGGCATGAGCCCGTACCTCGCCGCTGAAGACCTCTCGATGTTCGGCACCGACCCCTGGTGGCTGGTCGTCGTCAAGGCGGTGTTCTGCTTCGCCTTCCTGATGGTGACCGTGCTGTTCTCGATCGTGTGGGAGCGCAAGGTCGTCGCCTGGATGCAGCTGCGCATCGGACCGAACCGGCACGGCCCCTGGGGCATGCTCCAGTCGCTCGCCGACGGCATCAAGCTGATGCTCAAGGAAGACCTGGTCGTCAAGCGCGCCGACAAGGCGGTGTACGTCCTCGCACCGATCGTCGCGGCCATCCCGGCCTTCATGGCGATCGCCGTGATCCCCTTCGGCCCGGCCGGCAACGAGGTCTCGATCTTCGGTCACCGCACCGCGATGCAGCTCACCGACCTGCCGATCGCCATGCTGTTCATCCTGGCGGTCGCCTCGGTCGGCATCTACGGCATCGTGCTGGCGGGCTGGAGTTCGGGATCGACGTACCCGCTCCTCGGCGGGCTGCGATCCTGCGCGCAGATGATCTCCTACGAGATCGCGATGGGCGCCGCGTTCGCCTCGGTCTTCCTCTACTCCGGGTCGATGTCCACGTCGGAGATCGTCGCGCAGCAGGGCGACCGCTGGTACATCGTGCTGCTGCCGGTCTCCTTCATCCTCTACGTCGTCACGATGATCGGCGAGACCAACCGCGCCCCCTTCGACATGCCGGAGTCCGAGGGCGACCTGGTGGGCGGCTTCAACACCGAGTACTCCTCGATCAAGTTCGCGATGTTCATGCTCGCCGAGTACGTGAACATGGTGACCGTCTCGGCGGTCGCCACCACGCTGTTCCTGGGCGGCTGGCGGGCCCCGTGGCCGATCAGCACCTTCTGGGAGGGCGCCAACCACGGCTGGTGGCCGCTGCTCTGGTTCGTCGTCAAGGTCCAGCTGTCGCTGTTCTTCTTCATCTGGCTGCGCGGCACGCTCCCACGCGTCCGCTACGACCAGTTGATGAAGCTCGGCTGGAAGGTCCTCATCCCGGTCTCCCTGGTCTGGCTGATGCTGATCGCCACGGTGCGCGCGTTCCGGAACGAGGGCTACGACTTCACCGACATCGCCCTCTACATCGGCGGCGGCGTCCTGGCCCTGCTGCTGCTCTCCTTCGCCGCGGACATCTTCCGCGACAAGGGCAAGCGGGCCGAGGAGCCCGCCGAGGAGCCCGTCGCCTTCGACCCGATGGCCGGCGGATTCCCCGTACCGCCGATGCCCGGACAGGAGTTGCCGCCGGTGCCACGGCGCCGCCCGCGCCGGGAGCGGGAGCTGATTGTCAGTGGCGGGCCCGATACTCAGAGTGACGGACCTGTGGGCGGATCTACGGATGGAAAGGAGGCGTCCGATGGCTGAGGAACCCAAGGAGACCAACCCCGGTTTCCAGAACCCCGTGGCCGGCTTCGGCGTGACCTTCAAGGCCATGTTCAAGAAGCGGCTGACCGAGCAGTACCCGGAGCAGCAGAAGACCACCGCTCCGCGCTTCCACGGAAGGCACCAGCTCAACCGCCATCCGGACGGCCTGGAGAAGTGCGTCGGGTGCGAACTGTGCGCCTGGGCCTGCCCCGCGGACGCCATCTATGTGGAGGGCGCGGACAACACCGACGAGGAGCGCTACTCGCCGGGCGAGCGGTACGGCCGCGTCTACCAGATCAACTACGCCCGCTGCATCCTGTGCGGCCTGTGCATCGAGGCGTGCCCCACACGCGCGCTGACGATGACCAACGAGTTCGAACTGGCCGACTCCACTCGCGCCGACCTCATCTTCACCAAGGACCAGCTGCTGGCCGGCCTGGAGGAGGGCATGGTCGACTCGCCCCACGCCATCTACCCGGGCACGGACGAGCAGGACTACTACCGGGGCCTGGTGACCGAGGCGGCCCCCGGCACCGAGCAGCAGGTCGCGCACTCCAAGGGCGAGGTCGTCCAGGAGGGCGACTCGACCTTCGGCGGGACCGAACCGGCGTCGGAGAAGGTGATCCGCCGATGAGCGCGCAGCTCGCCGCCGCGGCGACCCTCTCCGCCGGCACCTCCACCGGAGAGGCCGTCCAGTTCTGGATCCTCGGCACGGTCGCGGTGATCGGCGCCCTGTGCACCGTCTTCATGCGGAAGGCCGTGCACAGCGCGCTCTGCCTCGCCGGGACCATGATCGTCCTGGCGGTGTTCTACCTCGCCAACGGCGCCTACTTCCTCGGCATCGTGCAGATCGTCGTCTACACCGGCGCGGTCATGATGCTGTTCCTGTTCGTGGTGATGCTCGTCGGCGTCACCGCTGCGGACTCCCTGAAGGAGACCATCAAGGGCCAGCGCTGGCTGGCCCTGGTGTCCGGGCTCGGCTTCGGCATCCTGCTGGTCGCCGGCATCGGCAACGCCTCCGTCTCGGAGTTCACCGGCCTCGCCCAGGCGAACGCGAACGGGAACGTGGAGGGCATCGCCTCCCTCATCTTCACCAAGTACGTCTTCGCCTTCGAGATCACCGGCGCGCTGCTCATCACGGCCGCCGTCGGCGCCATGGTGCTCACCCACCGCGAGCGCACCGAACGCGCGGCGACCCAGCGCGAACTGGCCGAGCGCCGCGTCCGCGAGGGCAAGCACCTGCCACCGCTCCCGGCACCCGGCGTGTACGCCCGGCACAACGCGGTCGACATCGCGGGCCTGCTGCCCGACGGCACCCCGTCCGAGCTGACCGTCAGCAAGACGCTGCGCGAGCGGGGCCAGATCCGCGACGTGTCGACCCAGGCACTGGGCGACCTGAAGGCCCTGGAGCAACGGGCCGAGGAGCGCCTGGAGCGTGGCGCGGCCGGTCCGGACAACTCCAGGCGGTCCGAGGAGGCGTCGAAGTGAACCCCGTCAACTACCTCTACCTCGCGGCCCTGTTGTTCACGATCGGTGCCACCGGCGTACTGATCCGGCGCAACGCGATCGTGGTCTTCATGTGCATCGAGCTGATGCTCAACGCCTGCAACCTCGCGTTCGTCGCCTTCTCCCGCATGCACGGCAACCTCGACGGCCAGATCATCGCCTTCTTCACGATGGTCGTCGCCGCCGCGGAGGTCGTGGTCGGGCTCGCGATCATCGTGTCCCTGTTCCGTTCCCGCCACTCGGCCTCGGTCGACGACGCCAGCCTGATGAAGCTGTGAGGGGTCGCTGAATCGTGGAGAATCTGATTGCGCTGCTTGTCGCGGCGCCCTTGCTCGGAGCTGCGGTTCTGCTGTGCGGCGGACGCCGGCTCGACGCCGTCGGCCACTGGATCGGCACGCTGCTGGCGGCCGCGTCGTTCGTGATCGGCGTCGTCCTCTTCGCCGACATGCTCGGCAGCGGCGCCGAGGACCGCACCCTGACGCAGCACCTGTTCAGCTGGATCCCCGTGGAGGGCTTCCAGGCCGACGTCGCCTTCCGGCTCGACCAGCTGTCGATGACGTTCGTCCTGCTGATCACCGGCGTCGGCTCACTGATCCACCTGTACTCCGTCTCCTACATGGAGCACGACGAGCGCCGCCGCCGCTTCTTCGGCTACCTCAACCTGTTCCTCGCGGCGATGCTGCTGCTGGTCCTCGCCGACAACTACCTGCTGCTGTACGTCGGCTGGGAGGGCGTCGGTCTCGCCTCCTACCTGCTGATCGGCTTCTGGCAGCACAAGCCCAGCGCCGCCACCGCCGCGAAGAAGGCCTTCCTGGTCAACCGCGTCGGCGACATGGGCCTGTCCATCGCGATCATGCTGATGTTCCTGTGGTTCGGCACCTTCGCCTTCGGGCCGGTGCTCGGCGGCGAGGGCGAGGCCGGGCTCGCGGGCTCGGCCGGCGAGGGCAAGCTCACCGCCATCGCCCTGATGCTGCTGCTCGCGGCCTGCGGCAAGTCCGCCCAGGTGCCGCTCCAGTCCTGGCTCGGGGACGCGATGGAGGGCCCGACCCCGGTCTCGGCCCTCATCCACGCCGCGACCATGGTGACCGCGGGCGTCTACCTGATCGTCCGCTCCGGCGCGATCTTCAACGGCGCGCCCGACGCCCAGCTGGTGGTCGCCATCGTGGGCGCGGTCACGCTGCTCTTCGGTGCGATCGTCGGTTGTGCCAAGGACGACATCAAGAAGGCGCTGGCCGGTTCGACCATGTCGCAGATCGGCTACATGGTGCTGGCCGCCGGACTCGGCCCCATCGGCTACGTCTTCGCGATCATGCACCTGGTGACGCACGGCTTCTTCAAGGCCGGGCTGTTCCTCGGCGCGGGTTCCGTCATGCACGGCATGAACGACGAGGTCGACATGCGCCGCTACGGCGGACTGCGCAAGTACATGCCGGTCACCTTCGTCACCTTCGGCCTCGGCTATCTCGCGATCATCGGCTTCCCGGGGCTGTCCGGCTTCTTCTCCAAGGACAAGATCATCGAGTCGGCGTTCGCCAAGGGCGGCACCGAGGGCTGGATCCTCGGCGGCGTGGCCCTGCTGGGCGCGGCCATCACGGCCTACTACATGACGCGCGTGATGCTCATGACGTTCTTCGGCGAGGAGCGCTGGCGCAAGGCGCCGACGCCGTCGCCCGCCGCCCCCGACGTGGAGCCGGCCGCCGAGACCCGCGGCGCGTACGAACCTCCGCACCCGCACGAGTCGCCGAAGCTCATGACGATCCCGATGATCGTGCTGGCCGTCGGCTCGGTGTTCGGCGGCGCGTTCTTCAGCATCGGCGACCGGTTCGTGCACTGGCTGGAGCCCATCACCGGGCACGACCACGGACACGCGCCGATCAGCGCCCTGACGGTCACCGTCTCCACGGTGGCCGTGATGGTGATCGGCGTCGCCGTCGCCTGGGCGCAGTACGGGCGCCGTCCGGTCCCGGCCGTCGCCCCGCGCGGGTCGCTGCTCACCCGGGCCGCCCGGCGCGACCTGCTCCAGGACGACTTCAACCACGTCGTCCTGGTCCGCGGCGGCGAGCACCTCACGCGCTCCCTGGTCTACGTCGACCACACCCTGGTCGACGGGGTCGTCAACGGCACGGCGGCCTCGGTCGGCGGCCTGTCCGGGCGGATGCGCAAGCTGCAGAACGGGTTCGCGCGCAGTTACGCGGTCTCGATGTTCGGCGGTGCGGCGGTCCTCGTCGCCGCGACCCTGCTGATGAGGGCGGTCTGATACCGATGTCCTTTCCCCTGCTGACAGTCACGGCGGCCCTCCCGGCCGTCGGGGCGATCGCCACGGCCGCCGTGCCGGCCGCGAAACGCACCGTGGCCAAGTGGCTGGCGCTGCTGGTCTCGCTGGCCACGCTCGCGCTGGCGATCGCGGTCCTGGTCCGCTTCGACCCCGGCGGCGACCGTTACCAGCTCACCGAGTCGCACTCCTGGATCGCGGACTTCGGCGTCCGGTACGAACTGGGCGTGGACGGCATCGCGGTGGCGCTGATCGCGCTGACCGCGCTGCTGATCCCGTTCATCATCCTCGCGGGCTGGCACGACGCCGACCCGCTGGAGACCGGCAGCAGCCGGTGGCGGCCGACACAGGGCTTCTTCGCCCTGATCCTGCTCGTCGAGGCGATGGTGATCATCTCGTTCGAGGCCACCGACGTCTTCCTCTTCTACATCTTCTTCGAAGCCATGCTCATCCCGATGTACTTCCTCATCGGCGGCTTCGGGGACCGGGCCCACGAGCACGGCGAGAAGACGGCGGCGACGCAGCGGTCCTACGCCGCGGTGAAGTTCCTCCTCTACAACCTGGCCGGCGGTCTGATCATGCTGGCCGCGGTGATCGGGCTGTACGTGGTCGCGGGGAACTTCTCGCTCACCGAGATCGCGGCGGCCCGCGCGAGCGGCGAACTCGACATGGCGACCAGCACCGAGCGCTGGCTCTTCCTCGGCTTCTTCTTCGCCTTCGCGGTGAAGGCGCCGCTGTGGCCGCTGCACACCTGGCTGCCCAACGCCATGCAGGAGTCGACCGCCCCGGTCGCGGTGCTCATCACGGCGGTCGTCGACAAGGTCGGCACCTTCGCGATGCTCCGCTTCTGCCTCCAGCTCTTCCCGGAGGCGAGCAAGTGGGCGACGCCGGTCATCCTGGTCCTGGCAGTCGTCAGCATCATCTACGGCGCGCTGCTCGCGGTCGGCCAGCGCGACATCAAGCGGCTGATCGCGTACGCGTCGATCTCGCACTTCGGCTTCATCATCATGGGCATCTTCGCGATGACCAGCCAGGGCCAGTCCGGCGCGACGCTGTACATGGTCAACCACGGCATCTCGACCGCGGTGCTGATGCTGATCGCCGGCTTCCTGATCTCGCGGCGCGGCTCGCGGCTCATCGCCGACTACGGCGGGGTGCAGAAGGTGGCGCCGGTCCTCGCCGGCACCTTCCTGATCGGCGGCCTCGCGACCCTCTCCCTGCCGGGCCTCGCGCCCTTCATCAGTGAGTTCCTGGTCCTGGTCGGCACGTTCACGCGCTACCCCGTGATCGGCATCATCGCCACCTTCGGCATCGTCCTCGCCGCGCTCTACACCCTCGTCCTCTACCAGCGGACGATGACGGGCCCGGTGAAGCCGGAGGTCTCCGCCATGCCCGACCTGCGGGTGCGCGAGCTGGTCGTGGTGGCGCCGCTGGTCGCGCTGCTGATCTTCCTGGGCGTCTTCCCGAAGCCCGTCACGGACATCGTCAACCCCGCGGTGGAGCAGACCATGTCCGACGTACACAAGAAGGACCCCCAGCCTGAGGTGGAGGCGGCCAAGTGAGCGCAACAGCCGTCCACAGCCTGTGGACAACGGCGGCGGCCGACCCGATCGCCAAGATCGACGCGCCGAAGATCGAGTACGGGCAGCTCGCGCCCACCCTCATCATCGTCGGCGCGGCGATCATCGGAATCCTGGTCGAGGCCCTCGTGCCGCGCAGGGCCCGCTACTACGTGCAGATGTTCGTGTCGGCCGTCGCGCTGGTCGCCGCCTTCGCCGCGGTCGTCGCGCTCGCGGCGGGCGGACACGGCACGACCAAGGCGGGCATCGCGGCGATGGGCGCCATCGCCGTCGACGGACCGGCCCTCTTCCTGCAGGGCACGATCCTGCTGGTCGCGCTGGTCGGCCTGTTCACCTTCGCCGAGCGGCGGCTCGACCCGGAGGCGCACGGCAACCGCGTCGACTCCTTCGCCGCGCAGGCCGCGGCCGTACCGGGCAGCGAGAGCGAGCAGAAGGCGGTCAAGGCGGGCTTCACCACCACGGAGGTGTTCCCGCTCCTGCTCTTCGCGGTCGCCGGCATGCTGGTCTTCCCGGCCGCCAACGACCTGCTGACGCTCTTCGTGGCCCTGGAGGTCTTCTCCCTCCCGCTCTACCTGCTCTGCGCGCTGGCCCGCCGCAAGCGGCTCATGTCGCAGGAGGCGGCGGTCAAGTATTTCCTGCTCGGCGCCTTCGCCTCCGCGTTCACCCTCTTCGGCATCGCCCTGCTCTACGGCTACGCGGGCTCAATGTCGTACGGCACGATCGCCCAGGTCGTGGACGGCACCGTGCAGAACGTCACCCCGGCACTCGCCGACACCATGGGCAACGACGCGCTGCTGCTCGTCGGCTCCGCGCTGATCGTCATGGGCCTGCTGTTCAAGGTGGGCGCGGTGCCGTTCCACATGTGGACGCCGGACGTGTACCAGGGCGCGCCGACGCCGGTGACCGGCTTCATGGCGGCGGCGACCAAGGTGGCCGCCTTCGGCGCGCTGCTGCGCATCCTCTACGTCGTCCTGCCCGGCCTGCGCTGGGACTGGCGGCCGGTGATGTGGGCCGTGGCGATCGTCACCATGCTGGGCGGCGCGATCGTCGCGATCACGCAGACCGACATCAAGCGGCTGCTGGCGTACTCGTCGATCGCGCACGCGGGCTTCATCCTCGCCGGTGTCATCGCGACCACGCCGGACGGCATCTCGTCCGTGCTCTTCTACCTGGCCGCGTACTCCTTCGTCACGATCGGCGCCTTCGCCGTGGTGACGCTGGTGCGCGACGCGGGCGGCGAGGCGACGCACCTGTCCAAGTGGGCCGGGCTCGGCCGCAGGTCGCCGTTGGTGGCGGCGGTCTTCGCGATCTTCCTGCTGGCCTTCGCGGGCATCCCGCTGACCTCCGGGTTCTCCGGCAAGTTCGCCGTGTTCAAGGCGGCGGCGGAGGGCGGCGCGGCCCCGCTGGTCGTGATCGGCGTGATCTCCTCGGCGATCGCGGCGTTCTTCTACATCCGCGTGATCGTCCTGATGTTCTTCAGCGAGCCCCGGCCGGAGGGGCCGACGGTGGCGGTCCCGTCTCCCTTGACGATGACGGCGATCGGCGTCGGAGTCGCGGTCACGGTGGTCCTGGGCGTGGCACCGCAGTACTTCCTGGACCTCGCCGGCCAGGCGGGGGTCTTCGTCCGCTGACCCGGCGCCTGCTGTGCTTGAGACGGCGGCCCGGCACCCCCTCGGGGGCGCCGGGCCGCCGTCGTGTGTGCGGGGGGCTACTCGCCGCCGCGGCGTGCCTTGATGGCGGTGAGGTCCAGGTCCATCGGGAACGGGGCGCTCAGCTTCATGCGCTCACGGAAGATGCCGACGCTGGTGTAGGCACCTGTAGCGGGCTCCAGCTCGAAGGCGTGAACGACGGCGAGCCCCTTCTCGTGCTCCACCCGCCAGTAGTGGGCGATGCCGGCGCGGGCGTACTTGAGGGGCTTGGTCTCGCGGTCGCGGGAGACGGAGTCCGGCGAGACGACCTCCACGGCTAGCACGACGGCCGTCGCCGGGACGCGGGTCTGGTCGGGACTTGTCAGCGCTTCTTCCTGCAGCAGCAGCGCATCCGGCTCCAACCTGTTCTGCCGGTCCACGTCGATGCTGAATCTGCACAGAGCATCGAGTCCCTGCGGAGCACCTACGGCGAGCTGTCGACCGAAGAAGGACGTTGCCCGCTCATGAAAGATCGATTGCGGGCAGGGGAAGACGAGTCCGGCATCGATCAGCTGCGTATGCGGGGGCAGGTTGGGCAGGCGGTCCAGATCGTCAGCGGTCCAGCCCCCGTCGGGAGGGTCCGGCCAGTCAGGCAGCGAGGCCTCGGATGTCACCTTCATGAATGCCCGTCGGTAGGAGCGATTGTCGTCACTTCAGGCTATCGAGAAGTAACGGACGGCGATCACTGAAGCCTGTGGATAACTCCGAGGCTGTCGGCGCCGCCCCCTATCGTTGAGGCAGTGGTCGGGGCAGGGCGGACCGGGCAGACCAGACGGGCGAGGCCAGACGTACGGGGGACGGGACGATGGGCGGGACGGGTGTGATCGGCGAGATGGCAGAGGCGGCTGAGGCGAGGCGCGTGGACGACGGGGGCAGCGAGACGCTGGCCACGCTGCACCGGGTCTTCGGGTACGAGGCCTTCCGTGGCGAGCAGGGAGAGGTCGTCGACCACGTGGTCGCGGGCGGCGACGCCGTCGTGCTCATGCCGACCGGCGCCGGCAAGTCGCTGTGCTACCAGATTCCGGCTCTGGTCAGGCCCGGCACCGGCGTCGTGGTCTCACCGCTCATCGCGCTGATGCAGGACCAGGTGGACGCGTTGCGGGCGCTCGGCGTGCGGGCCGGCTTCATGAACTCCACGCAGGACTTCGACGAGCGGCGCATGGTGGAGGCCGAGTTCCTCGCCGGCGAGTTGGACCTGCTCTACCTGGCGCCCGAGCGGCTGCGCCTGGAGGGCACCCTCGATCTGCTCTCCCGGGGCAAGATCTCGCTCTTCGCCATCGACGAGGCCCACTGCGTCTCGCAGTGGGGCCACGACTTCCGGCCCGACTACCTCGCCCTGTCGCTGCTCGGCGAGCGCTGGCCGGACGTCCCCCGCCTCGCGCTCACGGCGACGGCCACGCACGCGACCCACCGCGAGCTGACCGAGCGGCTGAACATGCCGGCGGCGCGGCACTTCGTGGCCAGCTTCGACCGGCCCAACATCCAGTACCGGATCGTGCCGAAGACGGACCCCAAGAAGCAGCTGCTGAGCTTCCTGCGCGAGGAACACCCGGGCGACGCGGGCATCGTGTACTGCCTCTCGCGCAACTCCGTCGAGAAGACCGCCGAGTTCCTGTCCCGCAACGGCGTGGAGGCGGTGCCGTACCACGCGGGCCTGGACGCGGGCACCCGCGCGGCGCACCAGTCCCGGTTCCTGCGGGAGGAGGGCCTGGTGGTCGTGGCCACCATCGCCTTCGGCATGGGCATCGACAAGCCGGACGTGCGGTTCGTCGCCCACCTGGACCTGCCCAAGTCGGTCGAGGGGTACTACCAGGAGACCGGCCGCGCCGGCCGCGACGGACTCCCGTCGACCGCGTGGATGGCGTACGGACTCAACGACGTCATACAGCAGCGCAAGCTGATCCAGTCCGGCGAGGGCGACGAGGCCTTCCGCCGTCGGGCCCAGTCCCACCTGGACTCCATGCTCGCGCTGTGCGAGACCGTCCGCTGCCGCCGCGGCCAGCTCCTCGCCTACTTCGGCCAGGACCCGGACCCGTCCGGCTGCGGCAACTGCGACACCTGCCTCACCCCTCCGGAGACCTGGGACGGCACGGTGGCGGCGCAGAAGGTGCTGTCCACGGTGGTGCGGCTGAAGCGGGAGCGCGGGCAGAAGTTCGGCGCCGGGCAGATCATCGACATCCTGCTGGGCAAGCGCACCGCCAAGGTGATCCAGTTCGACCACGACCAGCTCTCCGTGTTCGGCATCGGCGAGGATCTCGCGGAGAGCGAGTGGCGGGGCGTCGCCCGGCAGCTCCTCGCCCAGGGCCTGCTCGCCGTCGAGGGGGAGTACGGCACGCTGGTGCTGACCGACGACAGCGGCGCGGTGCTGCGGCGGGAGCGCGAGGTGCCGCTGCGCAAGGAGCCCAAGAAGCCGGCGGCGGCACGCGGGACGGCCGCCCGCGGCGAGCGCAAGGCCAAGGCCGCCGCGGCCGAGCTGCCCGAGGAGCTCCAGCCGGCGTTCGAGGCACTGCGCGCCTGGCGTGCCGAGCGGGCCCGCGAGCAGGGCGTCCCGGCCTACGTGATCTTCCACGACGCCACGCTCAGGGAGATCGCCACGGTATGGCCCACCTCCGTCGGACAGCTCGGCGGCATCAGCGGCGTCGGAGAGAAGAAGCTCGCGACCTACGGGGAGGGAGTGGTCGCCGTGCTCGCAGAACTCTCGGGGGCGGCGCAGGCGGCTCCCGCCTCCGGCGGCGACACCGGGCCCGGCCCGGACGAGTGGCCCGACACCGAGCCCGAGCCGGAGCCCGAGGACTGGGCCTGAGGGGGAGCCGCAGCCGCGCCGCCGTTCAGGTGAGCGCCGTCAACCCCGGCGCGAAGGTGATCAGGAGAGGAAGGAGGGGCACCAGCGCGGCCGTTGCCGTGGTCAGGGCGCGGTGGCGTGGGGCCAGGCGGGGCGGGGGCTCCAGGAGGCGGTCGACTCGTTCGCCGAGGAGGCGGTGGCTGGAGGCGCAGGACAGGACCCCGCGGTGCTGGTTCAGCTCGATCAGTGCCAGCGCCGTGGTCAGGTGGCCGCAGCGACGGGAGGCGGTGTCGTCGGCGGAGAGTTCGACCAGGCGGTGCGTCTGGTCGCAGAAGTGGGCGAAGAGCGGGAGGCGCGGGAAGCCGGTGGCCAGCGCGGTGGACAGGTGCAGCAGCCAGTCGTGGCGGGCCCGGGCGTGGCCGCGCTCGTGGGTGAGCACGGCGTCGAGCTGGTGGTCGGTGAGGCGGTGCAGGGCGCCCGTGGTGACGATCAGCTGGGCCGGACTGCCCGGCAGCCACCAGGCGTCCGGGTACTCGTCCTCCAGGACCAGCAGCGGCCCGCGGGCGGCGGGGAGCCCGGCGGGCAGGTCGGGGGCGCGCTCGCGCAGGTGCGCGCGGGACCGGGCGCGCCGCCTGCGGGCCTCGACGAGTTCGCGGCCCAGCATCGCGGCTGTCCAGGCGGCACCGGCGGCCAGCAGCAGGGTCAGGGCGGCCGCCCAGGCAGGCCCGGCGGAGAGGTTGTAGGCGGCGGTCACCGCGGGCGGCGCCGGTGCGAAGAGCTGGGCGCGGACGGTGCCGAAGACGGCGGTGGCACCGAGGACCAGGGCTGTCAGACAGCACAGCAGGACGGTGGCGACCAGGCACTGCCACACCCACAGCGCGAGCACGGGGTCCCGCTCGGGCCACGCGGACCGGGTCAGCGCGCGCGGCACCGGCACCGCGGCGGTCACGGCGACGGCGAACAGCAGGAGCAGGCAGACGGTCATGCCACTGGCTCCGGATCCTGGTCGAGAGGACGGGCGGCTCTGGCAGGGCGGGGCGGAAACGCGGGGCGGGGTGCCGCGCACACCGCCCGACGCCAGTATGCCGCTGTCGGGCGGTGTGAGTCAGGTGCCGGCGGCCACCGGATCCGTGAGCCCTGCCGCTGCCCGCCCTCCGGCCCTCCGTCTCCCGACTCTCCGTCCGCCGCTGCCCGGCCCTCAGACCCTCCGTCCGACCACGCGTCCCGTCACCTCGCCCAGCCCCACCCGGATCCCGTCCGGACCCGGTGCCCACGCCGACAGGGTCACCACGTCCCCGTCCTCCAGGAACGTCCGCTTGCCGTCGGGGAGTTCCAGCGCGTCGCGGCCGTTCCAGGTCAGCTCGAGGAGCGACCCGCGTTCCCGTTCGCCGGGTCCGCTCACCGTGCCCGAGCCGTAGAGGTCGCCGGTGCGCAGTGAGGCGCCGTTGACGGTCATGTGGGCCAACTGCTGGGCGGCCGTCCAGTACATGGTGGAGAACGGCGGCTCGGAGACGACGTGACCGTTGACCGCGACGGTGATCCGCAGGTCGTAGCCGCCGGGCTCGGCGTGGTCGTCGGCCGTGTCGTCCAGGTAGGGCAGCAGGTCGTGCGTGCGTGCGGGGGGCGCCACCCGCGCCTCCTCCAGGGCGTCCAGCGGCGTGATCCACGCAGACACCGAGGTGGCGAAGGACTTGCCGAGGAACGGGCCGAGGGGGACGTACTCCCAGGCCTGGACGTCCCGCGCGGACCAGTCGTTGAGCAGGCAGAGCCCGAAGACGTGCTCACGGAAGTCGCCGAGTGCGACCGGGTCGCCCGGTTCGGACGGCACCCCCACGACGAACCCGACCTCGGCCTCGATGTCGAGGCGGACGGACGGGCCGAAGACGGGCGCGGCGTCGGCCGGTGCCTTGCGCTGCCCGGACGGGCGTACGACGTCGGTGCCCGAGACGAACACCGTGCCGGAGCGGCCGTGGTAGCCGATCGGGAGGTGCTTCCAGTTCGGGGTGAGGGAATCGGCGGCGTCGGGGCGGAAGATCCGGCCGACGTTGCGGGCGTGGTTCTCGGAGGCGTAGAAGTCGACGTAGTCCGCGACCTCGAAGGGCAGGTGCAGGGTCACCGACGACAGCGGGTGGAAGAGGGGTTCCAGCGTCTCGCGGTGGGAGGGCACCGTCACCCAGGCCGTCAGCGCGCGCCGCACGTCGGACCAGGCCGTGCGACCGGCCGCCAGCAGCGGGTTGAGGGTGGGCCGCGCGAGCAGGGAGGCGTACGGCGAGCCGAGCGCGTGGGCCGCCGCGCCGGCGTCGAGGACGTGGTCGCCGAGCCGGACGCCCACCGTCCGCTCCCGCGTGCCGGGGATCGAGAACACGCCGTACGGAAGGTTGTGCGGGCCGAAGGGGTCGCCCTCGGGGACATCGAAGGGGGGCATCGGGTGCTGCCTCGCTTTCGTGCTCGCCATGTGCGCCGTGCGCGCCGTGTGCGCCACGTGACCGGTGTGCGCCGCGTGGTGCGTGGACTGGCCACACGTTACGGGTGACACGGCCGTCTTGGGCAGTGCGGCGGGAGGTGGCTCCATGTGGGGGACGAGGGCGTGCGCAGGCGGGCTGACGTGTGCGGAACGGCCCGCACGCCGGTGCGCGAGAGGCAGGAAGTGACCGTGGGACGGGGCCTCCGCCGACGGCGCACGCCCGCGCGTACGGCGGCAAATGTGGCGCTCCGCGTCCGTCCGTGTGCGGGAAGTTGTCCACAGGCCGCCACGCAATCTTGACGGAGCGGTGCGAACAGGGAGACTCTGGGCGGGTGCCGGGAGGTCTCGGGGAGGGGGCCTTCGACGGCACATCTGGGGGGAACGGATGGCCATTGGGGAGGCCGGTCCGGGTGCGGGGCGGGATGGTTCACGGCCGGACAGACGGCTGGAAGAGACCATGCGCGGCCGGCTCGACCGGGAATGCGTGTATGTACCGTCGTGCCGGTTCGGGCTGTACGCGGCACTGCGTCACTGGTGCCCGCCCGGCGGCCGGGTCCTGATGTCGCCGGTCAACGACGACGTCATCTTCTTCGTCGTGCTCGCGGCCGGGCTGCGCCCCGTACAGGCGCCGCTGGACCCGTCGGACGCGTCCATCGACGTGGACGCCGTGCCCGACGACGTCTGGGGCTCGCTGTCCGCCGTACTGACGACCAACCTGTACGGCAACCCGGACCGGGCGCCCCGGCTGCGCGCCCGCTGCGACGCCCTGGGCATCCCGCTGTTCGAGGACGCGGCGCACGCCATCGGCAGCGAGGTGGGCGGCCGGCCGGTCGGCGCCTGGGGCGACGCCTCCGTCTTCAGCCTCTCCAAGCACGTCGGCGCCAAGGCCGGGGGCATCCTCGCGGTCGCCGACCCGGGGCTGCGGGAGACGCTGGCGAAGACCTGCGAAGACCTGCTGCTGCCGCGCCGTACGAGGGCCGAAGTCGCCTACGCCGCACGGCCGTACGCGGAGGCCGCCGTGCGAGGGCTGGGGCTGCGCCGGGCCGCCTGGGCCACGCTGCGGCTGCTGGGGCGGATGGAGCGCGAGGAGATCCGGATGCCGCTGCGCCCGCAGGAACTGGCCCGCGCCGCCGCCTCGGCACCCGGCCTCGACGCCCACGACCCGTGGGTCCGCGTCGACATGCACGACTACCGGCTGCGGGGCGGCCGGTTCCGGCTCGGCCGGATCGGGCGCGGGCTCGACCGGCTGGACCAGGTGCTGGCGGAGTGCCGGGCGGGGACGGAGCTGCTGCTGTCGACGCCCTGGGCGGGACCGGCCGGGTGGGAGGGAACGCGGAGCCGGACGTCCGGCACGGCACAGCCCTTGTTCCGGGTGCCGCTGCTCGTGGCCGACCGGGACGCGGCGGTCCGGGCGCTGGCCAAGCGCGGCATCGTCGTCGGCTACCTCTACGACCCGCCGCTCGACGACTACGCGGGCGCCGCCCTCACCGACCCGTCGCCCGCGCCCGAGGGGGCACGCTGGTTCGCGCGGCACGCGCTGCCCGTCGAACCGCTGCGGGCCCGTGCCGTGATCGCGGCGCTCCAGGAGTCCGGCGTACGACCGGCCAAGGCACCGGAGGGGTTGATCCCGTCCGGTGGCTGAGACCCGGGTGCACGAGACGGCCGTCGAACCGGCGGACGGCGGCACCGCGCTGCCCGAGAGCGGGCACGGGGGCGACTCGCTCTTCAAGAACGCCTACTTCCTGATGCTCAGCACCGGCGTCTCGGCCGTGCTCGGCCTGGGCTTCTGGCTCGTGGCCGCCCGCTACTACTCGGAGGAGGCCGTCGGACAGGGCTCCGCCGCGATCGCCGCCATGCGGCTGCTCGCCAGCATCACGGCGACGACGATGATCGGCGCCGTGGTCCGCTTCGTGCCCCGCGCCGGCCGCGCCACCGGACCGCTGGTGTGGCGGGCGTACGCGGCGAGTTCGGTGGTCGTCGCCGTCGCCGCTCTGGTCTTCCTGCTCACCCTCGACCTGTGGGGCGCCTCGTACGCCCCGCTGGGCACCGCCGCGATGGGGACCCTGTTCGTCCTGGCGTGCGTGGCCTGGGCGCTGCTCACCCTCCAGGACGGCGTGCTGACCGGTTTGCGCAAGGCGGAGTGGGTGCCCGCGGGGAACGCGGTGTTCTCGGTCGGCAAGCTGATCCTGCTCGCCGTCTTCGCCGCCTCGCTGCCGGTGCTCGGCATCTTCGTGTCCTGGGCCGTGGCCATCGCCTTCTCCACCGTGCCGCTGGGCTGGCTGATCTTCCGCAGGCTGATCCCGCGCCAGGCCGAGGCCGACCGCGACGTGGAGCCGCCGAAGACCCGCGAGATGGGCCGCTTCCTGGCCGGGGACTCGCTGGGGGCGCTGTTCAGCCTGGCGATGATCAACCTGCTGCCGGTGATGGTCGCGGTCAACTTCAGCGCCGCGCAGAACGGCTACTTCTACGTGGCCTACACCGTCGGCGGCACGATGGAGTTCATGGCCATCAACATGGCCTCCTCGCTCACCGCGCACGCCTCGCACGACCCGCGCCGCCTCGCCGACGGCATCCGGGGGGCGCTGCGCCGCATGACGGTGCTGCTGGTGCCGGTGGTGCTCTTCCTGGTCGTCTTCGCCCCGCAGATCCTCGCACCCTTCGACGAGGACTACGCCGAGCACGGCTCCACGGTGCTGCGGCTGCTCGCCCTCGGGGCGCTGCCGAGAATCGTGGTCGAGCTGTACATCGGCGTACTCCGCGTCCAGGGGCGCACCGGCGTGCTCGCCGCGGTACAGGGCGCCATGTGCGTCCTCGTCCTGGGCAGCGCGGCGATGCTGTTCACGCCGGCCGGGATCTCCGGTGCCGGCTGGGCGGTGCTGGTGAGCATGACGGTGGTCGCCCTGGGCTGCGCACCTGGGCTGCGCTCCGCCCTGCGGGGCATCGACGGGGCGGGCCGTTCCGGCGACCCGGGTGCCACGGTGGACACCGGCCCGCTCGGACCGAAGCCACGGCCCGGTAACTCCCACGGCCACGGCCCGGCCCGGCTGAACCCGACCGCCGGGTACGGTACGACCTGGGCCCGGCGGGCGGCATCCGAGCACGGACGGCCCGACGACGCGTCCGGGGAGGACACCGTCGCCCTGTTCATAGGGCGCCCCGGGTACGAACGGGAGGCCCTGGAGGCGGACACCCTCGCGGTGATCCGCCGGCCACGCCACCCCGACCCGGACCCGCACATCCACGAACCGGACGCTCACGTCGGCGCCGCGCATGCCGACGCCCGCGAGCCGGACGCCCACGTCCACGCCGCGCATGCCCACCCCCACGGTCCCCAGGACGACGGCCCGGGCCCGGTCCCCGAGCGCTACCTCAGGCCCGCCCTGTGGCTGCTGTCCGGCGCCGCCACCGTCGTCTTCTGGGCGGCGTTGCGCGGACTGCCCTGGCTGGGCGCCACGTCCGGGACCGGCGCCGAAATCACCGGCCGGGAGCTGCTGCGCGGGCTGCCCCTCCCGGCGCTGGTCGCGGGCGCCGCGCTGCTCGTGGTGTTCGTCGCGGCGGTGACCCTGTCCGTACGCCCCGACCCGTGGCTGCCCGGCGCCGCGCTCGGCTCCGCCGTACTCGCGCTGCACGCGGCGCCCGTCGCCCTCGGCCGGGAACCGGAGGCGGTGGGCGGGGAGTTGTACGCGAGGGCCGCCGGATTCCTCGCGGAGGCGCTGGGCATCGAGGGACCCGGCCCGGTACTGCGCTGGGCACCGCTGGTCCTCCAGTTGCTGTGCCTCGTGCCGCTGTGGACCCTGCTCACGAAGACGGGCGGTGGCCGGCTGCCCTGGCAGGGGCGCTGGGGCGTCCTCTATCTCGCCGCGGTCGCGAGCTGGCTCTGGGGGCGGGAACTCGCACCGCTCACGCCGCCGCTCCTCGTGCTGCTCGTCCTCGCCGCCGTGCTCCTGTCGGTGCGCCGCCCGGCCGGGACTCCGCACCACACAAGACACACCGACGACACCAGCCACACCAGCGTCACCAGCCACACCAGACCGACGGACACGTTCCGGGACTGATCAAGCACAGAGCCGATTCGCCAGGGGGGAACCGTCGTGCGTCCGCCAGCAACTCCACGGGAGAGATCCGCATCTGAGCCCGTGCCCGAGACGGGGGAGACCCCCGAACACCCCGAGCACGACTCCCGCACCTCGCAGGAGGCGTCCACCACGCGTGCGCACGAGGCCTCCGCCCGGCCGGACCCGCCCGTCCCCACCCCCGCCGCCCGGCCGGCGCGCGCGGCGGCCGCCTGGCCCGCCGTTCCGCTGCTCGCGGCGCTCGCCCTGTGGGTCTACGCGGTGCGGCACACCGACGTGTCCGACCTGGACGACTACGGCCTCGTCAGCGCGCTGCACCCCACCTTCTGGGCGGGCCTCGCCGTGCTCACCGCGGGCTTCTGGTTCACGGTCCGCGACCCGCGCCGCCGGGCCGGCTGGCCGGCGGCGTACGTCCTCGGTCTGCTGGTGATCGAGCGGGCCACCCAGGCCGTGCTCTACCCGACCCCGCTGTACGCATGGGCGTGGAAGCACGACGCGGTCGTCGACCATCTGCTGACGTCCGGCGGACTCCAGAGCGCGGACCGGCTCGGCGACATGGCGGTGTACGACCAGTGGCCCGGCTTCTTCGCGGCGCAGGCCGCGCTGGTGCGGCTCCTTGGGGTGGACAACGCGGCGATGTACATGGCGTGGTGGCCGTTGGTCTCCAGCGTGCTGCTCCTCCTGCCGCTCTTGCTGATCTACCGGACCTTCACCGAGGACCGGCGCCTGATCTGGACCGCCCTGTGGCTGTTCTGCGTCGGCAACTGGGTGGGCCAGGACTACTTCTCGCCGCAGTCCGTCGCCTTCGCCCTGCACCTGGGCGTCCTCGCGGTCGTCCTGCGCCGCTACGGCCGCCCGGGCGGCCGTAGCGACCGGCAGCGGCAGGCGGTGTGGACCGTGCTGCTCAGCGTGCTGGTCATCGCCATCGTCGTCTCGCACCAGCTGACCCCCGGCATGCTCGTGGTCACGCTCCTGGCGCTGGCCTTCACCCGACGCCACCGCGACTGGGTCCCGCTGGTCACCACGGTCGTGATCTTCCTGGCCTGGTGTCTCACCGCCGCGCTGCCCTTCCTGTCCGCCGCCATGCCGGACATGATCCGGTCCGTCGGCGACATCGGGGCCAACGTCGAGACCGGGTACGGGTCCACGCCCACCGGCACCGGCGCGGTCACCACCTCCTGGGTGGCCCGGCTGCTCTCGGGTTCCGTCCTGCTGCTGGCGCTGGCCGGCGTACTGCGCCAAAGGGCACTGCGGCAGCGGGCGCTGCCGCTGCTGCTGGTCGCGGCGGCCCCGCTGCCGATGTTCGTGGCGAGCAGCTACGGCAGCGAGATGATCTTCCGGGTGCTGATGTTCATGCTGCCCGGCGCGGCCTTCTTCGCCGCCGCCGCGTTGCTGCCCGGGGTCCCCACGCCGGCCGCCGACGCGCGGGAGACGGAGCGGGGGGTACCGCTCGCCCCCGTCCCCGACCCCGCCCTCGTCTCCGCCCACCGCCGCCGATTCCCCCTGCCCTCGCTGCCGCCCCTGCGGTACGCGGCCTGGCTGTCACCGCTCGTGCTGCTCGCCGGGACCCTCGCCTTCGTGCCGAGCTACTCGGGCAAGGACCGCGTCAGCTACTTCCCGCCCGGCGAGGTGGCGCTCGTGCGGCAGCTCTTCGACCAGGCGCCCGACGACTCCCTGGTCGTCGCCGCCAACCGCAACTACCCGCTCGCCCACGAGCAGTACTGGCGGGTCGACCACTACTGGTTCCTCGAGGACACCCGGAGCCACGTCGACGACATCGTGCGCGACCCGGCGGCCGTCCTCGCCCGCGACATGGCCGGCGTGGAAGCGCCGGCCCGCGCCTACTTCCTGCTCACCCAGGGGCAGGTGGCCAACTCCGAGATGAACGGCCAGCTGAACACGGCCCAGTTGAGACGCGTGAGGGAGTCCGTCGCGGACTCGCCGCGCTTCGAGCGCGTGGCGCAGAACAGCGCGGGCGTGCTCTACGTCCTGAAACCGGCGAGCTGAGGAGGGCACCCACCATGACACCGCAGGACCTCGTGATCCGTATGCTGCCCCCCTTCGCCGGCTGGCTGGCGCTCGCGGCGCTCGCCCTGCCCGGCGGCTCCCCGCTGCGCGGCGCGGCCGTCGCCGTCTTCCTGGCCGTCGGCCCCGGCGCCGCCCTGGTCAGAATCTGCGGGCCCGCGCTCCGGGCCCGCCGTGCCGAGGCCCCGGCCGAGCACCGGGACGACGCCTTCGAGCGCCACTCCGACCTGCTGGAACAGCTGGTGCTGGCCGTCCTGCTGAGCGTCAGCGCCGCGATCCTCGTCGCCACGGCGCTGATCGCCACACACACCCTCAGCGGCGACCGCGTCCTGCTGGCGCTCACCCTGCTGACCACCCTCGCCGCCTTCTGCCCGAGCCTGCGCGCCCTGCCGGCGCCCAGGACGGCACCGGGCGCCGCGCCACCGACACGGAAGGGTTCCACTCTGTGAGGTTCGCCCGTCCCGCTCGCCGCACGAACGCGGACTCGACGACCGGACAGCACCGCCGGCCAACGCACCCCACGCACCCCACGCGCCGCCCCGCGCGCCCTGGCAGACGCCGCCTGCTGATCACGTCCATCACCGCCACCTGCGCGGTCCTGGTCGCGGTGCTCGCCCTGCGCGACGCCTCGGGACCCGCCGGCCCGGCCGACGACCCGAGGTGCCGCCCCACCACCCTCCTCGAACCGCCCTGCGGCGCCTGGTTCGGCGCCTTCGTGCCGCACGACAAGTCCGACCTGGCCGCGAAGGTCCGGGAGTACGAGAAGAGCGTCGGCCGCGGGCTCGACATCGTGTACACGTACCACGACATGTCCGCCGTCACCGAGACCCGGCTGGAGGGTCAGCTCCTCACCGAGCAGGAACAGCGCGTCGGCGAGGACCGCATGCTGCTGCTGTCCTGGGAGAGCAAGTGGTGGGGCGGCACCAAGGACCAGCAGCCCACCTGGAAGCAGATCGCCGCCGGCGACCTGGACGAGTCCGTGATCGACGTCCAGGCGCGGCGCGTCAAGGAGTACGGGCAGCGCACGGGCAAGAAGGTGTTCCTCTCCTTCGACCTGGAGATGGACACCCGCACCCCGGACAACGGCACCCCCGCCGACTACGTCCGCGCCTACCGCCACATCCACGACCGTTTCCGCGAACTGGGCGTCGACAACGTGGTGTGGACCTGGATCATCACCGGATACCTGGACCACGGCGAGCTGTTCGAGCGGATGTACCCGGGCGACGACTACGTCGACTGGATCGGCTACAACCAGTACAACTACTACCTCTGCCACAAGGCCGGCTGGCTCAGCTTCGCGCAGACGCAGTACGCCACCCACGACTGGATCCGCGCCCACATCTCCGACGACAAGCCCCTGATGCTCTCGGAGTTCGGCAGCGCCTCCGACCCGAAGCGCCCGGACCGGCAGGCGGACTGGTACGCGCAGGTACCCCGGGTGCTCAAGGATCTGGAGGGCGTCAAGGCGGCCCTCCAGTGGAACTACCGCGACCCGGGACCGCACTGCAACCTGGCCGTGGCGAACGACCGGGCCTGGGACAGCCTGCGGGAGGTGGCCGCCGACCCGCACCTCAACCAGCCGCACGACTGACCGCCACCCCGCCGACCGCCACCCCGCCGACCGCCACCCCGCCGACCGCCACCCCGCCGACCGCCACCCCGCCGGACGGGCCCTAACCCGCGAACTCGGGGCCCCGCACCATCGCCCGCCCCCGCCGGTACCAGCGCCACGCGACGGTCTTCGGGCCGTCGCGGTAGGGGGCGGTGCGGGCGCCGCCGCCCGCCAGCCAGGACTCGACGTCGGCGACCGTATGGCTCCGCCGCACGATCAGCCGGGCGATGCGGTACCGCTCGTCGCGGTCCGAGCTGAGCGCGTGCCGCACGGCGGTCGCCGTCTCGTACCCGGCCCGGGCCGACGACGCCCGCACCTTCGCGCTGTTGTAGCCGTGCGGGTAGGCGAGGTGGCGGACCGGATGCCCGAGGGCGTCCTCCAGGACCGCTTTGGACTCGCGGAGTTCGTGCGACAGGGCCGCGCCGGACAGGGTGTCGAGCTGGGCGTGCGTGACGGTGTGGCTGCCGATCTCCATGCCGGCGCGTTCCAGCCCGGCTACCGCGTCCAGCGTCATCATCGGGGCGGGCGGCAGCAGACTGCGGCCGCCCGGCGCGATCGCCCCGGTGGTGAGGTACGCGGTGGCGGGCAGCGCCCGCTCGGCCAGCGCCTCGGCGGTGGGCCCGGGCAGATCGGCGAAGCCGTCGTCGAAGGTGAGCAGCACCGGCCGGGGCGGCAGGGGCGCCCGCCCGGCGAGATGGCCGGCGAGCGCACTGATCGTGACGGGCGTCATGCCGCTGTCGACGATCGCGTCCAGCTGGGCGGCGAACTCCTTCGGCGTGACGGTGAACTCGGCGATCCACGAGGGCGGGTCCTCCATCACCGCGTGGTACAGGAACACGGGTATGTGCCCGCCGCCCGGCGCCGGGACTCCGTCGGGCGCCCCACCCGCTCCCGAGGAGACGGCCCCCGCCCGGCTCACCGCGCCTCAACCCCGGCCGCACGCAGCGCACGCCGGGCGCGCAGATAGCCGACGGGCCCGTACAGCATGCCCCGGCGCTGCAACCGCGCCAGGCGCCGCGGCCAGGGGTGCGTACGGGAGTCGTGCCCGCCCGGCGCCCCCACCGCCACCGCCACCGCGCCCGCGCTCTCGCCCTCGCCGGTGGCGCGTACCGCGGTCAGGCGCCGGGCGTGCGCGAGTCCGCCCGGCACCCGGGCGAGGAGGGCCGGCAGCAGCGCCGGCCGGTTCACCAGGATCGCCGTGAGGTACGCGGTGAGGCCGGCGCCGTAGCCGTACGCCTGGGTCTCCAGGTCGCGCCAGGTCTCCCGGTGGTGGTGCCAGACCAGCGCCCGGGGCGTGTAGCGCAGCCGCTGCCCCTGGGCGAGGACGCGGACGAACCCGTAGAGGTCGTCGCCGCCGCGCGCGCGGGTGCCCGCGCCGGTCGCCGGGTCGAAGCCGCCGACCGTCCGCAGCACCGCCGTGCGGAAGGCCATGTTGGCGCCCGAGCCGAACCGGCCCGCGGTGAACGGGAACAGCGGCTCGTCGGCGGGCGGGTGCTCCGGGTCGTACGTCCGCGGGACGAACCCCTTCGCGAAACCGCCGTGGCTCTCCAGGAGCACCTGGGCGGGGGTGCGCAGCCGCGCGGGCAGGATCAGGCCGGTGGCACAGCCGAGGTGCGGGTCGGCGGCGAACGGCGCGGTCAGTTCGGTGAGCCAGCGCGGGTCGGCGACCACGTCGTCGTCGGTGAAGGCGACCACCTCGCCCCGGACCACCGCGAGGCCCCGGTTGTGCGCGACGGCGAGTCCGGGGACCGGCTCGCACACGTACCGCACCCGCTCGCCGTACTTCCGCTCGACCAGTTCCCTGGTCTCACCGGTCACGGGCGCGTTGTCGACCACGACGATCTCGAAGTCCGGGTGGTCCTGGGCGAGCAGCGAGTCGAGGGCGCGGGCGAGCTGGTCCGCGCGTTCCCGGGTGGCGACCACGACACTGGCGGACGGGGGCGCGGGCCACGGCTCGGGCGGCGCTTCCCGGGGCAGCTCCCGCGCGAGCCCGGCCAGCACCCGCGTGGGGTCCGCACCCTCGGGGACCTGCCCGAGCAGCGTGCCCACGGGCAGGCCCGCACGTCTGACCAGCACGAACACCGCGCCGGACGACACCGGCGGACTCCCCGGGCCCGGTCGCAGCACCGCCGCCGCCTCCTCCGCCGCGTCGGTGCCGTCGCCGAGATCCAGCTCGGCGACCTGCACCGCCCCGATGCGCAGGAAGTCGTCGATCTCCCGTCGTGTCTCCCGCAATGTCTCCTGCCGCGCACGCCGCACACCGGTCATGCGTCCACCCCCTCGTGGTTGACCTCGTCAGGACCTGCGCAGCCGGGCCGCGCCCCTCAACGTCCGTACCGCGAGCGACGCCAGTCGCGGCCGGTCGCGCACGAAGCCGTGCGCGCGGCGGGCCGGTTCGCGGCCGAGCCAGTGCAGGGCGGCGCCCGCCCCCGGGCGCGTCGCCGCCCCCTCGTACACCGGCAGTTCCCCGGTCTTCAGCGAGTCCTTGTACTCCGCCGGGCCCCGCCCCATGTCCAGCAGGCCTATGCCCGCGGCGGCCGCGGCCTCCGCCATCCGCAGGTGCAGGACGAGGCCCGGCGAGTACTTGGCGAAGTCCGGGTCGTACGCCGGGAACCAGCACGCCAGGACCGTCGCCGAACGCAGCCCGAAGTGGGCGGCGACCGGCCGGCCGCCCGCGTAGAGCACGGACAGGGTGCCCGTGCACTCCGGCGCGCGCGTCCGGGCGAGCCGGCCGACGAGCCGGCTGATCCACTCCTGCGCGAACCGGTCCCGGCGTCCCATCCTGCGGTACTGCGCCGACTTCCACTCCATGAGCGTGCGCAGCGCGGCCGGCTCACGCTCGTCGAAGACGAAGCGCACGTCGCCGGCCTGGCGGCCCAGCCTGCGCTCCTTGGCGAGCGTGGTCTTCAGGAACTTCGGCGACTGGGTACGCAGGACGTTCTCGTACGCCTCGTAGCCCTTCTCCACGTCGATGACGTAGGCGGTGTGCTCCTCGGCGGCGTACGGCACGAACAGCCCCTGCTCGGCCTCCAGGTTGTCGAAGGCGAGGCTCGACAGGGAGCAGGCCCGCAGCAGTGCGCGGGGATCCGGGGCGAGGCCCTGGCGCAGCACCGCGCCCTGGCAGTCCGACACCCCCAGCCCGATCGCCCGGCCCTGGCCGAGCGGCCCGCGTTCGTGCGGCAGGAATCCGGCCGCCTCACCGCCGTCGTACAGCACCGCCACCCGCGCCCGCGGCCGTACCCGGCCCACGGCGTCGGTGAACTCCGGTTCCATGAACGGGTTGCGCGGCGCCGTCGACTTGGCGCGTATCTCCCGCCAGTGCTCCCGTTCCCCCTCGCCCAGCTCCTGTGGTCTGAGCACACGTACGCGTCCGCTGTTCAACCCGACCCCCCGATCAAGTCCCCCCTGGACAACAGGAAGGTACCCCGGGGGCCGCCCCGGGGGTAGGTAGCAGACCATGTTGTTGCCAACTGGTGCACAGGCCCTTAACCGGCTTTAGCCGATGATGTGCCAGGTTTCGGACATGAAGCGGGTGAGTTCGTGCGTCGTCGTGCGCGTTCGAACGTACTCACCGCGTCCTCGTTCGGAACCGGTCGCGGGTGAGTCGGACCGGTGTCGCGTCCGTATTCTCTGATCATGGACCGCACCGCATACTCACTCGTCGCCACCGATCTCGACGGCACGCTGCTCCGCGGCGACGACACCGTCTCCGAACGGTCGCTGGCCGCGCTGGCACGGGTGGCCCGGGCGGGTGCGCGGCATCTGGTGGTGACGGGACGCCCGGCACCCCGGGTGCGGCCCCTGCTCGACCGCCTCGGGTGCACGGGGCTCGCGGTGTGCGGGCAGGGCGCGCAGGTGTACGACGCCGGCGCGCACCGGATGCTGTGGTCGGTGACCCTGGACCGGGAGCTGGCGGAGACCGCGCTCGGCAAGATCGAGGCCGAGGTGGGCCAGGTGCACGCAGCGGTCGACCAGGACGGCGTCGACGGCCTGACCCTCATCGAGCCCGGGTACCTGATGCCCCACCCCACGCTGCCCGCGGTGCGGGTGGAGCGGCGCGACCAGCTGTGGCGCACCCCGATCAGCAAGGTGCTGCTGCGCCACCCGGACCTGAGCGACGACGAGTTGGCGTCGACCGCGCGCGCGGTGGTGGGATCCCTCGCGACGGTCACCATGTCGGGGCCCGGCACGGTGGAGCTGCAGCCGTGCGGCATCACCAAGGCGACCGGCCTGGCGCTGGCCGCCGAGCGCCTGGGGGTGGGCCGGCGGCACACGATCGCCTTCGGCGACATGCCCAACGACATCCCGATGTTCGACTGGGCGGCGCACGGCGTCGCCATGGCCGGTGCCCACCCCGAACTCAAGGCGGTGGCCGACGAGGTCACGACGACGAACGAGGACGACGGCGTGGCCGTCGTCCTCGAACGGGTCTTCTGAACGTCCCGGTGCGGCTCAGTACGCGCCGAAGACGTTGTCCATCGAGCCGTACCGGTCGGCCGCGTAGTTGCAGGCGGCGGTGATGTTGGCGACCGGGTCGTACGGGTCCCAGGAGGTGCCCTCGACGTGGTACGCCTGGAAGGTCGGGTCGATCACCTGGAGCAGGCCCTTGGACGGGGTGCCGTTGATGGCGTTGATGTCCCAGTTGTTGATGGCGAGCGGGTTGCCGGACGACTCCCGCATGATGTTGCGGTGAATGCCCTCGTACGAGCCGGGGATGCCGTGCTGCGCCATGACGTCGAGCGACTCGCGGATCCAGCCGTCGAGGTTGTCCGGGTACGTGGTCGCCGCCGTGGCGGCCGTCTTGGTGGCGGCCGGGGTGGCCGCGGACGCGCCGGTGGCGCCGATGAGCGGCAGGGCGAGCACCGCGACACCGGTGCCGGCCACGGCGAGCTTGCGGGCGATGCGGGTGGTCCGGGCGTGACGGTTCTGACCGTTGGCAGACATCTGTGTCCCTCTCCTGACGCCTGCGAGGTGAGCTGTCGGGTTCGGGCGGGGAGGTGCCCGGCCGCGCCCTGACGGGTACGGCTTCACCCCGAGCCGCTCCGGTGGTGACCGGTGCGGCGACTTACCTGGGTCCCCCGCTCCTGCCGGCGAGTGAGTTGAGTGGATGACTGTGTGTGCGGGCGATGGCAGGATTCGGCGTCCGCCCGACAGGCCGGGAACGTATGCGAGAGCACATGTCCGAAACAAGTGCAGGAATCACCCAACGTCCTGTTGACCTTGGTCTGAGACGTTTGAGGCTCTTGATCCTTTGCGGTTGCCAAGCTTCAACTGGCTTGCGGCGCAAAGGGAGGGCACAGGTTGCGGCGGGGTTGCCCGAGGGTGCTCCGGAGTGAGCCAACTCACGGGCCTCAATAAGCGCGGCAAAACGGGCATTAGTCCCAACTCTGCCTCAACCGGCCCCCGATGGGGAGCGCTTCGCTCGTCCGGTGTTTCCGTGTGCCGGACGGGCATCCGGACGGCATCCGTACGAGGGAGGGGGCGGGATAGTGAAATCGGCCAATATCTGCTCATATCGACCGATCAAAAACATACCGCTCATGATCCGATACCGACCGGCCTGTAACGGTGGGCGCTAGCGGTGATCGAAAGGTGACCGGATACGCTGACTCGAGTGGTGGCAGCGACCTATCGACAAACCAGGTAATCGCCAGTAGACACCAGCAGACAGGAGACCCCTCGTGACCGTCGTCGGGCCGTTCGGGCTGAGCGTGCGGGACCAGGCTCTGGAAGCCGATGTCCAGGCCGGATTGGTCGCGGTCGAGGAAGGGTTGCTTGAGGCAACCAAAAGCGAGGTGCCCTTCATCACGGAGGCCGCCCAGCACCTGGTGCGGGCCGGCGGCAAGCGGTTCCGGCCGCTCCTCGTGATGCTCTCGGCCCAGTTCGGCGACCCCTACGCCCCCGGGATCGTGCCCTCGGCCGTGGTGGTGGAGCTGACCCACCTGGCCACGCTGTACCACGACGACGTGATGGACGAGGCCGCCGTACGGCGCGGGGTCGCCAGCGCCAATGTCCGCTGGGAGAACTCGGTCGCGGTCCTGACCGGCGACTTCCTGTTCGCCCGCGCCTCCCAGATCCTCGCCGACCTCGGGCCCGAGGCGGTCCGCGTGCAGGCCCTCGCGTTCGAGCGGCTGGTCACCGGCCAGATCCTGGAGACGGCCGGCCCGCAGGACGGCCGGGACCCCGTCGACCACTACCTGGACGTGCTGGGCGGCAAGACCGGCTCGCTGGTGGCCGTCTCCTGCCGGTTCGGCGCGATGATGTCGGGCGCCGACGAGAGGGTGGTGGACGTACTGACCCAGTACGGCGAGCGGCTCGGCGTCGCCTTCCAGCTCGCGGACGACGTCCTGGACATCGCCTCCGACTCCCACGAGTCGGGCAAGACGCCCGGCACGGACCTGCGCGAGGGCATCCCCACCCTGCCGGTGCTCCGGCTGCGCGAGCGCGCGGCCCGGCTGGGCCTCGCCGAGGACATCGCCCTGAGCGAGCTGCTCGACTCCGACCTGAGCGACGACGCCCGGCACGCCGAGGCGCTGCGCCTGCTGCGCGCCCACCCCGCCCTGGAGCACGCCCGGCGGGACACCGTCCGCTACGCCAAGGAAGCCCGCGCGGCCCTGGCTCCGCTGCGGGAGTGCGAGGCGAAGGCCGCGCTGGTGGAACTGTGCGACGCCGTGGTCCACCGGGCCGGCTGAACCCCGCCCCGCCCCGCCCGTGCGCCGCGCCACGGGCGGGTGCCCTCCGTCGGCGGGCGGCGCGCCCGTCCCCTACGGGGCGGGGGAGGAACCGCCCTCCGGTGTCATCCCGCAGGAGTACGTGGAGTTGAGCCCGCGGTCTGACGATTGCGCTCCGGTGATTTGGTCAGATGGACACCACGGAAACACCAATCCTCACCGATTCGGGTGAGAATGGCGGCTCACGGGTGAACTCAAGCGTGGAACTCACGGGTGAACGAGTGCGAGGTCGCGAGACAGCCGCCGCCGACGACGGAGGTAGGGCACAGATGGCACCGATCGATTCCGACGACAACACGACCCCCGGGGCGGGCGAGGAGCTGAGCGCCCGACGGCGCAAGGCCGCGCGGTACGTCGTCCCGGTCGCGGTGATGGGAGTGGCGGCCGCGACGATCGGGCTGGTCCCCGCTCTCGCCGACTCCGGCGACCCCGACCTGCCGAAGGTCACGGCGGAGGAACTCGTCCAGAAGATCGCCGAGTCGGACGTCCAGCAGCTCTCCGGCACGGTCCGGATCAGCACCGACCTGGGCCTGCCGGACCTCGGCGGCCTGGAGAGCGGCCTGATGTCCGGAATGTCCGGCGGTCCGGGCGGGGACGGGAAGGACGGCGGCTCGTCCGCCGACCCCTCGGCCAAGCTCACCCAGCTGGTCTCCGGCTCCCACACCCTGCGCGTCGCGGCCGACGGCCCCGACCGGCAGAAGGTGTCCCTGCTGGAGGACGCCGCCGAGTACAGCCTCATCCACGACGGCAAGGACGTCTGGGGCTACGACAGCAAGTCCAACGAGGTCTACCACTCCACGTCCGACGGCGCGGAGCGGCCGGAGAAGGACGTGCCGGCCACCCCGAAGGACTTCGCCGACCAGGCGCTCGAGTCGATCGACGACACCACGTCCGTGAAGGTCGCCGGTACCGCCCAGGTGGCCGGCCGCGACGCGTACCGGCTCGTCGTCGAGCCCAGGCAGAAGGGTTCCACGGTCGGTGCGATCACCGTCGCCGTGGACGCCGAGACCGGCACCCCGCTGAAGTTCACGCTGACCCCGGCGAGCGGCGGCGCCGCCGTCGTGGACGCGGGCTTCACCAAGGTCAGCTTCGCGAAGCCGGACGCGTCGACGTTCGACTTCACCCCGCCCAAGGGCGCGAAGGTCACCGAGGCCGACGAGAAGGCGGCCAAGGCCCCGGAGCACGGGCGCAAGGCCGAGGGCGACCTCGCCAAGGAGCTGGACGGCCTGAAGGTCGTCGGCGAGGGCTGGAACTCGATCGCCGCGTTCGACACCGGCGGCCAGGGCCTGCCCACGGGCGCCGCGGGCGGCGGCGACCTCGGCGGCTTCCTCGGCTCCCTCGGCGACCAGGTCAAGGGCGACTTCGGCTCGGGCACGGTCTTCAAGACCCGCCTGGTCAACGCTCTGATCACCGAGGACGGCAAGATCTACGCCGGTGCGGTCACCAAGGACGCGCTGGTGAAGGCCGCGAACGCCGCGAAGTAACGGAGCAGAGGCGCAGGGCAGAGGCGCAGGGCAGGGGTACAGGAGAGGAAGCCGATGGCCGAACCGTCCGTCACGGAGCCGAAGCCGGAGCCACGACTGGAGCGGGCGGACGACGCCGTCATCTCCACCCGCGGGCTCACCAAGCGCTACCGCGGCGGACAGCTCGCCGTCGACGGTCTCGACCTGACCGTCCCGGCGGGCAGCGTCTTCGGCTTCCTCGGACCCAACGGTTCCGGCAAGACCACCACCATCCGCATGCTGATGGGCCTGATCGAACCGACCTCGGGCAGCGCCCGGGTCCTCGGCCGGCCCATGCCGCGCGCGGCCCGCACCGTACTGCCCAGGGTCGGCGCCCTCATCGAGGGCCCGGCCCTGTACGGCTTCCTCTCCGGCCGCGACAACCTGCTGCGCTACGACGCCGCCGACCCGACCGCCGACCCGCGCACCCGGCGCGAGCGCGTCGCGGCGGCGCTGGACCGGGTGGGCCTGGCGGCAGCCTCCGGCAAGAAGGCGAAGGCGTACTCGCTCGGCATGAAGCAGCGGCTCGGCCTCGCCGCCGCCCTGCTCCAGCCGCGCCGCCTGCTGGTCCTGGACGAGCCGACCAACGGGCTCGACCCCCAGGGCATGCGCGAGATCCGCGCGCTGGTCCGCGAACTCGCCTCCGACGGCACCACCGTCTTCCTCTCCTCCCACCTGCTGGACGAGATCGAGCAGGTCTGCACGCACGCCGCCGTGATGGCCCAGGGACGCCTGATCACCCAGGGCGCCGTCGCCGACCTGTCGGCCGGGGCGCGCGGCCGGCTGGTGGTGACCACGCCGGACGGGGGCGACGCGGCCCGGGTGCTGAAGGAGCAGGGCGCCGGGGACGTGGTCGTCGCCGAGGACCGGGTGACGGCCGAGCCCCCGGACCGCGACCTGGCCGAGGTCAACGCGGCCCTGGTCGCGGCCCACGTCCGGGTCCGCGGCTTCGCACTGGAACGGGCCTCCCTGGAGGACGCGTTCGTGGCCCTGACCGGAGAGGGATTCGATGTCGCGGGCTGAGGCGGGGAACGAGCCGGTCGCGCGGGCGGAGACGCCGGGCGCGGGCCCGGGTGCGGGTGCCGGTGCCGGTGCCGGGACGGGCCCGGGTGCGGGCGTGGATGCGGTGCGCACGCCGAGCCCGCTGTGGTCCCTCGGGCTGCTGCGCAGCGAACTGCTGATCATCTTCCGGCGCTGGCGCACCCTCGCCCTGCTGGGAGTCCTGGCCGCCGTGCCGGTCCTGGTGGGCATCGCGGTGAAGATCGAGACCAGCGACGGGTCGTCGTCGCTCGGTGGCGGCGGTGGTGGCGGCGAGGGCCCGGCCTTCATCTCGCAGATCAGCAACAACGGCCTGTTCCTGGTCTTCACCGCGCTCGCCGCGACCCTCCCGTTCTTCCTGCCGATGGCTGTCGGCGTCGTCGCGGGTGACGCGATCGCCGGCGAGTCGAGCGCGGGCACGCTGCGCTACCTGCTGGTCGCCCCGGCGGGGCGCACCCGGCTGCTGCTCACCAAGTACGCCACGGTGATCGCCTTCTGCCTCGCCGCCACCCTGGTGGTCGCGGTCTCGGCGCTCGCGGTCGGGGCGCTGCTCTTCCCGCTGGGCGACCTGGTCACCATCTCCGGCACCCGGATCGGCTACGCCGAGGGCCTGGGGCGCGCCCTGCTGATCGCCCTGGTGGTGGCCGCCTCACTCGTCGGCGTCGCGGCCCTCGGCCTGTTCGTCTCGACCCTGACGGGCAGCGGCATCGCGGCGATGGCGACCACCGTCGGGCTGCTGATCACGGTCCAGATCCTCGACCAGATCCCCCAGCTGCACGCGCTCCAGCCGTACTTCTTCTCGCACTACTGGCTGTCCTTCGCCGACCTGATGCGCGAACCGGTGTACTGGGACGACCTGGTGAAGAACCTGGGCCTCCAGGCCCTCTACGCGGTGGTCTTCGGCTCGGCGGCATGGGCGCGGTTCACGGCGAAGGACATCACCGCGTAGGCATTCCGTCCGCGGTCCTCAGACGGCGGCCGTCTCCTTGTCGTACGGGAAGCGGGCGAGCGGCGCCTCACCCGCGAAGAAGGTCTTGGCGCGGCTCAGCGCGTCCGTGTCCCGCAGTACGTCACCGGGCCGGCTGCCGTTGCCGAGCAGTACTCCGCCGAAGCGCATGCCCATGTAGGCCGCGGAGTTGCTGAGGGTGCCGGCCAGCGGGTCGGCGACCTCCAGTTCCCGGTGCGCCAGGGCGGTGACGCCCCACAGGGTGCGGCCGGCCAGGGTCGCCTTGAAGTCGAGGCCGGGCGTGCGCAGCCAGCCCGACCAGTGGTCGAGGTAGCGCTTGACCGGCGTGGACACCGAGTACCAGTACAGCGGCGACGCGATCACGAGGTCGGTCGCGGCGAGCGTGGCGTCGAGCAGCAGACCCGCGTTGCCCTCGGTGGGGCGCGTGTGGTCGCTGTCGTGCCGCAGGTCCTCGAACTCGGGCAACGGGTGCCGGGCCAGGTCGATCCAGCGCTGCTCGACGTCCGCGGGGAGCTGTTCGGCGGCCCGGCGGGCGAGCAGCTCGGTGTTGCCGTCGGGGCGGCTGCTGCCCAGTAGGAAGAGAAAGCGGCGTGTCATGGTGTCCCCTGGAGTGATCGGCGGAGAGTGAATACCAGCACATGCATTATATGCGTACGCATTCAATTGTCCATGCGTACGCATCTGTCTGGCGGCGTCCAGGGATGCCGTAGGGGTGCCGACCGGGCTCAGCGCACCCGCCGCGTACGGCGGACCAGTGACTCCGTCCCCCGGGGTGGGCCCTTGTGCGCCCCGTCCAGGCGCCAGGCAGGGACCCAGGGGACGCGGTGGACGTCCACGGCCGACTCGAGCAGCCGCACCCGCTGGGCGAGCGGCCGGGGAAGCCGTCCGGGTGCGTCCGCGACGAGGACGACGGAGTCGAGCCCGACCCCCGTGGGCGCCCGTCCGAGCCGGAACTCCTCCACGGCCCGGCCGACGGCCGTGAGACCGGCCGCGTGCGTACGGGCCACCAGCAGCACCGACGACGGGTCGCCGGGGCCGGGCCAGCCCCGCCCGCAGTCCTGCCCGCCGAACACCCCGGCGAGCGTCGTCACCCCGGCACCTCCGTGAACGCCGATCCAGGAGAAGCCCGGCGCCTCGGCGGGGGAGGGGTTACGTGGCATTTCGGGGGCGGTCGGGCCCCGGTGGGGCGGCTCGGGCGCCGCCGCCGGTCCGCGGATCCATATCTCCGGTCCCTGTCGCATGCCTGACCGCCTGCCCGCTTGCCCCCCGGATCACGCACCCCGCCCACCGGCCTCGCGCCGACCCGCCGATACACGCGTGACCTCCTGGAACGAGCCTGTGACACCCCGGTGACGTGAGAACCGCGAGCGAGCGGAGAGACTCGACAGCAGGTGCAGGACTGGCATGACAGGCTCTGGACGGCAGGGAACACGGGACCGCCGACGGAAGCCGCCGATGAGTGGGGGAACGATGTCTCGACTCGGTCGCGACAGGCAGCGGGAGCACGAGCGCGCCGAGCGTTCGCCGGACCCCGCGGCGACGCCGATCGACGTGTGCGTGCCGGAGGCCGGTTCCGGCGCGCAGACCGCCACGATCGACGGTTCGACGGTCGTCGCGGCACCCGGCGAGGAGATCCAGAACGCCGTCCTGAACCGCCTCCACCGCCTCGCCCTCGCCGTCGGCCACCCCGTCCTCGCCACGATCCGCGACCGGCGCATCGGCTACTCCGTCCCGCTCCGCGTCGACCCGGACGGCTCCAGCCACCTCGCCGCCGACCCGGTGCCGACGGCTCCCGAGGAGGAGGCGGCGACCGGGTGGGACCGGCCCACACACGTCCTCCGGTCCCTGGAGGCCGTACGGGACAGCGCCCCGACGTTCCCGCTCCCGGCGGTGCCCGACGCAGAACGGACGCCGGCCGGCGACTCCCCGCCGACGTTCACCCTCGGCGTCCTGCCGGGAGCCTCCGGCGGCACGGCGCCGGGCACGGTGGCGCCGCCGACGGGGGAGTTCGGACCGCCGCCGCGTATGGAGGGTGCCGGGGGCGCGACGGGGGTGGTCCCTCCGGAGGCTGCGGGGCCGTTCGCCCGTGCGCGGTACGCGTCAGGCGACGGTTCGGGGGCCGTAGTGGCGCCGGGAGCTGCGTCGGAGGCCGAGGCGCCTGTCGGCGAGCCGTCCGTGAGCGAGCCGTCCGTGTCCGGGTCGTCCGCGAGTGAGCCGTCCGTGTCCGGGGCGTCCGTGAGCGAGCCGTCCGTGTCCGAGCCCGCGGCCCACCTCGCCGGCGGCCCCCGCCCGTTCGCCGGGCACGAGCCGGTCGTTGACGCGCGGCCGGTCGTTGACGCGCAGCCGTTCGTAGGCGCGCAGCCGCTCGCCGAGACCAAGCCGCTCGCCGATGCCAAGCCCTTCGCCGACCCGGGCCCGTTCGCCGACCCCGACCCCAAGCCGACCCCCGCCCGCGGGTTCGACGCCGTGGCCGAGGCCGTGCTCGGGGACGGACCGCTCACCGCGCCCGGTGACGCGACCGTCCCCGCGCTGCTCGCGCAGCCGACCGCGCGGGTCAACGAGGCCGTCAAGGAAGGGCGTACGCAGGACGCGGCGCTGCTGGCGGAGCAGGCCGTGGCGGAGGCCTCGCAGACGCTGGGGCCGGAGCACCCCGAGGTACTCCGGCTCCGTGAACTCACCGCGTACATCGCCTACTTGTCCGGCGATCCCGACCGTGCCTTCCGCCTCTCCCTGGACCTGGCCCGGATACACCGCCGCGCGGGCGACGCCGAGGCCGCGTACGGCAACGTCCAGAGCGCGGCCACCGCCTGGCGTGCCGTACGCGACCCCGAACGGGGCATGGAGCTGGGGCAGGACCTGGTCGGCCTGTGGGACGAACTCGCCGCCGAGGAGGGCCCGGCCGCCGAGGACGCCGAGGAACTGGAGTCGGCCCGCACCCGCATGGGCCGCCTCGCCGATCGCGCCCGGGCCCAGGCCGGCTGACCGGGCGGCCCCGCCCCGGAGGGCTGTCCTACTGCGACAGTTCCCAGATCGCGTACGCGATGGCGTCGCCGTTGCGGTTCAGGGCCGTGTCGTTGATGTTGGCGGTCGTGTCGCAGGACGAGTGGTAGCAGCGGTCGAAGGGCTGGCCCGCGGTGCCGCCCCACTTGGCCGCCTGGGCGGACGTCTTGCGGTAGTCGGCGCCGCTGAAGAGGCCGCCGACGGGGACGCCCACGTTCTTGAAGGGCGCGTGGTCGGAGCGGCCGTCGCCCTCGGTCTCGATCTCGGTGGAGACGCCGATCCCGGCGAAGTAGTCCTTGAAGGTCTTCTCGATGGTGGGGTCGTCGTCGTAGACGAAGTAGCCGGGGTTGGGCGAGCCGATCATGTCGAAGTTCAGGTAGCCGCTGATCTTCGCGCGGTCGGCGGAGGAGAGGCGGTTGACGTAGTAGCGGGACCCGACCAGCCCCAGTTCCTCCGCTCCCCACCAGGCGAAGCGCAGGTGCTTGGTGGGCTGGTAGCCGGACCGGGCCACGGCGAGCGCGGTCTCCAGGACGGCCGCGGAGCCGGAGGCGTTGTCGTTGATGCCGGGCCCGGAGCCGACGCTGTCCAGATGTGACCCGGCCATGACAACCTGATTCGCGTCACCGCCGGGCCAGTCGGCTATCAGGTTGTACCCGGTGCGGCCGGAGGCGGTGAACTGCTGGATGCTCGTGGTGAATCCGGCGGCGTCCAGCTTGGCCTTCACGTAGTCGAGCGAGGCCTTGTAGCCGGGGCGGCCGTGGGCGCGGTTCCCGCCGTTCGCCGTGGCGATCGACTGGAACTGGGCGAGGTGGGCCTTGACGTTGGCGATCGGCAGGTCGGGCGCGGCGGCGACGGCCGCCGTGCCCGAGGCGGGGCCGGACCGCTCGGCGGCGGAGGCCGCGCCGGCCACGGAACCGCCGGCCGCCAGTGTGACGACCGCGACGGCACCGGCCGTCAGCGCCCGTCCGGAAAGGGGGAGCTTCGGGTAGGGGAGCTTCATGTGGGGGGCTCCGGATTCCTAGGGAGTCCCTGGGGAGGGAACTCCACAGTGAATGGGGTGCCTGGATGGTGTGGCCGGGACTGACCGCCCGTCAAGACCGCTATTCGGCCACGGCATCGCGGATATCGGAAGCTCCGCCCCGCCGGTGGACGGCCCCGTGTCGGACGGCCCGGACTGCCCGGACGGCCCCTAGTGAACGCAGAACTCGTTCCCCTCGGGGTCCGCCATCACCACCCACTCCCCGCCCTGTTCGCTCACCCGCCGCAGTACGCTCGCCCCCAGCGCCTCCAGCCGGCCGACCTCCGCCTCGCGTTCCCCTTCCCGGGAGTGCACGTCGAGGTGGACGCGGTTCTTGCCGGTCTTGGCCTCCGGTACGCGCTGGAACAGCAGTCGCCGCCCCAGCCCCGTCCCGCTCTCCTCGTCGTAAGGGTCGTCGGGGTGCCGTACGGCCACCAGGTCCCGCCAGGCGCGGCGCCCGTGGGACTCCAGGGTCAGCTCCTCCGGTACGGCCCCGAAGCCCAGCAGTTTCCCGATGAGCGCGCTGTTGTCCTCCACCTCGTAGTGCAGGGCGGCGGCCCAGAAGTCCGCCTGCGCGTGCGGCGCGGCGGCGTCGATGACGATCTTGAAGTGCAGGGGAGCGGGTCGTGGTGTCGAGGTCATGGACCAGTCATATGGGTTACGTGACCGAGCGGGCAACGGAATCGCCGGAGTCCCGCGTCGCGTCGCTCTCCTTGACCGGCGGTACGCCCGCGCCCGTCCGGTCCAGCTGCTCCCTGAGCGCCCGCGCCGTCCGGCGGGCCGTGCGCAGCGCGTCCCAGGTGAGCAGCGTCAGCGCCAGCCAGACCAGGGCGAAACCGGCCCAGCGCTCGGGCGGCATGGCCTCGTGGAAGTAGAGGACCCCGAGGGCGAACTGGAAGACCGGCGCCAGGTACTGCAGCAGGCCCAGCGTGGACAGCGGCACGCGGATCGCGGCCGCGCCGAAGCAGACCAGCGGGATCGCGGTGACCAGACCGGTCGCGGCCAGCAGCGCCGAGTGCCCGACGCCCTCGGTGGTGAAGGTCGACTCGCCCTGTGTCGACAGCCACACCACATAGCCGAGCGCGGGCAGGAACTGGATCGCCGTCTCGGCGGCCAGCGACTCCACGCCCCCGAGGTTGACCTTCTTCTTCACCAGGCCGTAGGTGGCGAAGGAGAAGGCGAGGCAGAGGGAGATCCACGGCGGCTGTCCGTAGCCGACGGCGAGGACCAGGACGGCGGCGAAGCCGGTGCCGACCGCCGCCCACTGCGCGGGCCGCAGCCGCTCCTTGAGCAGCAGCACGCCCATCGCGATGGTGACCAGCGGGTTGATGAAGTACCCGAGCGAGGCCTCGACGACATGGCCGCTGTTCACGGCCCAGATGTAGACGCCCCAGTTGACGGTGATGACCGCGGCGGCCACGGTGACCAGGCCGAGCCTGCGCGGCTGCCGCAGCAGCTCACCTGCCCAGGCCCAGCGCCGTACGAAGAACAGCGCGACGGCGACGAAGACGAGGGACCACGCCATGCGGTGGGCGAGGATCTCCCCGGCCCCGGCGGGCTTGAGCAGCGGCCAGAACAGCGGGACGAGCCCCCACAGCCCGTAGGCCGCGAAGCCGTTCAGCAGACCTATGCGCTGCTCACTCCTGGACGACCCGGCCACGGGCACCTCCTTCTCGCACACAGCATGCGGGTACGGACGCATGCCACGACGAAAGGTAGCGCCGCACCCGGCCGCCTGTCATGCCCGTATCGCCATACGGTCATGACAGGCGGGGTGTGTGTCGTGGCGGAGGCGGCGGCGGAGGCGGCGGGGGCGGGCCCGCGCGGGCGTCAGCTTCCGGCCGCGGCGGCGACCGCCTCGGAGAGCGGGGTGGTGGGGCGGCCGGTCAGCCGGGACAGGTCACCGCTGGTGACGACCAGCTCACCCTTCTCGATGGAGTCCTCCACGCCCGCGAGGATGTCGGCCAGCGGCGCGGGCAGCCCGGCGCCGGCCAGGATGCCGGTGTAGGCCTCGGCGGAGACGGGGGTGTAGGCGATCTCCTTGCCGGTCTGCCGGCTCAGCTCGGCGGCGTACTCGGCGAAGCCCCACGCCTCGTCGCCGCCCAGCTCGTACGCCTTGTTCTCGTGGCCCTCGCCGGTCAGTACGGCGACGGCGGCGGCCGCGTAGTCGGCGCGGGAGGCGGCGGAGATCCGGCCCTCGCCGGCCGCCTGTACGACGGCGCCGTGCTCCAGGACCGGGGCGAGCCGCTCCGTGTAGTTCTCGTGGTACCAGCCGTTGCGCAGCAGCACATAGGGCACGCCCGAGCCGACGAGGACGTCCTCGGTGGCGCGGTGGTCGTCCGCGAGCGCGGCCTTGAGGCTGCTGGGCGCACTGGTGTAGGCGAGCAGGGCGACGCCGGCCTTCTTCGCCGCGTCGATCACCACCGTGTGCTGCTGGACGCGGCCCTTGTCGAACTCGTTGCCGGAGATCAGCAGCACCCGGTCGCCGGAGGCGAACAGGCCGTCGAAGGTCTCGGGCGCGTTGTAGTCGGCGACCGCGAGCCGTACGCCGTCGGCGGCGAGGTCGGCGGCCTTGCCGCGGTCCCGGACTACGGCGGTGACCTGGTCGGCCGGCACCTTCTCCAGTAGTTGCCGCACGACGTGGCGGCCGAGGTGTCCGGTGGCTCCGGTGACGACGATGCTCATGGGTTCAGTACTCCTTCTGGGGTGCGATGTCACCAACCATAGGAGCTGCGCTAACTAATGGGCAGTGCCCACTTTGAAGTAAGGTACTTACGCTTGGGTAAGTGTTGGGGCCCGGGCGTTCTCCGCCCGGGCCCCTCAGTTCTCGCCGGCTCTCACCGGTTCTCGCCGGTCCTCACCAGTGGTCGCTCTCAGCCGACGACCGTCCAGGTGTCGTTGCCCGCGAGCAGCGCGGCGAGGTCGCCCTTGCCGTCCCGCTCGATGGCGGCGTCGAGCTGGTCGGACATGAGCGTGTCGTAGACCGGCCGCTCCACCGAGCGCAGCACACCGATGGGCGTGTGGTGCAGGGTGTCCGGGTCGGCCAGCCGGGAGAGGGCGAAGGCCGTGGTCGGCGAGGTGGCGTGGGCGTCGTGGACCAGGACGTCCGCCTCGTTGTCCGCGGTGACGGTGACGACCTTCAGGTCACCGGTTGCCGGGTCGCGCACCACGCCCTTGGCCCCGTCGGCGCCGAAACGGATCGGCTGCCCGTGCTCCAGCCGGATCACCGCCTCCTCGGCCCGCTCCCGGTCCTTGAGCGCGTCGAAGGCGCCGTCGTTGAAGATGTTGCAGTTCTGGTAGATCTCGATCAGCGCCGTACCCGGGTGCTCGGCGGCCTGGCGCAGCACCTCGGTGAGGTGCTTGCGGTCCGAGTCGACGGTCCGGGCGACGAAGGACGCCTCCGCGCCGATGGCCAGCGAGACCGGGTTGAAGGGCGCGTCCAGCGACCCCATCGGAGTCGATTTGGTGATCTTCCCGACCTCGGAGGTGGGGGAGTACTGGCCCTTGGTCAGCCCGTAGATCCGGTTGTTGAACAGCAGGATCTTGAGGTTGACGTTGCGGCGCAGCGCGTGGATGAGGTGGTTGCCGCCGATGGAGAGCGCGTCGCCGTCACCGGTGACGACCCAGACGGACAGGTCGCGGCGGGAGGCGGCGAGCCCGGTCGCGATGGCGGGGGCACGGCCGTGGATGGAGTGCATCCCGTAGGTGTTCATGTAGTACGGGAAGCGGGAGGAGCAGCCGATGCCCGAGACGAAGACGATGTTCTCCTTCGCCAGGCCGAGCTGGGGCATGAAGCCCTGCACGGCGGCGAGGATGGCGTAGTCGCCGCAGCCGGGGCACCAGCGCACTTCCTGGTCGGACTTGAAGTCCTTCATGGACTGCTTGCCCTCGGCCTTGGGGACGAGGTGGAGCAGCGCGTTGGCGTCAGTCATCGATGGCCTCCTTCAACACCGCGGCGAGCTGCTCCGCCTTGAACGGCATGCCGTTGACCTGGTTGTACGACTGGGCGTCGACCAGGTACTTCGCCCGGATGAGGGTGGCGAGCTGACCGAGGTTCATCTCGGGGACCACCACCTTGTCGTACCGCTTCAGCACCTCGCCCAGGTTGGGCGGGAAGGGGTTGAGGTGGCGCAGATGGGCCTGTGCGATCGGCACCCCGGCCGTGCGCAGCCGGCGCACGGCGGCGGTGATGGGGCCGTACGTCGAGCCCCAGCCCAGCACCAGGGTCCGCGCCCCGCCCGGGTCGTCGACCGCCAGTTCGGGGACGTCGATGCCGTCGATCTTGGCCTGCCGGGTGCGGACCATGAAGTCGTGGTTGGCCGGGTCGTACGAGATGTTCCCGGAACCGTCCTGCTTCTCGATGCCGCCGATCCGGTGCTCCAGACCGGGGGTACCCGGCACGGCCCAGGGCCGGGCCAGGGTCTGCGGATCGCGCTTGTACGGCCAGAAGACCTCGGTGCCGTCGTCCAGCGTGTGGTTGGGGCCCTGTGCGAACTGCACCGCCAGGTCCGGCAGCTCGTCCGGTTCCGGGACCCGCCAGGGCTCGCTGCCGTTGGCCAGGTAGCCGTCGGACAGCAGGAAGACCGGGGTGCGGTACGCCAGCGCGATCCGCGCCGCCTCCAGCGCCGCACTGAAACAGTCCGCCGGGGTGCGCGGTGCGACGACCGGAACCGGCGCCTCGCCGTTGCGCCCGTACATCGCCTGCAACAGGTCGGCCTGCTCCGTCTTGGTCGGCAGACCGGTGGACGGCCCGCCGCGCTGGATGTCCACGACCAGCAGCGGCAGTTCGAGGGAGACCGCGAGTCCGATCGTCTCGCTCTTGAGCGCCACGCCGGGACCGGAGGTGGTGGTGACCGCCAGCGAGCCGCCGAACGCCGCGCCCAGCGCGGCACCGATGCCGGCGATCTCGTCCTCGGCCTGGAAGGTCCGCACCCCGAAGTTCTTGTGCCGGCTCAGCTCGTGCAGGATGTCCGAGGCCGGGGTGATCGGGTACGAGCCCAGGAAGAGCGGCAGATCCGCCTGGCGGGAGGCCGCGATCAGACCGTAGGACAGGGCCAGGTTCCCCGAGATGTTGCGGTACACACCGGGCGGGAACGCCGTCGCCGCCGGCGCCACCTCGTAGGAGACCGCGAAGTCCTCCGTGGTCTCCCCGAAGTTCCAGCCCGCGCGGTAGGCCGCGATGTTGGCCGCGGCGATGTCCGGCTTCTTCGCGAACTTCGTGTTCAGGAACTTCTCCGTGCCCTCGGTGGGCCGGTGGTACATCCAGCTCAGCAGCCCGAGCGCGAACATGTTCTTGCTGCGCTCGGCCTCCTTGCGGCTGAGGTCGAACTCCTTGAGGGCCTCGACGGTCAGCGTGGTCAGCGGCACCGGATGCAGGTGGTAGCCGTCGAGGGAACCGTCCTCCAGCGGCGAGGTGTCGTAGCCGACCTTCTGCATCGCCCGCCGGGTGAACTCGTCCGTGTTGACGATGATCTCCGCGCCCCGCGGCAGGTCGCCGACGTTCGCCTTCAGCGCGGCCGGGTTCATCGCGACCAGCACGTTGGGGGCGTCGCCCGGGGTGAGGATGTCGTGGTCGGCGAAGTGCAGCTGGAAGGACGAGACACCCGGCAGGGTCCCGGCGGGCGCCCGGATCTCGGCCGGGAAGTTCGGCAGCGTCGACAGGTCGTTCCCGAACGACGCGGTCTCCGAGGTGAAACGGTCGCCGGTGAGCTGCATCCCGTCACCCGAGTCCCCGGCGAACCTGATGATCACCCGGTCCAGCCGGCGGACGTCCTTCGCTCCGACCGGTTTGCGCTGCGCTCCCACGACGGTCTCGTCGGTTCCGTCGGCCTGCTCCGCTGGGCTGCTGACCTGGCTGGTCACTGAACTGGACCTCCCTCAAGGCGGCTGTCCGGGGACAGGTCTCCCACGACCGTCCCAGGATCAACCCTACGTCCGCGGATGCTGACTTCCGGTGGAGATTCGCATGATGGACACGACTTCGAGATGGCCCACAGCCCCGTGATTCCGGGGATTTCCCGCCCCTCGACACCGATGAGGACGTCCCCCGCACACCCTCCGGTTTCTCATTCGTCCGGATGAGCCGGACGAGTGGGAGGGCCGCCGGGCCCGGTCTGTGACCCTGGGGGGTCAGGAACCGGGAGTCATGAATTGAGGTAGGTGAGCACGGCCAGCACCCGCCGGTGATCGCCGTCGCTCGGGGACAGACCCAGCTTCATGAAGATGTTGCTGACGTGCTTCTCGACCGCCCCGTCGCTCACGACGAGCTGCCGGGCGATCGCCGAGTTCGTCCGGCCTTCGGCCATCAGCCCCAGCACCTCTCGCTCCCGCGGGGTCAGCCCCGCCAGCACGTCCTGCTTGCGGCTGCGCCCGAGCAACTGCGCGACCACCTCCGGGTCCAGCGCGGTCCCCCCGTCCGCCACGCGCACGACGGCGTCCACGAACTCCCGTACCTCGGCCACCCGGTCCTTGAGCAGATAACCGACGCCCCGGCTGGAACCGGCCAGCAGCTCCGTGGCGTACCGCTCCTCCACGTACTGCGACAGCACCAGCACCCCGAGGCCCGGATGCGCCTTGCGCAGCCGCACCGACGCGCGCACTCCCTCGTCCGTGTGCGTCGGAGGCATCCGCACGTCCGCGACCACGACGTCCGGCAGTTCGCCCTGGGCGTCCAGCTCGGTGATGGTCTTGATCAGTGCCTCACCGTCGCCGACACCGGCCACGACCTCGTGCCCTCGGTCGGTCAGCAACCGGGTCAGCCCCTCCCGGAGCAGCACTGAATCCTCGGCGATGACCACCCGCACCCTGTCCTCCACGATTTTTCGGCCCCCCACAGCCCGTCCGCCTCACGGTCCCCGCGGCCCACACCGCGTCCACGAACCGTTCGTACGACGGGTCCAGCATTCCAGCATCGGAGGCCGGATGCCCTGGGGCAACGGGAAGAGGACGGCAAGTCCCGGCCGTACAGTCCGGCTTCGGCTCCACGATGGCCGGATTTCGACCCGCGGCGGACGGGTCACCCCGGGTCCGTCCCCCACCGGGTCACCCCGGGCCGCCCGAGCCCCCGGCTGCCCTGAGCGGCGTGGGGGAGAGCGGGGTGGGCGCGCCGCCGCGCCTCAGCTGGATATCGGCTCGTTCCGCCAGGGCAGCTCGGCCGTCACCCGTGTCGGCCCCCCGGCCGGAGAGTCGACCACCAGGATCCCGTCCACCGCGTCGAGCCGCTCCGCCAGTCCGGCGAGTCCCGAGCCGGCCGTCACGTCCGCCCCGCCGACGCCGTTGTCCACGACCTGGACGAGCAGCCGGTTCTCCACCCGCCACACCTCCACGGCGGCCGCCGTGGCCCGCGCGTGCTTGCTGATGTTCTGCAGCAGCTCCGACACCGTGAAGTACGCGATGCCCTCGATCGCCGATGCCGGCCGCTCGGTGAGGTCGACCTCCACCCGCACCGGCACGGTGCAGCGGGAGGCGACCGAGGAGAGCGCCGCGTCCAGACCGCGGTCGGTGAGTACCGCGGGGTGGATGCCCCGGGCCAGGTCCCGCAGTTCCTGGAGGGCCGTCTTCACCTCGCCGTGTGCCTCCTCCACCATGATCGCCGCCGCCCGCGGATCCTCCTGCAGCTTCTCCTTGGCCAAGCCGAGATCCATGGCCAGGTTGACCAGGCGGGCCTGTGCCCCGTCGTGCAGGTCGCGCTCGATGCGCCGCAGGTCGGCCGCGGCCGTGTCCACCACCACCCCGCGGTCCGACTCCAGCTCCACGACCCGCGTCGCCAGCCGCGACGGTCCGAGCAGCCCGTGCACCATCACCCGGTCCACCGTCGTCAGCGCCCGCACGATCCACGGCGTCGCCAGCGTGAACAGCAGCCCGACCAGCGCGGTCACGGCGATCTCGAACGGATTGTCCAGGTAGATCCGGTGCGTCTCGTCGCCGTAGAGCTGGAGCCCGTCCTGGCCCGCGTACATCGGGAACACCCAGAACCAGAGCGGGTACGTCAGCATCGCCCACCCGACCGCCCAGAAGTTCACGGCGACCACGAACGAGAACACCGCCCACGGGAACTGCAGAAACGCGTACAGCAGGCTCCGCCAGGAGGCGCCGCTCTTGAGCACGGCCCCCATCCAGCCCATCGCACCGCGCTTCCGCACCCGCAGCGGCTCCGGGTCGGCCACATCGAGCCCCAGCAGCGCCCGGGCCCGCGCCCGCTCCATCACCCCGAAGCCCCGGCACCCGGCGAGCGCCGCCGCCAGCACCGGCACACCCAGGAACGTCACCAGCAGGCCCGCTCCCAGCGACACCATCGTGACCGCGTAGGTGAAGAGCAGGATGCTGATCGGCAGACCCACCAGCACGTAGCCGAACTCCCGCCAGCTGCGTGTCTCGAACGGCGCCCGCAGCCCGGCCGGCAGCCGGTGGCGACGCGCCCCGGTGTCCCCGGGGAAGCCGGGCCCGCTCCCGAACCCGTAACCCTGTCCGTATTCCGTGGCCATCGGTGCCGTCCTTCTCCTCGTCCTACGGCTCTGCTGTCGTAACTCCAGCCTCCTCGCCCGCGCATCCACGGGCCATGGAGCCCGTCGGCGTCTGGAGAGGGGGGTTTTCCCTACCTCGGGGCCTCGGGGCCCCGAGACCTCGGGCAGGGAGGCGCGCGCCCGTGTGCCTCGCGTGCGGGGCGGTGTCGTCCGTCACCGCGTCCCGGACGTCGGCCGCGCCTGGCCGACGTCGGACGTGCCGGGAGCCGCGTCCGCCGCGGTGCGGTCGCGCCACGGCAGCTCGGCCGTGATCGCCGTCGGTCCGCCCTCCGGCGAGTCGACGACGAACAGGCCGTCGACCGCGGAGAGCCGGTCGGCGAGGCCCTTCATCCCCGTACCGCCGTCGAGGCGTGCGCCGCCCTGGCCGTCGTCCCCCACCTGTATGAGCAGCCGGTCGGACGACCGCCACACCTCCACGGAGGCGGAACGCGCCCCACTGTGCTTGCTGACGTTCTGGAGAAGCTCCGACACCGTGAAGTACGCGATGCCCTCGATGGCCGGCGCCGGACGCTCCGCCAAGTCGACGGTCACCCTGACCGGCACGGTGCAGCGGGAGGCGACCGAGGAGAGCGCCGCGTCCAGACCGCGGTCGGTCAGGACGGCCGGGTGGATGCCCCGCGCCAGGTCCCGCAGCTCCTGAAGGGCCAGCTTCACCTCGCCGTGCGCCTCGTCGACCATCGCCGCCGCCGCGTCGGGATCCTCCAGGAGCTTCTCCTTGGCCAGCCCCAGGCCCATGGCCAGGTTGACCAGACGGGCCTGCGCCCCGTCGTGCAGGTCGCGCTCGATGCGCCGCAGGTCGGCCGCGGCCGTGTCCACCACGACGCCCCGGTCCGACTCCAGCTCGGCGATCCGGCGTTCCAGCTCGTCGGACGGGGACAGCAGCGCGCGCACCATCGCCCGGTCGGCGTTGGCCAGGCCCCGCGCGATGAACGGCAGTACCGGCCACAGCACGAACAACGACGTCAGCGTGATGACGAAGGTGACCACGCCCCAGGGGAGCCGCATGAAGTCGTACAGGACCGCGCGCCAGCCGACCGGGTCCTTCAGCGCCATCCACAACCGGGGAAAGAACCCGCCCCCGCCGTGCAACGGCAGCGGACTGGGCTCCTCCACCCGCACTCCGAGCAGCGCCCGGGCCCGCGCCCGCTCCAGCTTGCCGAGCTGACGCGCGCCGAGCAGTCCGGCCGCCAGCAGCGGCAACCCGATCACCGTGACCGTCAACCCGACCCCGACTGACAGCACCGTGGAGACATAGACGAAGCCGATCAGCGACGCCGGGAAGTTCGCCAGCAGGTGGGCGATCTCTTTCCAGGTGTGCCAGTCGAAGGCGAGACGGGCCGGCGGCAGGCGGTCGCCGTCCGCCCCACCGGCGGTCCCGGCGGGGGTCGAAGTCGCGAGGTGTTCGGTCATACGGATCAGCGTGCCGTGCGGCACGGCACCGCGCCATGAGGTGGACCGCCGGGATGTACTGAGGAAAACCCCACCCCGGCCCCGGCCCACGTCTCAACGTACGACGGGCTGCTTACCGTCTCTTTATCAGGCCCTAGACTCCCGTGCGTACAGATCGTCGAGCAGCCGGCGTTCAGGACAGGGCCAGGACAGGGCCAGGACAGGTCAGGACAGGGATTGAGGGGGCGCACGTGCCGGAACCGACCGTCGGGCTCGCCGCGGACTACTTCCAGTCCTACTCGGTCGTCGCACTGATCGCCGGGGTGGGTGTGCTCTTCGTCGCCGTGGCCTTCGGGGCCGGGCGGCTGCTGCGGCCCGTGGTCCCGACGCCCGAGAAGCTGCTGACGTACGAGTGCGGCGTGGACCCCGTCGGCGAGGGCTGGGCACACACCCAGGTCCGCTACTACGTCTACGCGTTCCTCTACGTCATTTTCGCGGTCGACTCGATCTTCCTCTTCCCCTGGGCGACGGTCTTCGCCGATCCTGGTTACGGAGCGACGACCCTCGTGGAGATGTTCATCTTCCTGGGCTTCCTGGCCGTGGGCCTGCTCTACGCATACAAGAAGGGCGTCCTGTCGTGGACGTGAACCCCTCCGGACCCGTACCGCTCCCGGAGCCCGTACCGCTTCCCGGGCCGAAGCGGCTGGGCACCCTCGCGCGCCTGGCCCCCGAGCCGATGAAGGTCGTCCTGAACTGGGGCCGCCGGTACTCCCTCTGGGTCTTCAACTTCGGCCTCGCCTGCTGCGCGATCGAGTTCATCGCCGCGTCGATGGCCCGCCACGACTTCATCCGGCTCGGCGTCATCCCCTTCGCGCCGGGCCCCCGCCAGGCCGACCTGATGGTCGTCTCGGGCACGGTGACCGACAAGATGGCGCCCGCCGTCAAGCGCCTGTACGAGCAGATGCCCGAGCCCAAGTACGTCATCTCCTTCGGCGCCTGCTCCAACTGCGGCGGCCCGTACTGGGACTCCTACTCCGTGACGAAGGGCGTCGACCAGATCATCCCCGTCGACGTCTACGTCCCCGGCTGCCCGCCGCGCCCCGAGGCACTGCTCCAGGGGATCCTCAAGCTCCAGGAGAAGATCGCACGGGAGTCGCTGGGCGAGCGGTACGGCACGTCGGGCCGGCCGTCGACGGCCGCGCTGCAGAGCGGACTGGTGCGACCGCCGGAGTCGGGCTCGGGGTCGGGCTCCGGACCTGAATCGGAAACGGGTCCTGCATCGGGATCGGGCGCAGGGGGTGCGCGATGACGGCGGTCGGCTGGCTGCCCGTCGGCGCCGAGGAGCTCTTCGGCCCTGAAGCCACGGCCGAGGAGTCGTACGACGTCCTGACCGTCGACGTACCGCCGGCCTCCTGGATCTCCGCCCTGGAGACCGCGCGTGACCGGCTGGGCTGCACGTACTTCGACTGGCTGAGCGCGGTCGACGAGCCGGGCACGGGGTTCCGCGTCGCGGCACACGTCGTGGCCCTCGGACCCGTGCGTCGGCTGCTGCTGCGCACGACGGTTCCGCACGAGTCCCCGGCCCTGCCCACCGCCGTCGCGGTGTACGCGGGGGCGGCCTGGCACGAGCGCGAGACCCACGAGATGTTCGGCGTCCAGTTCGCGGACCATCCCGCGCTGGACCATCTGCTGCTGCCGGAGGGATTCGAGGGCCATCCGCTGCGGAAGGACTTCGTCCTCGCCGCCCGCGTGGCCAAGGCCTGGCCCGGCGCCAAGGAACCGGGCGAGTCCGACCACGGCGGACCCCGTCGCCGCCAGATGCTGCCGCCGGGCGTCCCCGACCCCAACGAGTGGGGCCCGCAGAAGGGCCAGCTCCCGCCCGCCCCGGCCCGCCCGGCACGCGGCGCGGGACGTGCGGCCGGAGAGCGCCCGGCTCGCGCGGCCGGTGACCGGCCGGTCCGCCGGACCCGTACGGCGGGCGAGGGCTCCGCCAGTCAGGCATCGCCGCCCAGCACCAGCACCGGCGCCGGGGCCGGCACCGAAGCGCCGTCCACTCCGCGTCGCTCCCGTACGGCGGCGGAGGGCTCGGCGAGCCAGACGCCCACGGCCGATCAGCCGTCGCCGGCCGACGAGCCCTCGGCGGCTCCGGCGGCTCCGGCGGCTCCGGCGCCCCGGCGCAGCCGCAGCGTGTCGCAGGGCTCGGCGAGCCAGCGGGCTGGCACCGACGCGGGGCAGCCGGAGAAGACCGGGTCGTCCGGCGAGGCCCCCGCCTCCGCCCCCCGAAGCCCGGACGCCCCCTGGCATCACGACCGCCCGGCGTTCGACGAGCCGGCGGACAAGCGCGCCGAAGGCGACGCCTCCGGGGAGCCGCAGGCTCCCGACGAGCCGGACGAGCCGGACGAGCCCCGGAAGTCGGACCGGAAAAACCCCGAGAACCCCGAGAACCCCAGCAACCCCAGCAACCCCCCGAACCCCCCAGGAGGCCCGCGGTGAACGACGCCCTCGACGTCACCCTGCGCCTCCTGATCGTGTTCGTCGTCTTCCTCACGTTCCCCTTGATCGTCGGCCAGACCGAGCACAAGGTGATGGCCCACATGCAGGGCCGCCTCGGCCCGATGTACGCCGGCGGCTTCCACGGCTGGGCCCAGCTCGTCGCGGACGGCGTGAAGTTCGCGCAGAAGGAGGACGTGGTCCCCGCCGACGCGGACCGCCGTATCTTCCAGCTCGCTCCCGCAGTCGCCCTGCTGCCGTACCTCCTGGTGCTCCTGGCCATCCCCATCGGCCCCGGCGAGGGCGCGGTCGGCCAGGTCGTCGACGCGGGCGTCTTCTTCGTGCTCGCCGTGATGGGCGTCGGCGTCCTCGGCTCGCTCATGGCCGGGTGGTCCTCCGCCAACAAGTTCTCCCTCCTCGGCGGCCTGCGCACCGCCGCCCAGCTCCTCGCGTACGAACTCCCGATGCTGCTCACCGCCGCCTCGGTGGCCATGGCGGCCGGCACGGTCTCACTCGTCGGCATCCTGAACGCCTTCGAGTGGTGGTGGCTGCCCTGGCAGATCGTCGGCGCGATCGTCTTCTTCGTCGCCGGCCTGGCCGAACTGCAACGCCCTCCGTTCGACATGCCGGTCGCCGACTCGGAGATCATCTTCGGCGCCTACACCGAGTACACCGGCCTGCGCTTCGCTCTGTTCCTCCTCGCCGAGTACGCCGGGATCATCGTCCTGTGCGGCCTGACCACGGTCCTCTTCCTGGGCGGCTGGCACGGGCCGTGGGGCGCGGACGGCCTGGGCTGGGTGTGGACCCTGCTGAAGGCGGCCGTCCTCGCCTTCGTCGTGATCTGGCTGCGCGTGACCTACCCGCGACTGCGTGAGGACCAGCTCCAGAAACTCTCCTGGACCCTCCTCGTCCCCCTCTCCCTCGCCCAGATCGCCCTCACCGGCATCGTCAAGGTGGTGATCCAGTAACCATGGCCCCCATCCCCGGCTCGGGTCTGGCCAAGGGCCTGGCCGTCACCCTCCGCACGATGACCAGGAAGACCGTCACCGAGCAGTATCCGGACGCCCAGCCCGAACTGCCGCCCCGCACCCGCGGCGTGATCGGCCTGTTCGAGGAGAACTGCACGGTCTGCATGCTGTGCGCCCGCGAGTGCCCCGACTGGTGCATCTACATCGACTCCCACAAGGAGACGGTCCCGGCGGCCACCCCCGGCGGGCGCGACCGCAGCCGCAACGTCCTCGACCGTTTCGCCATCGACTTCTCCCTGTGCATGTACTGCGGTATCTGCATCGAGGTCTGTCCCTTCGACGCCCTGTTCTGGTCCCCGGAGTTCGAGTACGCCGAGACCGACATCCGTGACCTCACCCACGAGCGCGACAGGCTCCGCGACTGGATGTGGACCGTCCCGGCCCCGCCGGCCCTCGACCCGGGCGCCGAGGAACCGAAGGAACTCGCAGCCGCCCGCAAGACCGCCGACAAACTGGCGGCCCAGCAGGAGTCCGCCCAGCAGGAGGCGGACAAGCGGGAGTCGGCCGCCGCTCCCGAGCAGCCGAAGCCGGAACAGGAGGGCCGGGAATGACCCTCGCCGCGACCGTCCGCCATCTGGCCGCGGACCCCGCGACCACGGCCGCCGAAGCCCACGGCTTCCTCTCGCCGACCGGCGTCGAGATCGCCTTCCTCCTGGTCGGCCTGGTCACATTCGGCGCCGCCGTCCTCACCGTCACCACGCGGCAGTTGGTCCACGCCGCCCTGTGGCTGGTGGTGGCCCTCGGCGGCCTGGCCGTCGAGTACCTGCTGCTCACCGCCGAGTTCATCGCCTGGGTACAGGTCCTCATCTACGTCGGGGCGGTCGTCGTTCTCATCCTGTTCGGGCTGATGCTCACCAGGGCCCCCATCGGCCGGTCCCCGGACGCCGACTCCGGCAACCGCTGGGCGGCCCTCACCGTGGCCGTGGCCTCCGCGGCGGCCCTGGTGTGGGTCGTCGTCGATGCCATCCGCGCCACCTGGATCGACCTGGACGGTCCGGCAGCCGGCTCGACCGCCGTCACCGGAGCGAGTCTCTTCCAGAACTGGGTTCTCCCCTTCGAAGCCCTTTCCGTCCTCCTCCTCGCCGCGCTGGTCGGCGCGATCGTCCTGTCCCGCAAGGCCAAGGCGGACCGCGCGAGCGACGCGCCCAAGACCGACGGCCCGAAGATGCACGCGCCCAAGCCCGACGGTCCAAAGACCCACGCGCCCAGGGCCGACGCACTCGGGGCCGAGGGGTCCAACGCCGAGGGATCCAAGGCCGAGGCCGCCGCCCCGAACGCCCCCGCCAAGGGCGGTGACCGCTGATGCACCTCGCCTATCCCGCCGTCCTCTCCGCCCTCCTCTTCTGCACGGGCCTCTACGGTGTCCTGGCCCGCCGCAACGCGATCCTGGTCCTGATGTCGGTCGAGCTGATGCTCAACGCCGTCAACCTCAACCTGGTCGCCTTCGACGTCTGGCTCAGCAAGGCCGCCGAGGAGACCCTGCACTCCGGCCAGGCCCTGACCCTGTTCACGATCGCCATCGCGGCCGCCGAGATCGGCATCGGCCTGGCGATCGTGCTCGCCGTCCACCGCAACCGCGGCACCGCCGACATCGACAAACTGCGTGACACCGCCGAGGGCCACGAGCCGGACGGCCCCGACACCGACACCCCCGCGACCGGGACGGCCGCCGAGAAGGCTGAGGCCACCGCGTGACCACGACCACCCTCGCCGTACTCGTCCCCCTCCTCCCCTTCCTCGGAGCTGCCGCCGGCCTCCTCCTGGGCCGCACGGCGCCCGGCTTCGTCCGCCCGCTGGCCGTCCTGCCGACCCTGGCTGCCCTCGTCCTCGCCGTCCTGGTCGCCTCCCGCCAAGGCGGTGGCCGGGCCGTGGACGCCGCCACGGAGCTGACGCCCACCGGTTCGGTCCCCGTCGAACTCGCCCTGCACATCGACGGCTTCGCCGCCCTCGTCGCCGTCCTGGTCGGCACCGTCGCCACCTGCGTGCAGATCTACTCGACGGGCTACCTGCGCGACGACCCGCGCTACCCCTCGTACGCCGCGCTCGTCTCCCTGTTCACCTCCGCCATGTTCCTCGTCGTCTACTCCGGCGATCTGATGGTGCTGCTGGTCGGCTGGGAAATCATGGGCATCTGCTCGTACTTCCTGGTCGGCCACTACTGGGAGACCCCGGAGGCGCGTGCCGCCTCCCTCAAGGCCTTCCTGGTGACCAAGCTCGGTGACGTCCCCTTCCTGATCGGTCTGCTCGCGCTGGCCACCGAGGCCGGTTCCTTCCGCATCACGAAGATCCTCGGCGCGGTCGCGAACGGCTCGCTCGACCACCCGACGCTGATCGCCCTGCTGCTCCTGGCCGGTGTGGCGGGCAAGTCGGCGCAGTTCCCGCTGCACACCTGGCTCCCCGACGCGATGGCGGGCCCAACACCCGTCTCCGCGCTGATCCACGCGGCGACCATGGTCGCCGCCGGTGTCTACTTCGTCGCCAGGCTCCTTCCGCTCTTCGAGGCCTCACGGGCAGCGATGGTCGTCCTCGCCGTCATGGCCGCCGTCACGATGGTCGGGTCGGCGCTCGCCGCGCTCGCCCAGGACGACATCAAGCGCGTCCTCGCCTACTCGACGATCGGGCAGCTCGGCTACATGACCGGAGCCCTCGCCGCCGGCGACCGCGGTGCCGCCGTCTTCCACCTCCTCACCCACGGCGCCTTCAAGGCGCTGCTCTTCCTCGCCGCCGGCGTGATCATCCACGCCGCCGGCACCAACTCGCTGGCCGCCATGTCCCGCATGCACAACCTGCGCGACCGGGTCCCGGACGCCTACTGGACGATGAGCGTGGCGCTGCTCGCCCTCGCCGCGATCCCTCCCTTCAGCGGCTTCTTCTCCAAGGAGTCCGTCCTCGGCGTCGCGGAGCACGTCGCCACCGGCCACACCGAGCACGCCCCCGGAGCCGCGGGCTGGACGGTCCTCGTCGCCGGGCTGATCACGGCCCTGCTCACCGCCGCATACGCGACGCGCCTGTGGCTGCTGGCCTTCCGCGGGCGGGGCGCCGAGGCTCCCGACCACGGGCGGCAGCCGGTGGTCATGAACGCCGTGCTCTGGGTGCTCGCCATCCCCTCACTCGCTCTCGGCGGGCTCGCCTTCCGACTGCTGCCCGACTGGTTCGACGGCCGGGACCTCACCCCGACCCTCACCACCTCCGTGCTCGGCACTGGCGTGGCCCTGATCGGCGGCATCGTGACCTACGCGACCTGGCGGCACACCACCGCGTTCGCGGCCCGAATCCCGCTCGGCGCGGTCGCGGCCCACCCGGAGGGCGACGCCGCACGGGTGGAGGCCGAGGCCATCGCCAGTCACGAGCCCGCCTACGGAGATGTCGCCTCCGCACCCGACCCGTCGGATCCCGGACGGCTCCTGCTGGGCCCGCTGCACCGGCACGCGGCCGCCGGCTTCCACCTGGACGCGGTGTACACGACCCTCTTCGTCCGGCCCGTCCAGGCCGGCGCGAGCCTCGTGCGGTTCCTCGACCGCGAGGTCGTCGACACCTACGTACGCGGGGCGGGCGCCCTGCCCCGCTGGCTGGGGGGCGCCGTACGACGTGCCCAGACCGGCAATGTGCAGACCTATGTGAGCGCGCTGCTCGCCGGCACCGTCGTCCTCGCGGTCGCCGCCGTCCTCGTCGCCACGGGAGCGTGAGCAGGCGTGATCGATATCAACGAGTCCGTGATGCAGATCCTTCTGGCGTTCGTCGTCGTCGGCCCGCTCCTGGGGGCCGCCGCCGCTCTGCTGCCCGCCCCGCCCGGGCTGAAGGGGAAGTCGCCCGAGCAGGCCGTCCTGCGGCACGGCGTCACCGTCACCGGCGCCGTCCTCATCGCCGCGATCGTCCTCGTGCTCGGCTTCGACCACGACCATCCGTCGAAGATGCAGGCCAGCACGGACATCAGCTGGATCCCCGCACTCGACGTGCGCATCCACCTCGGCATCGACGGCATCTCCCTCCCCCTCCTGGTCCTGACCGCGCTGCTGACCTTCCTGTGCGCGCTCTACTCGTACTTCAAGCAGCGGCAGGAGCCGCCGACGGAGCCGCGGACCGCGGGCCACGGCCCGAAGGGCTTCGTCGCGCTGCTGCTCGTCCTGGAGTCCGGCACCCTCGCGACCTTCGCCGCCCTCGACCTGATCCTGTTCTTCCTCGCCTTCGAGATGGTCCTCATCCCCATGTACTTCCTCATCGCCCGCTGGGGCGGCGAGGGACGGGCGGGGGCCGCCTGGAAGTTCATCCTCTTCACGCTCCTCGGCTCCGTCGTCATGCTGCTCGGCCTGCTCCTGATCGGAATCACGGCGGGCACATTCGACATGGTGGCACTCGCCACTGACAACGGCCGGTCGCTGACCACGTCCGTGCAGGTCATCGCGGTTCTGGCGATCGGAATCGGGTTGGCCGTGAAGACCCCGATGTGGCCGCTGCACAGCTGGCTGCCGGACGCCCACACCGCCGCGCCGACCGTCGGCTCGGTCCTGCTGGCCGGTGTTCTGCTCAAGATGGGTACATATGGGTTCGTCCGGATTCTGCTGCCGGTCGCGCCGGACGGATTCCGCACCTTCGCGCCCTACCTCGCGGCCTTCGCCGTGGTCGGCATCATCTACGGCTCCCTGGCCTGCCTGGCCCTGGCCAAGAGGGGTGCGAAGGGCGACCTCAAGCGCCTCATCGCCTACTCCTCCGTCGGCCACATGGGCTTCGTCCTGCTCGGCATCGCGACGATGACCCCGACCGGCGTGAACGGCGCCCTGTTCGCCAACATCGCCCACGGCCTCATCACCGGCCTGCTCTTCTTCGTCGTCGGCGCTCTCAAGGACCGCACCGGCACCACCGACCTCGACACCCTCGCCGAGGAGACCGGCGCCGCCCTGTACGGCAAGGCACCCCGCCTCGGCGGCCTGCTCGCCTTCGCCGCGGTCGCCTCGCTCGGCCTGCCCGGCCTGGCCGGTTTCTGGGGCGAGATGCTGGCCCTGTTCGGCGCCTTCGACCCCCACGACGACCTCAGCCGCCCCGCCTTCCTCACCTTCATGGTGATCGCCGCGTTCGGCACCCTGCTGACGGCCGCGTACTTGCTGATCGTGGTCCGCCGCGTCTGCATGGGCGTCCTGCCGCGCGAAGCCCCGAGGCTCGCCGACGTACGCACGTACGAATTCGCCGCCTGGACCCCGCTCGTCGTCCTCACCGTCGTCGCCGGGCTGTGGCCCAGGACCCTCCTCGGGCTGACCGACCCGGCCGTGCAGCAGCTCCTCTCAGGAGGCACCCGATGAGCTTCCAGGACCACCCCCTCGCCGGGACCGTCTCGCAGCCGCTGGCCCAGAACCTCGTCCAGTCCGTCGACTGGCTCGCCATCGCGCCGCCCACCATCGCGGCCGTCGTCGGACTCGTCGTCCTCGTCACCGACCTCTTCGTCAAGGACGCCCGCAAGCCGCTGCTCGGCTGGATGTCGGTCGCCGGACTCGCCGCCTCCGCCCTCATGCTGCTGCCCCTGGTGAACGGCGACCGCTCGACCTTCTGCCAGACCGGCGACGCCGATGTCTGCAGCTACACCGCGGACACCTTCACCCTCGCCATCCAGTTCCTGGTCCTCGGCGGGGCCCTCCTGACCGCGCTCCTCTCGGTCACCGCGGTCAAGGACGCCGGCCGGGGACTGCCCGAGGGCGAGTTCTGGTTCCTGCTGCTCTCCTCGGCGGCCGGCGCCGCGTTGCTCCCCGCCTCCCGCGACCTCGCGACCCTGATCGTCGCCCTGGAGGTCGCCTCCCTCCCCGCCTTCGCCCTGGTGGGCCTGCGACAGGGCGACCGCCGGTCTTCCGAAGCCGCTCTCAAGTTCTTCCTGTCCTCGGTCACCGCGACCGCGGTCAGCCTCATGGGCATCAGCTTCGTGTACGCCACCACCGGCACCCTCTACCTCACCCAGGTGGCCGACCGCATCCAGAGCGTCGACGGGCAGCTCACCACGCTGGCCCAGACCGGCGTCGTCCTCACCCTCGTCGGCTTCGCCTTCAAGACGGCCGCCGTGCCCTTCCACTTCTGGGTGCCCGACACCTACGTCGGCGCGCCCCTGCCGATCGCCGCCTACCTGTCCGTGATCGGCAAGGCGGTCGGCTTCTCCGGCCTGATCCTCGTCACGGTCATCGCCCTCCCGTCCTACGCCGACCTCTGGGGCCCTGCCCTCGCTGCGCTGGCCGCGCTCACCATGACCGTCGGCAACGTCGGAGCCCTCCGGCAACAGGCCACGCGCGCGTACAGCGCGGTACGCCTGCTCGCCTGGTCGTCCGTCGGCCAGGCCGGCTACCTCCTGGTGCCGATCGCCGCCGCCGCGTACTCCGACGATCCCGAGCGGTCCATCGGCTCCACCGTCGCCTACGCGCTCATGTACGCCGCCGTGAACCTCGGCGCCTTCGCGGTGGCCGCCCTGGTGGGCCGTACGAGGTCACTGAACCGCGTCGCCGACTACCGCGGCCTGTACGCGTCCAACCCCCTGACCGCCCTCCTCCTGGCGTTCTTCCTGCTCTGCCTCGCGGGACTGCCGCCCGGCGTCATCGGCCTCTTCGCCAAGGTCACGGTCTTCTCCGCAGCCGTCGACGCCGGGCTCGGCTGGCTGGCCGTCGTCATGGCGGTCAACGTCGTGATCGCGCTCTTCTACTACCTCCAATGGACGGCCCAGCTGTTCCGGGCGCCCGAGGAGCCGACCGTCGGCCACCATGTGCCCGTCCCCCTCACAGCGGCGATCACCGTGACCGCGGTCCTCGCCCTCGCCCTCTCCGGAGCACCCCAGCTGATCCTCCGCTTCACCGACACCGGTCTCTTCTGAGCACAGCCGCTCCGGCACTCGCGCGTGCCGCACCCGGCTTCCCCACGCGCGTGCCGACGCCGCGGCCGTCACCCGTACGGACCACGCGCCCCGCCGTGAGCGCCGGGGAACTGGTGGCCCTCGCCTGGCGTTGACCAGTACGGAAGGGTCCACTGGACGTGATGCCACGGCACCGGTGGCACCGGAGACCAGGAAGCAACCACAGCGAGCGAGACCAGCAAGCGAAGGGTTCCCCTGCCGCACCACTTGGAGGGCGTACCGTGCACCGCCGGCACAACGGGCTCAGGACCGCAGTACTCCTCGGGGGACTGTCGGCGCTCATCATCGTCATCGGCAGCTTCTTCGGCCGAGCGGGGCTTGTCGTGGCCGTCCTCGTCGCCCTGGGCACCAACGCGTACGCGTACTGGAACAGCGACAAGCTGGCCCTGCGCGCGATGCGGGCCCGCCCGGTCAGCGAGTTCGAGGCCCCGGCGCTGTACCGCATGGTCCGAGACCTCTCCACGCAGGCCCGCCAGCCCATGCCGCGCCTCTACATCTCACCGACCGAGGCACCCAACGCCTTCGCGACCGGACGCAACCCGCGCAACGCGGCCGTGTGCTGCACCGAAGGCATCATGCGCCTGCTCGACGAGCGCGAGCTGCGCGGCGTCATCGGGCACGAGCTCAGCCATGTCTACAACCGGGACATCCTGATCTCGTCCGTCGCGGGCGCCCTCGCCTCAGTGATCATGTTCCTGGTCAACTTCGCCTGGCTCATCCCCATCGGACGCTCCAACGACGATGACGGACCCGGTCTGCTGGGCATGCTCCTCATCATGCTTCTCGGTCCGCTTGCCGCCACCGTCATCCAGCTGGCGATCAGCCGCTCCAGGGAGTACGAGGCCGACGCCTCCGGTGCGCAGCTCACCGGCGATCCCCTCGCCCTCGCCAGCGCCCTGCGCAAACTCGAAACGGGCACGAAGCAGCTTCCACTGCCTCCGGAGCCCCGGATCGAGACCGCCAGCCACATGATGATCGCCAACCCGTTCCGACCAGGACAGGGGCTGTCGAAGATGTTCTCCACCCACCCGCCGATGGCGGAGCGAATCGCCCGGCTCGAAAAGATGGCAGGTCGTCAGCAGTGAAGACCATCCTCAACGTCATTTGGCTCGTGCTCAGCGGCTTCTGGCTGTTCCTCGCCTACCTGCTCGCGGGCGTGCTGCTCTGCGTCACGATCATCGGCATCCCCTTCGGGATCGCGGCCTTCCGTATCGGCGTCTACGCGCTGTGGCCCTTCGGCTACACGGCGGTCGAGCGCCAGGACGCCGGAGCCCCCTCCTGCGTCGGCAACGTGCTGTGGCTGGTCCTGGCCGGCTGGTGGCTGGCCCTCGGCCACATCGTCACCGGCATCGCGCTCTGCGTCACGATCATCGGCATCCCGCTGGGCATCGCCAACTTCAAGCTGATCCCCGTCTCGCTGCTCCCGATGGGACGCGAGATCGTACGGACGGACCAGCCGTTCACGGCCACCGCGGGCGGCCGGCAGACGGGTTGGTAGAACGAGCCTGGAGCGCTCGTTGTCCACAACTTCCGGGTTGTCCACAGGCCCGCTCGTTCGTCGGTGGCGGCCTGCATGATGAATGCATGAGCGAGAACGAGCAGTTGCCGGCACGGGTGGCCGACAAGGCACACAACACCCGCCCCTGGAGCCGGGATTCTTTGCCCGCGCCCGTCGACGGGACGACCCCGCCCCGGCCCGGGACAGCCTTGGGCCACTCCCTCCCTCCGCTGCTCGCCGAGCCGTATCTGCGGATAGGGGACGGCGGGTTCCGGCCGGGGTGCGGTCTGCTGCCGACTGGTACGTCGATGCCCCGTGCCTCACGGGCCGGCTGCACACCTGGCTCGGCGGCACGGGCTGGTACGAGGAGGCCAGCGAGGGCCCGGAACCGGTCCCGTGGACCGACTTCCCCCTGCGCAAGGGAAGAGGACCCACGGCGGCCGCGCCCCCCGCCCAGACCCCCCTGAGAAGCCCGAGGCATGACGGCCTCGCGGCCAGCCCGCCCCACGGCCCTCCCCCCCCCCACGGCCACCTACCGCGAAACCTGCTGCCCCCGCACGCCGTACGCGACGACCCCCACCGCCAGCACACCCACACCCACGACGACCGACCCCGCCGGAAGCGAGAAGGCGAGCACCACGCACCCGATCAGACCCAGCGCCGGTACCACCCGCGACGCCCTCGACCGGTCGAGCGTCCAGGCCGACGCGTTGGCCACCGCGTAGTACACGAGCACACCGAAGGAGGAGAAGCCGATCGCGTCCCGCACGTCCACCGTGGCCGCCAGGCCGGCGACCACCGCGCCCACGGCCAGCTCGGCCCGGTGCGGCACCTGAAAACGCGGATGCACCGCGGCCAGCGCTTCGGGCAGATGACGGTCCCGGGCCATGGCGAGCGTGGTCCGTGACACGCCCAGGATCAACGCCAGCAGCGAGCCCAGCGCCGCCACCGCCGCGCCCACTCGCACGACCGGTACGAGCCCCGGCACACCGGCCGCCCGCACCGCGTCCGCCAGCGGAGCCGGCGCCTGCCCCAGCCCGACCGGGCCCAGCACCGAGAGGACGGCCACCGCGACACACACGTACACCGCCAGCGTGATCCCCAGGGCCAGCGGGATCGCGCGGGGAATGGTGCGCCGAGGATCCCGCACCTCCTCACCCAGGGTCGCGATCCGGGCGTACCCCGCGAACGCGAAGAACAGCAGCCCGGCCGCCTCCAGCACCCCGCCGGCGCCCTCCGACAACCCGATGTCCAGCCGTCCGGCATCGGACCGCCCCGACCCCAGGCAGACCACCACCACGGAAGCGAGGACAGCCAGGACGACCGCCACGATCACCCGCGTCAGCCAGGCGGACTTCTGGATGCCGCCGTAGTTCACCGCGGTCAGCGCCACCACGGCCGCGACCGCCACCACATGCGCCCATTCCGGCCAGACGTACACGCCAACGGTGAGCGCCATGGCAGCACAGGAGGCTGTCTTCCCGACGATGAACGACCAGCCCGCGAGGTACCCCCAGAACTCCCCGAGCCGCTCACGCCCATAGACGTACGTGCCGCCCGAGGCCGGACAACGGGCGGCCAGCCGCGCCGAGGACATGGCGTTGCAGTAGGCCACCACGGCCGCCACCGCGAGACCGATCAGCAACCCCGACCCGCCCGCGCGCGCCGCCGGCGCCAGAGTGGCGAAGATCCCGGCGCCGATCATCGAACCGAGCCCGACGACGACGGCGTCGCCCACACCCAGCGTGCGACGCAGCTCAGAACCCGCAGGTGTCATGGGTCGCACCATACTGATCAGCGCAACCACCGGACGCGCTCGCAACGTCCTCCCCGCCAAGAGGACATGAACATCGCGACCGCGAAGGAAAGAGCCCACAGCACCGGGAAGGTGCGGGCACAGCGAGAAAGGGCAGGGTCACGGCATGACCGTCATCAGCTGGATCATCCTGGGACTGTTGGCCGGGGCCATCGCCAAGTTCCTGTTGCCGGGACGGGACCCCGGAGGGCTGATCGGCACGACCGTGATCGGCATCGCGGGGGCGTTCATCGGCGGCTGGATATCGGCCCGCTGGCTGGACCACCCGATCAGCAAGGACTTCTACGACGGCGCCACCTGGGCGGCGGCCATCGGCGGTGCACTGGTGCTCCTGATCGCCTACCGGCTTCTCTTCGGCAACTCACGCGACTGAACGCGACCGCACGCGCGTGCACTGCGGACGGGAGGGCGGGCGCCGCCGGGCGCCCGCCCTCCCGTCCGCAGCAACTCACCGGTAGTTGACGAACTGCAGCGCGAAGTCGAAGTCCTGGCCCTTCAGCAGGGTGATGACGGTCTGCAGGTCGTCACGGCTCTTCGAAGAGACCCGCAGCTCCTCACCCTGCACCTGGGCCTTCACGCCCTTGGGGCCCTCATCGCGGATGAGCTTGGCCACCTTCTTCGCGTTCTCCTGGGAGATGCCCTCCTCGATCGACGCGAAGATCTTGTACTCCTTGCCGGAGAGCTGCGGCTCGCCCGCGTCCAGAGCCTTCAGCGAGATGCCGCGCTTGATCAGCTTGGACTGGAAGACGTCGAGGACGGCGCTCACCCGGTCCTCGGAGTTGGCCTCCATGAGGATCCTCTCGCCGGACCACGAGATCGAGGCACCCACGCCCTTGAAGTCGTAGCGCTGCGAGATCTCCTTGGCGGCCTGGTTGAGGGCGTTGTCGACCTCCTGCCGCTCGACCTTCGAGACGATGTCGAAACTGGAGTCGGCCATGTCCTGTGGCTCCTTGTATCTGGGTGCGTGTCGGCCCATATCGGGCTCGTACCGGCATGTGTCGGCGGCCGCCGAGCCCGCCAGGGTCCCTCGGCCGCATCCGGACCAGCCTAGCCACCCGCCGCCCCCCGAGCGGCGATCAATCGGGTGGCGAAGCACCCCGCCACATCAGGTATTGTTTACGTCGTTGCCACGGAGCGCCGCCGAAAAGCGGCTCGACAGGCAGCAAACCCCGGCGGTGTGCCCGAGCGGCCAAAGGGAGCAGACTGTAAATCTGCCGGCTCAGCCTTCCCAGGTTCGAATCCTGGCGCCGCCACACGACCGAAAGGGTCTGTGACCAGCAGCAATGCTGATCACAGACCCTTTCGTCGTTCCCGGGCATGGCCTGATCGTTATGAGCGCTTTTTCCCACTGTGTCTCACCCTGATTCGGGTGCTGACCAGTCCGTGTGGGGCAGGCGTGGGGCAGCTTCCGGCCCGCCTAGCTGCCTTTCTTCAGTGCCCGCTCGATCCGGGCGTTCGCTGTGGCGGCGCCGCCGTCCAGGCACTTCGCGTAGACCCGGAACAGAACGGCCACGCTGTGGCCGGCGCGAGCTGCTACCTCCTGCGGCTCCACACCAGAACTGAGCCACGTGGACACGGCGGCGTGGCGAAGATCATATGGACGCTTCGCCAGCAGTGACGCGCACTGAGCCGGCGTGAGCGCGCGGCCACGGGCCTCCGCCCATACTTCGCCGTACCCGGTGTCCTGGATGAGCCCGCCGCGTTGTGTCCGGAACAGCCGTCCGTCGGGAGCGACACCGTACGCGGTGACGTGCCACCGCAGCAGGCTCACGAGGTCGGGCGGGATCGGCACGCTGCGGACCGCTTTCCGGGGCCGGTGTTTGAGCCCTCGCCGGTCGTGCGCCTCCCCGCTGTCCGTCCAGGCCGACCCCGAGCGCGGGCGGGTTTCCCGGAGCCGCAAGGTGCCCCACCCGCGGCGGGGCAATTCGCAGTCCTGGAGACGGAGGCCGATGACTTCCGCCGGCCGTGCAGCCGCGTAGTACATGCAGCCGAAGAATGCGACCAGACGCCGCCCGCGAGGGCTCTGCGTGCGCACGGCGTCGAGCAGCGCGAGAGCCTGCCGTGGGTCCGGCACTGAAGCGGGGTCCAGTTCCTCGGCTACCTGCTCCGGGGACTTCCACTGCACCTGTGGCAAGGGGTTATCCGTCAAGCGTCCAGCTTCAACGGCGTAGCCGAGAGCGTTGTGAAGGATGGCCCGCTTCCGGCGGATGGTCGACGCTGCCGCCGTGGTGCCGTCCAGCTTCTTGGTCAACGCGTTCAGGGCCGCGCGTACTTTCATTCGGTCGGTCAACGCGGACGTAGGCAGGGACTTCCGCTCGAACCATGCCAGCACCGCGGCCACGTCGGCCGGCGGTTCCTGGTCACGGCGGCTCACGTTGAATGCCCAGCTATAGAGAGCTGTCCGAACCGTCGTGGCGTCGGCCATGCCCTTGGTGTCCTTGACGAGAGCTGGCGTCACGGTGGCCATGGCTTCCGCGAGCGTCCGGCGAGTCGAGCCGGGGGAGTGCTGCCACTTCATCTCGATGTACTCCCGGGCGTGCTGGTACCAACTCACGTCGTTGCGCTGCCGCAGCTCGGAGAGTGGCGCTCCGGTGGACTCATCGAACGGCTCGCCAGCGTGCGCCGCCCGCAGCAGCTCGGCGCGGCGGCCCTCTGCCAGTGTCTTGGTGCGGAAAGTCTGAGAGTGCGGAGTGGCGCCCGTCTTCCAGCGCAATTCGGCAGAGGTCTGTGCACGGTCCTTCCGTTGTCGGATGGACCAGATGCGAACGTCGTACGTCTTGCCCATCGGGGGCCTTCCTGCGAATGGGGCCCCACCATGGCGGGGCCCCGTCGTTGCGGTCAGGGGATCAGGCTGCGATTTCGTGCGTGGCCCACCACGCGTCGAGGTCGCTGCGGCGGCACCGGATATGCCCGTTGGGGAGTTTGATGAGCTTGGGGGCCTTGCCGCGGGCGCGCATGCGGTAGAAGGCGGCGCGGCTCATCTCGATCTCTTCGAGGACTTCGGGGAGCTTGAGCATCTTGGGGCGGGCCATCGTTGCTACTCCTCGGTCTGGTGATCTCGGGGTGGTGGTGTGTCCGAGGTGCGGATTTCTGCGTCACTGCGTCAAACGCGTCATGCGGATCTTTGACCTGCGGGTTTGCGTGACTCGGCGGTGTCTGGGGTCTGTCACCGCCGGGTGCGTGTGTCACGTGGCTGTGACGCGGGTGACGCGGTGTGACGCAGATTTCGAGTGTCTGTGTCACGCCCGTTCGAGCAGGTCAGGGGCCGTCAATGGGGTGACGGATGACGTGGTGACGCAGAGGTCCCTTCTTAGGACAAAGGAAGGGGGGTGGTTTCTGCTTGTGGTGCGGCTGCGGTGTTGAAGAGAGAGCCGCTTCGCGGCGCGTTCTTGGGGCGGCTGTCGCCGAACAGCAAGAGGAGCACCAGGGCGCCGGGTGCTCCTCTTGCTTGTCGTGCAGCCGAGCGCGCGCGGTCAGTGCAGGGAACCCTGTTCGTGCAGGGGCTCGGGCACGGGGCGTGTCATGGAGATGTAGCGGGCGGCGCGGGTGCGTCCCCAGTCGATGACGACGCCACGGGAGGCGAAGGTGGGCTGAAGGCGCTTGAGACGGTCGGAGAGGACTTTGCCGGTGGTGGGCCAGCCCTTGGGCAGGGGACGGCAGTCCTCCCCGCTGTGGAGGCGGCTGAGGCAGTCCAGCCACTCGGACGAGGTCATGCGCTGCTCTGCGCCCGGTTCGAGCCCGGCGGCGTGCTGCAGCACGGTCTGTGCCAACAGGTCGCCCTCGATCACGTCGTCGTTGAGTTCATCGAGGCTGGCCCGGTAGGCGGGCAGCGAGGCGAGGCCAGTGGCCGTGTCGAACTGCGCGCACAGGTGGGCGAAGTCGGCCATGCGCAGGTCGGTGGGGGTGGGGGCGGTGGCGGCCCGGACCTTGACGGTGAGGTCGAGGAGCGAGCCGAGGATGACGGGCAGCGCGGCGGTGAAGTCGGCCCACAGTTCCGCTTCGGTGCGCCGCACCTTCGGCCGCTCCAGACGCAGGGGCAGGAGCCGTTCCGCCAGGTCGGGCCGGATCACGCCCACGTCGATGCCGGTCAGGAGCAGGGGGCGGCGGTAGCGGGAGCGGTACACGTCGCCATCGCTGAACAGGGCGCGCTTGATGGACTCGGCTCCGGTGACGATGCAGCACATGAGGTCGGACAGGTCCGGGGCCAGGTGGGAGAGGTTGTCCAGGGCGGTGATCCAGCCTGCCGCCACGGCGGTGATCAGGCTCTCTTCATCCTTGGGGGCGCGGCGCAGGTCGCCGCTCATGCCCTCGATGATGCGCACGAGCATGCGGCCGGCGGTGGACTTGCCTGCGCCCTGGGGGCCGGTGAGGAACGGCGCGGGGACGGGGACTCCCGGTTCCAGGCAGCCGACGAGCCAGGCCAGGGCCAGGCATTCGGTGTCGGGGGTGGCGAAGTTGGTCAGCCTCAGCAGGGCGTCGATGCCCTGCCCGGCGGTGTCCTTGGCGGGAAGGGGCAGTTCGCCGGTGAGCTGGGTGCGCCGCCAGCAGACCTCTGCGGGGTCGGGGATGGCGATGGTCCAGCCGGTGGGGTGGAGGCGCACGGACTGGCCGTCGTCGCGGCCGAGGTCCAGCCAGGTGGCCCCGTCCGCGCCGGGGGCGACGCGGATGTGGGTGGCTTGCACGTCCTGGGAGAGGGCGAGTGCTTCGATCAAGTCCAGTGCCTCCTTCAAGGCGGTGCCGTTGAAGACGCCGATCCCGTCGCGGAAGAGGCCGACCATGAGTTCCTGGCGGTGGCTTCCGGTGGTGCCCTGGGAGCGGATGGGGCGGGCTACGGGGTGGCCGTTGCGCTGGGCGTAGACGGTGCCGTCGACGGTGCGGAAGTAGCGGAAATGGGCCTGCGCGTAGTCGGTGATGACCTCGCGGCCCGGCGTCTTCTCGTCCTCGGACACGGTCACATCCCCAATGCAGTGCGGGCGTTGGTCCACGCGTCCGTGCAGTGCCGGGCCGTCTCGCCCTTCGCCTGCGCGGCGGTGAACAGCCGCGCGACGTGGGTGTCGGTGAGGCAGCCGCACCGGCCGTGCCGGGACAGCACCGCGAGGAACGTCCGGTACACGGTCGCGTGGACCGCACTGGACGCCTCCGTGATGCGCTGCTCCGCCATGGCGACGCCCCGTTCCAGGAAGACGGGCGTGCGGTGCGGGCACTCGCCCTGACCGCCCGCGAGGAGCCCTGAGAGCGCCTGTGACGCCCTGGGGGCAGGGGACGGCTCCTTCACTGCCAGGGCGCGCACCGCGTCCGGGAGAGCGGCCATCGTGCCGGCGCCGTGCCCGAGCCAACGGGCGTAGGCCATGGTCGACTTGATGTCGACACCGGGACGGACCGCGTTGCGGGAGGTCATGGCGCCCCGGTAGATCCAGTGCTCACCGCGCGTCGTCGGCACCGTCCGGGTGGCCGGCAGCGCGGTGCGGGCCCACGTGATGGCGTCGGCGTCGTCCAGGTCGACCACGGTCAGGCCGGCGCCGCCGGGGTGGTAGGCGACGCACACCGCCCGCCGCCACGCCGCCGCCCACGTGGGCGAGACGATGACGGCCAGGTCGGTGGTGGCGGAGGCCCATCCGTGGCAGGGGGCCGGGCACCGGCAGGGGCCCGGGGTTTTCATGTTCGGTCGGCCGCCGCACGCGTTGTTCGCGCACGTCGTGCAGTTGCCGAAGGGGACCTTGCCCCGGCGCAGGGGCAGCACGGGCACACCGGACGCGGCGAGACCTAGCGCCGTGTGCTGCGGCTGGGGGGTGGGTTGCGTCATGCTGGGGTATCTCCAGTTCCTTGATGGTGCTGGTTGGGAAGGGCGGTCCCGCGGCTTTGGCGAGACGAGGGGGCCGCCCTTTGCTGTGTCCCGGAAATGGGGCAGCAGGTTGTCAGTGGGCGTGGTTAAGGTCGCGGCATGACGACGACCGTTGATCTTGTGCCGGGCATGGTGACGACGCGTGAGGCCATTGCTGCGGCCTACGGGTGTGGGAAGTACCAGGGCATCGAGCCTGCCGACGATGCGGGCAGGGTGTTCGTGTACTCCGACCCGTCCGCGGGCGAGGAGTACGGCTACACCTTCGATGGCCGCGCGGAAGACGACGAGTACGGGCCGCTGTACCTGTACACCGGCGCCGGTGCGAACGGGGATCAGAAGCCCTCTGGCCGTAACGGGTCCCTGCTGACCGCGGCCGCGAAGGAACGCGACGTCCATCTGTTCGTCGCGGACGGCAGGGTGCCCGGTAGCGGGGCCATGCAGCAGCGCTACATCGGTCAGATGGTGGTCGACCTGGTGAAGCCCTACGAGGTGCGGCGTGCGCCGGGCCAGGACCACAAGATGCGCGACGTTCTGGTGTTCCGTTTCCGGCCTGCCCCGGGAACGACGCCGGCGTGGACGGAGGACGATCTCCTGCCGGACGCACCGCAGACGGACGTGGAGATCACCGAACCGGGGCAGGCCACGGGACTCCCGGAGCCCGTCACCCTGCCCGAGCAGAGCGGCGCCAAGACGAAGAAGACCGAGCAGCACGGCACCGCCGAAACGGTCGCGGACATTCCCGCCGGGCAGCGCAAGATCCTGCGCCGCGAGGGCGAACTGGTCACCGCGTTCGTGGCCCACCTGTCCGCGGCCGGCCACGACACCCACAGCTTCCAGATCACCATCAAGGGCGAGCCCGGCGCCCTCACCCCGGACCTGTACGACGCGACGGATCACGCCCTGTACGAGGCGAAGGGCCTGACGACCCGTACCAACGTGCGCATGGCGATCGGTCAGTTGGCCGACTACCGCCGGCACATCCCCCACAAGGAGGGCCTGCGGGTCGCGGTGCTGTTGCCCAGCAAGCCCACCGCGGACATTCAGGATCTGCTTGCCGAAGAGGATGTGGCGCTGGTCTATCAGACGGAGGACGGGTTCGTTGGCTGGCCGCTCACCGCTTGATTAGCGGCCGGCCGTGCGCCGGCGGTAGGCGCGTTGACGGCATGCCGGCGAGCAGTACCGCGGCGGCCGGCCCGTAGGCGGCGTTGTGACCGGTGCTCTGCATTCCGGGCACCGCTTGCGCCGGCCCCGCGGTTGGGCAGTTACGTCACGCGTTTCGTCACTGAGCTCGGGCAGCGGTGGCGCGTTGTGAGTGGTGATCTCCCACAGAGCGCGGGCTACGTTCTCGGTACCGAGTATGCGCCGGGGGCGGCTGGGCGCGTTCCAGCCTGGGCGGGCCGGCAGGTCAGCGACCTTGCGCCATCCCGCGGCACGCAGGCTCGCGCCGCTTTCTCCTTCCTGGGTGTAGGTGACGGCGCGTCGATAGCCCGCACTGCGAGCGGTCCGCCACGCAGCTGCGTACAGCGCGGAGCACGCGTTCGCGGTGCCGTCCGTGGCCACCCGGGTGACCTCGATGGTCAGGCCGTTGTCGAAGTGGCGGCTGACGGGGCGCCCCACGATGGCGACGCCTGTGAGACGCCCGTCGTCGGCGTAGACACCGAGGGAGAACTGATGCCCTTGCGGGGCATCGTGGTGGCGGTGGGTCTGGTCGACGTAGGCGCAAGCGGCCTTCCACCGCATCGGGAGGATGTGTAACCGCTGAGCGCCGGGCGGGGCACTCACGCCGCTACCCGCGGAAGTGGTTGCGCTTGAACACGGCCTTGCGGATGTTGAACGTCATCCCGCCCACCCGATGGCCGCGCGCGTCGAAGATCAGCACAGCGACCCAGCCGCCGAAGATGACGGCCGCGAGGGTGATGAGCTGGGTGATGAACGCGGTCAGCGCGGCGACGAACGCGGTGAGCAGGAACAGCCCGCCGCACACGGCGGCGAACCCGACGCCCCCCAGCGCGATGTTCACGGCCACCCGGGAGACGGGCGGCTTGGGCGCGAAAGGCTCGGGCTGGACGGAGGCCACGGCGTAGCCGGTGACGACACGGCCGTCCGGCAGGACGACGCTCGCCACCGACGGGATACCGCCCGGCTGCCCCGGCACCGGCACCCGCACCGGCGGCGCCGCGGGGGCGAGGGGCACGGGACGGTGGACTTCCACGCCCGCCGCGTCGTACGCGGCAGGGTGGTAGGTGGGCTGGTTCATGGCGCCAGGCTCCTTTAGTTGCCGAGTGCGGAGATGGCGTCGGCGGACGCCTGCACGAGGTTGTGGATGGGCTCGTAGGCGCCAGTGCCGGCGGCGAAGAACCCAAACATGAACAGCACGACGGCCGCGCCGCCCCCGGCGGACTTGGTCTTGACCGCGATCAGGGACGCGGCGCCGAACAGGAGCACGGCAGAGACGTTGAGGATCATCGGATGCCTTTCGGGCGGGGGGTGTCGGTGCCGGCGCGGTAGATGCGGGCCCAGCGGTTGTAGAGCCAGCGGCCGGTGCGGATGCGCTTGCCGGTGGCCTTGCAGCGGCGGCAGTCCTTGCCGCGCTTTTGGCGTCCCTTGCGGTCGGTCTTCATCGCGAAGCCCCAGCCACGGCACGTGCGGCAGTCGCCGAACGGCGAAGCCGCACACAGCCCGCCGTAACCGACCGTGACGAGCATCAGGCAGGCGATAGCAAGGAGTATGGGGGTCATGGGGGCCCTTCCAGGCGGTTTTCCGGGGTTTCCGCAGGTGGGGTGCTATCCGCTAGATCGCAGATGGGAGTGCGGATGGGGTGCTAGCGGGGGTGCTACCGGTAGCAGGTGTGGGTGCTACCGGTAGCACCGTTGCGACGCTATGCGGCGCCCGGCTTCTCGTTACGCTCCGCAATCGCCTTGAGGAGGTCGGTGCGGGCGATGCCCCTACGGGTGGTGCGCGTGCCGTCGTCCGTGGTGCCTGCGACGTCCCGGGTCTTGATGCCGTGGGGCTTGAGCGCGCTGGTGACGTTCTCGCCCTTCCAGCCGCCGTAGACGTCGGGGCGCAGTTCGGCGAGGCGGGCGGCGATCCGCTCATTCCAGATCCGCTTGTCCTGCTCTGGCACCACGGCCGCGATGTCGCCGAGCAGGTCATAGGCGGGGCCGGTGCCCTGCTCGGGGGCTTCCCCGAGGGCGTAGCCGGAGAGCAGTCCGGCCGCCTCGCGGGCGGTGCGGGCGCGGGCGGCGATGCGCTCCGCACCGGGCGCGTCCACGAACACGCCGCCCACGATCCGGGCGTCCGAGCCCTCACCGATGAGGTAGTGAATGCCCTTGTCACCCCAGGCGAACATGGTCGCCCGCACCCCGCGCTTGTAGGAGGACGTACCGAGGACCATGTCGTTCTCGGTCTGGCCCATGACCTTCAGGCACGCGCGCAGCGAGGCGTTCGCGCTGATACCGGTGGGCAGCGACTTCGCGTCCGGTCGCTGGGTGGCGAGGAAGAGCACCATGCCGGTGGCCGGACCGCGCTTGACCAGGTCGGTTGCGTGCTCCTCGAACTCCTTGCCGTGCTCGGGGTGCTCGAACAGGACCTGGCACTCATCCACCCCGATCACGATCGGATGCAGGCCGAGGGAGCGCTTGGAGGCGAGTTCACTGGTCACCTTGGACTCCGGGCAGATGTCCCGGGGCAGACTCCGGATCACCTTCGTGCGGCGGCGCAGCTCCTCGCGCAGCGCCCGGAAGTCGTTGAGCGCGTACTGGATCGCTTCGTCGTCGTCGCCCGCCGCGTGGCGGTGGGAAACGGCGTTGCCGACCGGGTCCAGGTCGCCGGTGCCCTTCATGTCGTAGGTGTGCAGTTCCGTGCGCGGGTCGAGGGCGGCGATGAGCAGCCACAGCCTGAGCAGGAAGGTCTTGCCCATGCGCGGGATCGCGCCGATCAGACCGGCGATGTACATGAAGGTGAGTGCGACCCAGCGTCCGCGCTGGTCGGTGCCGTAGGGGACGGGCTTGAACAGGTCGACCGTGCCCGCCTTGAGCAGCGGCCACGCGGGCTTCTTCGCCTTCGACATGTCCTGGTCCCCGACCCACAGCACCAGACGCCCGGTGTGTTCGTCGGCAACCGCCTCCGGCCACACGCACCCGAGCGGGCGGCGCAGGCCGGAGGCGAGGCGTTCGCGGCGCTCGATGATGTCGGTCACGGTGACGCCGAAGGGGAGGTTGCCCTCCGCCCGCCACCCGGGGCCGTCGCGGGTGATCGGGGCGGTGAACTCGAACCCGTCCCGCCCCTTGCCCTGCGCCTGGTTGATCGCCGGGATACCGAGCGAGCCGAGCGCGCGCAGCACGATGTCACTGGTGAGCTTGACCGCCTTCGGCAGCTCGACCGCCCGGTGGATGACCGGGGCGTCTGCGTGGCGGCCGTGTGTGCCCAGCGCCATCACCAGTGCGCTCACCGACACGACCTGAAGCCAGGTCGGGGCGAGCACGTAGAGAGCGAGGGCGGTGGCCAGGCCGATGAACATGCCCAGGACGGCGACCAGGGTGCGCAGTCGGACGCGGCCGTCGCGCTGGCGGGACAGCTTCAGGTATTCGGCGGCGTCCTCGCGGCGCACGGCGGCGAGTCGGACCGGTTCGCCCTCGCGGTCGGCGACCCAGCGCATCGTGCCGCCCACGAACTTCGCCGCACCCGTCGGCGCCTGAAGCGCGAGGCGGGCGGCGTAGACCGGGGCGCGCAGCGCGTGATAGCCGGCGGCGTGGGCGTAGTGGCGGGCCACCCACCCGGCGGCCGTCTTGAGTTCGCCGGTCGACCGCAGCCACTCGGGGACGACCGACCGGCGCCGCGCACCGGCGAGGCGACCGAGGTAGCCGGGGCCGGTCGCGGTGGGCGCCGACTGGTCGACCATCATCCGGGTCGACCCGTCGGCCGACTCGGCACCCGACCCGTTCGGGGTCGAGTCGGCCGACCGGTCGGCCGACTCGGCACGGGCCGAGCGTGCCTTGTCGAGGTCGACCACGTCGCCGCCGGAGTCGGTGGTCATCTCGGCTTCCAGTCGGTTGAAGAGTTCGTTGTCGTCGTCGGGGTGCTTCACTGAAGGTTCCTTCCAAGAGGAGGAAAGGCGGGGTCCGGCCGTCGCTGTAGGAGGTGGGCGGACGGACCCCGCGCGAGGCTTGTGGTGCAGGTCAGGCGGTGCGCTGTTCCTCGGCGGCGATGCACATGCCGCAGATGCCGTGCGAGCGGGGGATGCAGTAGCCGACGTCCAGCAGGCAGCGCGCGCAGGTACGGCGAGCGAGCATCGCCAGGGCGAGCGCGCCCCACTTGCGCGACGTCATCGGGCGTACCGGCTTGGCGCAGTCGACGCGGTAGAGGTAGCCGACTCGCGCGTCCCCGGCTCGCCGGTTGACCCGCATCACCTGCGCCGCGATCGGCTGGCCACCCGGGCGCAGCCCCATCGTCCGGAGCTGTCGGCGGGTGGCCAAGCCGTCCGGGGCCAGCCGCCACGGGTAGGTCGGCACGCCGTAGCGGGCGCCGGTCGGGTCGAAGCACTTGCCGTAGGCGGCCGACATCAGGCCGCCACCCCGACGGCCGGGGCGTCGGGGCGGGCGCCGGTGCGGCCGGCGCGGCGTCCGGCGAGGGTGGCGAACAGCCTGCCGAGCCCGGCGCGGCGCAGTCCGGCGCGGGCCTGCTTGGCCGCGTACATCGCCTCATCCGCCCGCCGCAGCAGGGCGGAGAGGTCGTCGGCGGGGAAGTCCGCGGCGCGCACCCAGCCGAGCGACACCGTGGTGTGCACGTCCGGGTTCTGGCCGTCGACCGGGCGCGCGAGCACGCCATGCAGGACCGCGAGCATGTCAGCGGCGGTGCTGTGGTCGTCGAGGAGCACGGCGGCGAACTCATCGCCCCCGAGCCTCCCGGCGACCCCGGTGCGGCCGACATGGTGGGCGAGCCGGTCGGCCGTCGCCTTCAGCAGGACGTCACCGGCGGCGTGGCCGTAGGTGTCGTTGATGTGCTTGAACCTGTCGACGTCGGCGAGGACGACGACCGCGCGGGGGTCCTTGAGCAGGGCAGTGGCGCGGCGGGTGAAGCCGTCGCGGGTGCGTAACCCGGTGAGCGGGTCACGGCGGGCCGTGCTCAGCACGGCCCGCAGCCTCCACACGTGCACCGCCCACCCGGCAGCGAGCGGCAGCGCGGACAGCAGGAACGTGGCCAGCGTGCTCATGCCGCTACCCCCTCACCGCTGTCACCGGACGTGTCGACGTCGGCGGGGGCGTCGTCAGTGTCGACGGGGCGCAGGGCGCGGCCGTCGGCCCGCTCCGCGAGCAGCGCGTCACGCACCTGACGGGCGGGGGCAGCGCCGCAGTGCAGCGCCTTGCGGAGCGCTTCCGCGTTGACACCGGCGTCCGGCCACTCCGAGGTGAGCTTGCGCGCCTCGGTCAGCAGGTCCGCCACCGAGCGCGGCGCGGTTTTGCCCCGCCCCTTCGTCGCCCGCTTGCGCGGTGCCTTCGCAGCCGGAGGCGCGGGCTGTTCTGCCGGCAGTTCCTGCGTGGGCTGGGGGGCGGGGGCGGCGTAGGGCACGGCGCCCGTCGGGTTCAGCTCACCCAGGCGCAGCAGGACGCGTTCGCGGCGCGGGGTGCTGCGCCGCCAGGACCGGCCGTAGCGCTCTCGCAACTCCGCGCGGGCCAGCAGCCGCTCACGCTCCCGGGCGAGGGCGGTGGTGTAGGAGGTGACCTCCCACAACGTCATCCGGCGCCACAGCGCGAACGTGGAAAGCGGGGCGAGCAGCCAGCGCGAGAACCGCACCTTCTCCATGCGGCGGCCGGTCGCGGCGCCGATCCGCACGGCGTAGATGTGCGCGCCGATCTCGGAGAACACCACCCACAGCAGCGGCATCGTGCCGTGCGCCACCTTCGCCCACAGCGAGTGCCCGGCGGCGACGTTCAACCCGCACGTGATCAGGGTGAGCACCCAGGGCACGAACCGCACCCAGGCGAGCGCCATGTCCATCCGGATCAGCAGCAGGTTGGCCAGCGTGAACACCGGAATGGCCACGTCGATACCGACCGGCAGCATCCACGGCTCACCGAACCCCCACCGGGCGGCAGCGGCCGACACGGCATCGAACGACGAGATCAGACCGAGCGCACCGACACCGGCCGCAGCGAGCGCGCCGAAACCGGCAAGGCCCATCTCCGGCCGCGTCAGCGGCGGGACCGCCGCAGGCTCAACGGGCCGTGACGTCATGCCGCACCGCCCGGGAGGCTCGCGGCGGCCCTCTGGTTGATCTGGGTGACGCGGGCGGCCAGTGCCCGGCGACGGGCCCGGCGGGTGCGGCGGTCGTCCAGCTCGGTCGGCGTGCGGTCGAGGGTGACGATGTACGCGTCCAACAGGTCGACGTCCGCGAGGATGACGGGCATCTCCCGCTCGATCGCGTTCAGCTCGGCGTCCGTCGGCTCCATGAAGTCGGCGAACGCGGTAACAGCGTCCTGAACAGTGACGATGTGGTTCATGGGTCGTGGTTCCCTTTCGCAGAGGAACGGCCCGAACAGCGGCCCCGGGTCTAGCCACCCGGGGCCGCGCGCCGTCGAAGTCGGTAGACCCGGCTCCCCTCAGCGCCGCACGTACGAGACGTGCAGCGGAGGCAACCGGCCCGCAGCAGACGAGCTGCGGAGAGGTCGAACGCGGCGTTGCCGCGCGGTCCGTCTTTTCGACTCGGGGAGACGGGGCCCACCTATGGAGTTCTCAAAGAGCCGGCGCTTCTTTCGAGCTCGATTCACGGAGCTCTCCAGGCGTTCGTCTCGCGCAGCACGAGTCCAGGACCACCCTGGCAATCTGGTGCGCACCAGTAGAGTGCATCTGGTGCGCACCAGTGTCAAGGTGGTTCGCTGTTCCGGGTGGTGGTCACCCCGCCGCGGTGCATCTCCAGAAGACCTCTTGTGGCAGGGTCGGCGGTAGCCAACAGGGCTTAACATCCTTCCTGTTAAGGGCTGTTGACCTGCGGAGACATGCGCCATGCTGGCAAGGTGATGCGAGCGGAACCAACGTCGGGAGGTCGCCCGTGAGTACAGGACTTCGCAACGCACGGACGGCGCGCGGATGGTCACAGGAACGACTGATCCGCGAGATCGAGCAGTACGCCCGACGGAACCTCACTGACGTCGCATCGACCGCGAGTCTGCGGGTGTACGTCTCCGAGTGGGAGAACGGCAAGCGCACCATCTCAGACCGGTACGCCCGCGTCCTGCGGCAGCTCCTCGGCCTCACGGACGCAGAGCTGCGGGACTCCGACCCGGTACCGGCAGCGCCAACAGCAGACGGTTACGACGATCTGTTGAGCCGGATCGACTCGGCGAGTAGCGTCGGTGAATCCATGGTGAAGGCATTCAACGACCAGACCGAACTACTGCGCACCATGGACCGTCAAAGGGGCGCCGCGGTCCTGGTCGACCAGATGACCGGCCACCTGTCTGCCCTCGAAGACGCGCTCAACTTCGCGGTACTGCCCAGCACGCGCCGTCCCGTGGCGCTCGCGCTCGCCGGTGCGTCTACTCTCGCGGCGTGGCAGGCAATCGACTCGGGAGCGGTTGAGCGAGCTTGGCGGCACTACGAACTCGCCAAGCGGGCGGCCCGCGACGCTGAAGAGCCGATGTACCTGGCTCACGCCATGGGCGAGCAGGCGTACGTGCTCTGCGAGGCGGCAGGCGCTCGCCGTCGACCTGGTGCGCGACGCACAGCGGACCGTCGGCTCATCCGGGTCCGCTCGGCTGCGGGCGTGGCTCTACGCCGCGGAAGCCGAGATGTGCGCCCATGCCGAGATGCCGGACGACAGCCGGCGTGCGCTGGAAGCGGCCATGGCCATCATTCCGCCGGGCCAAGAGGACAGGGACCCGGACATGCTGAGCATCTTCCTCAATGGCGCTCATCTCGCCCGGTGGCAAGGCAACGTGCTTGCTCTCCTCGGGGAGGAGTCGGCAGTCACCAGCCTCTACGGCGCGCTTGAGGTCATGGACCCGACGTTCGTGCGCGCCCGCGCCGGCCTTCTCGCCGACCTGGCGCAGGCTCACCTCACGCGAGCTGAATACGACGACGCTGGCACGCACTTGCGGCAGGCCCGTTTGCTGGCGGGCCGTACCGGCTCGGTCCGGCAACGTCGTCGCGTCGACCTGCTCAGTGCGCGGTTGTGAATCCCTGCGTACGCCGTGCCGCGAGGATGTGTAGCAGCGCGACGAGGGTGCCGGAGCCTAGCAACTCACCGCGGGCCATGAGCCCGGGGATGTCCGCCAGCGGCACCCACTCGATATGGCCGGCCTCCTCCAGGTCGGTCGGCTCACCGACCTTCTCAGCGCCGTGTCCCACGAAGATTTCGTGCGGGGAATCGACCATGCCGACCATGGGCTGATAGCTCACGACGTGGTCCAGCGACTTGGGACGCCACCCTGTCTCTTCAATGGTCTCCCGCAGCGCCGTGTCCGCAGGGTCTTCCCCCTCGTCGACGATGCCACCGGGGAGCTCCCAGCCGAATTGCTTCGGCACGAAGCGATACCGCCACATCATCAGGACGCGGTCCTCTTCATCAACGACGGCAGTGATCGCTACGTGGTGAAGCCTTACGACGTGATGCTCGAACCGTTTCACGCCTGGCGGCTCCACGTCCCAAAGTTGGAGCCTGACCCAACGGTTGTCGTACACGTCCCGCTCGCCGTGGATGCGCCAGGGCTCCAGGCCCTCCGGTCGCTGAACGCTCACCGCGCCCGGCACCCGGTACGAGCTACGCCCCCGCACCTCCAACTGTCCTTCGGAGACGAGACGGGCGAGCACCTGCCGTAGAGCCGTCCGGCCGATGCCGAGTTCTTCCACGAGTGTGCGTTCTGAGGGGAGCTTGTCGCCGGCTGCGTACTCACCTGCCACGAGTCGCGCGCGAAGCGTCTCGTAGACCTTGGTCGTCTTCGGTCCCATCCGCGGAGCACTCTCCGTTCTGAGGTGGTGCGTACCAGCTTAGCGGTCATCGAGCACCCGATAGCTACCTGGTGTTATTCGGGAGTGATCTTGCGCTGGGCTCTCTAAGCTGTCATGGGGAGACGCACTCGGGTGAGGGAAGAAATGAGCAACGATCGAAGTACTGCCGAGAGAATTCGTCGGCTGCACGCATTGCTGACATCTGACCCTGTGGCACGCACTTCCGTTGGGTATTTGACTGAAGTGTCCAACGGCCGCCCTTTCTTTGCAGGGACTTCCGTCGCCCCGCTCGGTAGTAGATATGTGCAAATTCCTTCCGGTCTCATTGTCCCCGAGCGTTACGCGCAAGGTGTCGCTCCTATTGACCTGATGCTCACTTACGTGACTCACGAGGAACTGACTGGCCGAACGTCCACTGTCTCAGTCGTGTTGGACTACTTGAAATCTGCCAATCTAATGCAGATTCTGTCCTTCACGTCGTATTGGTTGGCTCGGGATGTGGATCCGGGGCGAAAGCGTGAGGAAGTTAGCAGGCGCTACGTTGAAAGTTATTTTTCTGGCGTCAGGCTTAGCCAAGCTCGTGGTTTGGTGTCGGACGGTCGGGTATTCGTGGTTCCGCAACTTCTGCACTTGCTTGCCAAATTGGCCCTGATCTATAGTTCGGTGGACGGCGAGCAGAAAGATCTCGAAGAGATTGCGCTGCTTCCGTTGGTCCTTGGGGACCATATTGAACCGAATGTGGGGGATGGGGGCGGTGTGCATGAAGACGGACTGCCGGGAAAAATAGCTCGCGAGCTGGTTAGTAATCAGCATTTTAACCGCCCACTAGATCTGCCCTCCGTGATCGCGAGTTTTTCGCGACGCTGGAGAGAGATACCAAGCGAGCAGCCGCATCCCAAACTGGGGTCCTTCGAAATCCTTTTTAGAGAAAACGTTGGCGTCGAACTTGACCATCTAGAAATGGTGACCCTAGCCGCTTACGTCCACACCATGCTTCACGAGCAACCCGTCGTTCCTGGATCGTACTTCCGCAAGTTGGGCTTGTCGGATGACGAGGTTGTTCAGGCCATTAAGCATGTTGCTGCTACACCGGAAAAGCTGAAGTTCGAGATCGTCCTGGATCACCAGAGTGCCGACGGTGATCTCAGGTGGTCAATTGCTCCGTTCGAACGCTTTCCTCTACTTGGAGTTCCGGGCGGGGTGATCGTATTGGATCCCAAACTGCTCATTCATCGAGTATTTGGATGGCTTCCCTACTTTGACGTTGAGGAAGCTTTGCGGCCCGACAAGAAGAAGGTTGGGCAGCTACGAGAGTATGCGGGCAGGGTGAGTGAGTTCTACGGGCTTGAGGTCGTCGCATCTCTCGCCCCGAAAGGAGTGGCTAAAAGCCTTTACGGCGAGGAAGACCTTCGACGAGCCTTTGGCTCGGAAAGGAAGGTTGTGGATGCCGTGATTGATTTTGGCGATGCGTGGATCGTCCTGGATGTGTCCACTCGAAGACTGATGAGAGGGTCGGTGGCGGGAACTTCAGCAGAGGCGCTCAAAAAAGACTTGGAGACTCTCGTCGGCGCGAAGGCTAAGCAGATAGCGGCCACCATCGAGGCGTTGAGAACCGGTAGCGAGCGATTGACGGGCGCAAGTCTTGATGCGCCACGCCGCTTTCACCCGGTCGTGGTGGCAAGTGAGGGATTCCCTGTCAACCCAATGACTACATCCATAATTGAAGACATGTTGAGGCGCTCGGACTTGCTTCAGGAACCTGATGTAGGCGACCTGCAGATTGTTGATATAGCGGAACTCGAATTGGTCGAAGCGGTTCAGCAGTATGGGGGGCCGTCTTTTCCGGAGCTGCTCAAGGGAAAAGAGGGATCTGGGCTGTATAGGGCTTCGCTGCGCGACTATATTCTTGTGGAGAGGGGTATCAAGCCGAAGAGGTCGGAGCGTTTGGATAAGATCTGGCAAGGTCTATTCGATCGGATAGTGGGGAGGCTCAAGCAGGTCGAAGAAGCAGGGGATGCCGACCAGGCGTGAGAAGAGGGTGGCCCACGGGCGGTACGGGGCCCCGTGGGGTGAGAGACTGGATGCAGAACGGCTAGCCAGCCCAGGCGCTAGTCGGCGCAGAGTGTGAAATTGCCTTATCGGCCGTCTTGGAGCTCAACCCGCCCTTCGGCGAGTTCATGTCCCGTTCCTTAAAAGGTGTCCGTGCGCGAACACAGTGATGGCCGGCCTTGTAGGGCCGGCCATCACTTGGTCATTCGTCGTCGTACTGGGCGTCCTCGTCCTCTTCGGGATCCGCGCTTTCGATGTAACCCTCACCGGGGTCGGGGCGATTCCTTACGAGGGTGTCGTAGACCTCCTGCGCTGTGCTCCTCGCGCGCTCCCACTCTTCCTGCGTGCCGAAGGGGTGGGGTGGCGGAGAGACGGCTGAGTTCTCCAGGGCGGTAGCCGCGTCCTTGGCGATGTCGAGGGCAATGGCGAGGCGTTCGCGGTTGTCCCTGTCACGGTCCACGGGACTGGCGGCCTGGTTGCGTGCCTTGCGGGCTTCCTGTTGCTTGAGGAAGCCTGCCATGGCCTTGGAAGGACTGGCGATCTCGTAGAGCTTGTACTCGGTCAGACGTTCCGGGCTTCGGGTCTCGCGGGTGTCCCCGGTGACGACGAGGCTGCCGTCCGCGTTGATGACGGGGATGTCGTAGTCGTGTGCAGGCTTCGTCGGGTCCCAATACTCCCAGGCCGTGGCAAGCATTCGCAGGCCGTGTTCATGGCCGGCCAAGTCCGTGAGGATGGCGGGGGGAGAGCCCCGGAAGGGGGCGTTGCCCTCGAACAGCTTCGACTCGCGATCTCGGGTGAGGTAGCCGTCCATCATCAGGGCGAAACCGCCGCCGATCATCAGTGTGATCCGGGCATCCCGGTCGCCGGCGAGGGCCCTTTCCAGCAGCTGAGGCAGGGGCATGAACGCGGGAATCCAATGTCGGCCCGGCACATCCTCGGTGAGGAAACCGCCGTCTCCAAAGGCGTTGCGAGCCCTCTGGAGGGAGGAAGGCCGGCGTGACCCGGGTTCCTTTCGGGCCTTAGCACGGCGGATGTCCCGGTCGACGACGACGCCGAGCATGAAGCTGAACTGCTTGTTGGTGACGGCACGGCGGGCCATGATGTTGCGGATGTCGGCCTTCGTCTCACCGAAGGACGAGCCGGCGGTGAGACGGTAGGCGGTGTAGACGCACCGCCAGATGGGCGAGGGATCTGGGCAGTCGAGCGCGGTGGGTAGTTCCTCTAGCGGGGTCAGGCCGGTGATGATGTCGGCTTCATCGCGGCGCAGCTCACCGCGGGCCACCAGAGCGTCGACAGCCTGGTTGGCGATGTTGTGCCACATCGCGTCCGGCGTCCACGGGTTCTTCTCCAGGTGCTCACCGGCGACGAGGTTCTCCACCATCGTCACGAATGATGTCCCGGGCGTGGGCAGGGGCATTGCGGTCTGCGTGGTCACCGGCTGTCCTCCATGGTGTCGCCGTTGCGAGCGCCGACGACCAGGCGCACGGGGACGGTGGCGGCCTGTCCGACACGGACAACCTGGTCCGTCAGGCCGCGCTGATAGGCGGAGTTGTAGTGGGCCACCTCGTCACGGATCGCGCGACGCAAGGAGTTCGGGTCGCGCAGCAGGTCCTCAACCACCGCGTCGGCGGCACCGGCGATGGTCTTACCGGTCCGGGTTTTGGCTGCCGAGGAGAGACGCGAGATGCCGTCGACGACGACCGGCAGAACTCGGCTGGGCGACCCGTCCGTGAACGTGGTCCGCACCAGGATGACGAGCAGCGGCTCGGAGACCCCGCGCTGCATGATCGAGTCGGAATAGTCGGCCTTCGGCACGTTCAGGGTGGCGGACACGGTCTCGCGGACCAGGTCCGCGAGCCGCTTGGGGCTGTCGAACTCGCAGCGGGCCTGTGCCATCGCACCGTTGGTGTCGTTGTCGTCAAGCAGCTTCGGCGGCGGCACGGCCAGAGACAGGGCGGCGATGCGCGGCTGGTAGAGGGGGAAGAGCATGCGGGTCCAGGCCCGGCACTCGATGACGTAGAGCGAACCGCCGGGTACAGCGACCTCGCTCAGCAGCGAGACGCCGTTCTGCTGTGCCGTGACTAGAAGTGCAGCCCGTTCGGGCTCCACCTGAAGGGCGGCGGCCGCCTTGCGGGCGTCCTCGCTGAGGTTGGTGAGGGGGTTCTTGCTCAGCCGCGTGGCGACCTTACGCAGAGCGGACGTCTCCGGGACGTCCGGCAGTGGCCGCGGCCGGCGGGTGATGCTCAGCTCTTCCAGGTCCTCGAAGGCTGGCGTTGGCAGGCTCACGGGCGGCTGCGGGTTCTTCGGGTCCTGGAACAGGGGGTTGTTCTCGGTCACTGGCTCATGGCCCATCGTGACACCACCGCGCACAGCCCAGCGCTGTGACGGCTTCGACGTGCGACACCCAAAGGGTGGAGATTCGTCCGCCCACGAAGGGAATCGTTGCCCGACGGCCGACGATGTGCTCCGTGGCGCCTGCCGCATCTCGTTGATGTTGAACCTTCACCATGGTCCCGCCGGGGCTCCTTACCCAGACGCTTCCTCGGATCGCAGTGCCTCATGAGGCCACTCGGATTTGGTGATCCAAGTGTCGAACGACAACGATCATGCAGATCGACGCTCAAGATACGTACCATTTAGCAGTATGGAACGTCAACCCATGCCTTCGGGAAACCTGACTGGCCCATAGGTTTGCCGGCTCAACGGTCGGTCACATCGAGCATGGTGGGACACGTGTGGGGTGGAGGACGCCGCACGGTGGGAATGGGCAGCTCAGCACGGAGTGGTCGCGCAGACTGTAAATCTGCCGGCTCAGCCTTCCCAGGTTCGAATCCTGGCGCCGCCACACGACCGAAAGGGTCTGTGACCAGCAGCAATGCTGATCACAGACCCTTTCGGCGTTCGCGGACCGACGACGAGTGCAGGTCAGGGTGGTCGTCAGGGACGGCCGGTACCGGCCGTCGCTATGGCCTCCGTGGCCGCCCGCTGCAGCGCTCGGTTGGTGATCCAGCTGTTCTTTCCGCCGGTCAGGTGTGCCACGGCGCGGCCCACCCACTCCGGGGAGCCGAGCAGGGGGAGGCTTCCCTCGTCGGCCAGCTGCCGTAGCAGGCTCTCCAGCCGGAGGGCATCCACCGCTCGGTATGGGCGCGTGTGCCGGTCGAAGCGCAGTGGGTGGTTCTCGTACGGGTGGCGCAGCGTCATGTGTATCCAGCCGCTGCTGCTCCCGGCGACCGTTCCCCTCGGCGTGTACATGCCCCTGCTGTTGGAGCTCCAGGAGTGTTTGCCCCAGGTGAGCGAAATGCCGGTCATGATCCGGGACCAGGGGATCAGCCGTCCCTCGAAGCCTGGCTCGTGCTGGTGGAGCCCGTCCGGGCGGAGCTCCACCCAGTGGGTGTCGGATCGCGTGGCGTCTCCGACTCCCCAGTGCCCGCTGACCAGTTCCAACGGTCCCAGGTATGTGCCGTCCGCCACCATGCGGGTCATTGAATCAAACTGTTGCGCCGTCTCCGCGAGTGCTTTCCGGCCGCGCCGTACACATCAGCATGCGCTGGACATCAGGGGGCCCTGCATCGTGTGCTCGCCCAAGACGCTCGCGCCCGTGGCCGCCCGGCGGGCGTGCGTTGCGGGCAGACTGGGGGCATGGCCTCGTCCTCCCGTCGCAGAATGTGCCCCGAGTGCCGTCGCGAGATCGCCGTCGTCGCGGGACGGTACGCGCGTCATGACCCGCCCGGAGCGCGGGGCGGCGGTGAGCTGGTGTCCTGTCCCGGATCGCGGCGGACGGCGCAACTCGGGGCGGCGCAACCGTCCTTGGACGGGTACGTCGTCCCCGGCTTCCCCGGACAGCTCCCCCTGTTCTGACCCGTCCCGAGTCCCGAGTCCCGCGTACCGAGTCCCGCGTACTCCCCGGGCACCTCCCGCCTGCCTCGCGTCCCCGTTCGCCCCGCCCCGCCCTGCCCGGGAGCCCGCCTCAGTTCCCGGCCACCGACTTCACCGCCACCGACACCGGTGTCGAACCGCTGATCAGCTCCAGGGTCAGGCCGTGCGTCGCCGGGGTGTCGACCAGTTCGGCCAGGGCCGCGGCCACGTCGTCGCGCGGGACGGGGCCGCGGCCGGTGTGCGCCTCCAGCCGTACGAGCCCGGTGCCCGCGTCGTCCGTCAGCATGCCGGGGCGCAGGATCGTCCAGTCCAGCTCGTCCAGTGAGCGGACGTGCGCGTCGGCCTCGCCCTTGGCGCGCAGGTAGACGTCGAAGATCTCGTCGCCCTGGTGCGCGGGGTCGGCGCCCATGGAGGACACGACCACGAAGCGCCGTACGCCCGCCCGGACCGCCGCGTCCGCGAAGAGGACCGCCGCCGACTTGTCCACCGTGTCCTTGCGGGCCACCCCGCTTCCGGGGCCCGCCCCCGCGGCGAAGACCGCCGCATCGGCGCCCCGCAGGCACTCCGCGACCTCCTCCGGCGAGGCCGACTCCAGATCGAGCACGATCGGTTCGGCACCGGCCGCACGGAGATCGTCGGCCTGTTCGGCCTTGCGGATGATGCCCGCCACCTCGTCGCCGCGCGCGGCGAGCAACCGCTCCAGCCGCAGCGCGATCTGACCATGACCACCAGCGATGACAATGCGCATGTCTTCGACCGTACGCCCCGACAGCCGCCCCCGCCGCACGACTTCGGCCACGCTCCCCGGGACGGCCACCGGATGCCGGTGTGTCCACGGGAAAACGGGAAAGGGGGCCTTGCCCACCCGGTGCCCACCCGGTGCCCACCCCTCTTCCCGGTCGCTCAGCTCGACGGCCCCCCACGCTCCCCCCGCCCCTGCCGAGGCAGCCCCAGGTCCGCGGCGCCGCCGTCCTGGTCGCCGTACTCCCGTACCGCGCTGGTCCGTGACACCACGCGCCCCCGGTGCACCACGACGCGGCTGTACGCCAGGGACAGCGCCCCCGCCAGCCGGTCGCCACGTACCGCGAGGAGCTCGGCCGGGAAACCGGCCTCCACCCGCACCTCGGGCAGGCCGAGCGCCGCCCGCGCCCCCGTGCTCACCGCCTCGTACGCGTCCTGAGGGCGCAGCCCGTGGCGTGAGGCGAGCAGGTACGCCGCCTCCAGGGGGTCACCGCGCCCGACGGGGTTGGAGACGTCCCGGAGCGCACCGCTCCCGGCGGCGACCCGTACCCCGGCCGCCCGCAGCAGCCGTACCGGAGCGGTGCCGTCGGGGTGGTCGGCGGCGCCGCACGTGCCCTGCGGCAGGCAGACCACCGTCACCCCGGCCGCCGCGAGCTGTTCCGCGGCCCGGGAGGCGACCTCGGCCGGCAGCAGGCCGAGGCCCTCGCAGGGACCGAGGGCCACCCCGGGGCGCAGCCCGCCCGCCATGGCCGCCAGCCGGGCCAGCCGCGCCGGATCGGCCGCGTCCGTGTGCAGGTCGACCGGGCAGCCGTGCTCGGCCGCGACCTCCAGGACCGCCTCCACGTACCCCGCCGGGTCGGGGTCCAGGTCGGGGCACCCGCCCACCACGTCGGCGCCCATCTTGACCGCGTCCCGCAGCATCGCGAGACCGTCGGCCCCGGCGACGCCGGTCAGCACCCTCGGCATCGCCACCGTCGTCAGCTCGGCCAGACCGCGCAGCGAACGCCGCGCGCGCAGGACGGCGGTCAGCGCGCCCAGCCCCGCGACGTCGCCCACCCGCACATGCGCCCGCAGCGCGGTCGCCCCGTGTCCGAGCTGGAGCAGGGCGGCCTCGGTGGCCCGGCGCTGGACGTCCTCGGGTTCGTAGGAGACGGGGCCAGGGACGTCGGCGGTCAGGGCCGTGTCGGGGTGGACGTGGGGTTCGGCGGGGGCGGGGAGCAGCAGGTAGCCGCCGAGGTCGACGCGGGTGCCGGGGCCCGGCGTGCGGGCCGGGGTCAGGCTGCCGGCGGTGCCGACGGCCTCGATGCGCCCGCCGTGGAGCCGCACGTCCACGGTCCGGCCGTCGGTGAGCCGAGCCCCGGAGAGCAGGAGCGAACCGTGGTCGGCGGGGCCCGAGGGGGAGGGCGAACGGGGCGGCTGCGGCTGGCTGTCGGGCATCGCGCTCCTCTGGGCTCGGGGCTGCGCAGTGGGGGACGCAAGATCACGCAGAGTGAGTCGAGCCTAGGACGGTGATCAGCCCGTGGCGCGGAGGAGCGCAATAGTCGTACCGGCGCGGTCCGGCCCTCCGGAGTGGTGGGTACGGGACGGGTCAGGGGCGACGAAACGGATTTGGGCGAACGGCGGGCGACCGTGTAATGTCTTCATCGCTCGCCCCAATAGCTCAGTCGGCAGAGCGTCTCCATGGTAAGGAGAAGGTCAACGGTTCGATTCCGTTTTGGGGCTCTGGTGTGAGAGGTTCCCGTCGCGAGGCGGGGCCCGATCGCATCACAGCGGTGTAGCTCAGTCGGTAGAGCAAGCGGCTCATAATCGCTGTGTCACCGGTTCAAGTCCGGTCACCGCTACTCTCAGTAGCCGATTGCGGGGTCGGTCCTTCAATCGGCTACTCTTTCCTGCGTTAATATCATCAATCCGTCCGTCAAGGAGCACTCACGTGGCTGCCACCGACGTCCGCCCGAAGATCACGCTGGCCTGCGTGGAGTGCAAGGAGCGGAACTACATCACCAAGAAGAACCGGCGCAACAACCCGGACCGACTGGAGATGAAGAAGCACTGCCCGCGTTGCAACGCGCACACCGCGCACCGCGAAACGCGATAACAAGGCTCGTACGCGAGGCCGTCCCCGATACTGGGGGCGGCCTCGCGTCGTTTGGGTCAGTGGTGCCCGGCGCGGTACCCACCGCACAGCAGAGCAGAGCAAAACAGCAGGAGGAGCGAGCCCATGGCGCTCGACCAGTCGTTCGTGGGGCGGACCTATCCGCCGACCGCGCCCTACGAGGTGGGCCGGGAGAAGATCCGCGAGTTCGCGGAGGCCGTGGGGGATGCCAACCCGGCGTACACGGACACGGAGACCGCGAAGTCACTCGGCCACCCGGACGTGATCGCCCCGCCGACCTTCGTGTTCTCGATCACGTTCAAGGCGGCCAGGCAGGTCGTCGAGGACCCGCAGCTGGGCCTGGACTACAGCCGGGTGGTGCACGGCGACCAGAAGTTCGCCTACGTCCGCCCGGTGCGGGCCGGCGACCGGCTCACCGTCACCTCGACCATCGAGGCGATCAAGTCGCTGGCCGGCAACGACGTCCTGGACGTCCGCGGCGAGGTCCACGACGAGCTCGGCGAGCACGTCGTCACCGCCTGGACCAAGCTCGTGGCCCGCGCGGCCGAGGAGGCGTGAGTACCGTGACGGACCCCACCATGACGCCTCCGGCCTCTCCCGGCGCCAGGATCGCGTACGGCGACGTCGAGGTCGGCACCGAGCTGCCCGCGCAGTCCTTCCCGGTGGACCGTGCCAAGCTCGTCCAGTACGCGGGTGCCTCCGGCGACTTCAACCCGATCCACTGGAACGAGAAGTTCGCCAAGGACGTCGGCCTGCCGGACGTCATCGCGCACGGCATGTTCACCATGGCCGAGGCGATCCGCGTGGTCACCGACTGGGTCGGCGACCCGGGCGCGGTCGTGGAGTACGGCGTCCGCTTCACCCGGCCCGTCGTCGTCCCGGACGACGGCCAGGGTGCCGTGATCGAGGTCAGCGGCAAGGTCGCGGCCAAGCTCGACGACAACACCGTCCGCGTCGACCTCACGGCCACCAGCGGCGGCCAGAAGGTCCTCGGCATGTCCCGTGCGGTCGTCCGCCTGGGCTGAGAAGTGCGGTAAGGGGCGTTCTCCATTGAGGACGCCCCTTACCTCTTGGTGCCTCTCACCTCTTGGCGCGCCTTACCCCCTTGACTTAGTTAGTGATTGAGTACTAACTTTCTATCCATGGTCAGGATGAGTGCAGAGGAGCGACGCGAGAGCGTCATCCGCGCGGCGACGACCGAGTTCGCCAGGGGTGGCTACTACGGCACCTCCACCGAGGCCATCGCCAAGCGGGTGGGGGTCTCCCAGCCGTACCTCTTCCGGCTCTTTCCGGGCAAGAAAGCGATCTTCCTCGCCGTCGCGGAACGCTGCCTCCAGGACACGCGCGAGGTGTTCGAGAAGGCGTCCGAGGGGCTGCACGGCGAAGAGGCCCTGCACTCCATGGCCGAGGCCTATACGCAGCTGATCGCCGATCACCCCGAGAAGCTGCAGATGCAGTTGCAGGTCTACGTCACGGTCGCCGCGGCCGAGGCGACCGGGGACCACGAGTTCGGCGAGATGGTCCGCAGGGGCTGGCTGGAACTCTGGGACACCGTCCGCGTGCCCCTGGGGGGCGACGTGAACGAAACGACGACCTTCATGGCGTACGGCATGCTCATCAACACCCTGGCCGGCATGGGCTTTCCGCCGGGGCACCGGATCTGGGAAGGCCTCTACATCTCGGCGCGGGCCAAACAGAGCCAGAGCGGCGCGTAGGGGCTCGCGGGTCGGCGACGGGTGCTCTCGCACACCACTCGTATGACCGTCGCGTGCCGTCGTATGGCCGTAGAAGTTAGTCAGCAATTACTAACCACACAAACCGCAAGCGGTGCACACCCTCTGGGGGAGAGATGTCACAGCACAGCACAGGTCGGAGCACAAGCGCCGGGGGAGCCGTCTGGGCCCTCGTCATCACCAGCGTCGCCGGATTCATGGCCGCCCTCGACAACCTCGTCGTCACCACCGCCCTCCCCTCCATCCGTGAGGACCTGGGCGGGGCGCTGCACGACCTGGAATGGACCGTGAGCGCGTACACGCTCACCTTCGCCGTCCTCCTGATGTTCGGCGCGGCACTGGGCGACCGCTTCGGCCGCCGCAAGCTCTTCATCGTCGGTCTGACCGTCTTCACCGTCGCCTCCGCCGCCGCGGCCATGGCACCCGGCATCGACTCGCTCATCGCCGCCCGCGCGGTCCAGGGCGTCGGCGCGGCGATCATGATGCCGCTCACCCTGACCCTGCTGACGGCCGCCGTCCCCGCCGAACGCCGCGGGATGGCGTACGGCATCTGGGGCGCCGTCAACGGGCTGGCCGTGGCCTCGGGTCCGCTGGTCGGCGGCAGCCTCACCGAACACATCTCCTGGCAGTGGATCTTCTGGCTGAACGTTCCGCTGGGTCTGGCCCTGCTGCCGCTCGCCCGCGTCCGCCTCGCCGAGTCCTACGGCACCGGCGCCCCGCTCGACCTCCCCGGCACCCTGCTCGCCAGTGGCGGACTCTTCGGCATCGTCTACGGCCTGGTCCGCGGCCCCGTCGACGGCTGGACCGGCTCCGTGGTGCTCATGGCCCTGTTGGCGGGGGCGGCGCTGCTCGCCGGCTTCGTTCTCTACAGCACCCGCGCCAGGAACCCCATGCTCCCCATGCGCCTCTTCCGCTCCCGCGCCTTCGCCGGGATCAACGCGGCGAGCCTGCTGATGTTCCTCGGGATGTTCGGCTCGATCTTCCTGCTCAGCCAGTACATGCAGGGCGTGCTCGGCTACTCGCCCACCGAGGCGGGGTTGCGCATGCTGCCCTGGACCGGCATGCCGATGCTGGTCGCGCCCATCGCCGGCATCCTCTCGGACCGCCTCGGAGGGCGCCCGGTCGTCGCCGCGGGACTCTTCCTCCAGGCGGCCGGCCTCGGCTATCTCGCCTGGGTGATCACGGCCGACGCCTCCTACGGGGTGCAGCTGCCCGGTCTGATCATCAGCGGAATCGGCATGGCCCTGTTCTTCGCTCCCGCCTCCGCCCTGGTGATGTCCAGCGTCGTGAACAAGGAGCAGGGCATCGCCTCCGGCGCCAACAACGCCCTGCGCGAGGTGGGCGGCGCGCTCGGCATCGCGGTCATGTCCTCGATCTTCGCGGCGCAGGGCGGCTACGAGTCCCCCCAGATCTTCGTCGACGGACTGCGGCCGGCGGTCGCGGTCGGCGCGGCGGTGGTCGCCCTCGGAGGCATCGCGGCCCTGCTGATCCCGCGCGGCCGCCCGGCCGGCCGGACCTCCACGGACACACCCGGAACGAACCCGAACCCGAACCCGGCCCCGGAGCCGGAGGAGACCGTATCCGCCCCGGCGGCCATCGGCTGACCGCACCCACGCAGGACGAGAGGAGAGCCCGACATGCCCACCCTTCCCTGGACCGTGCCGAACCGACCGCCGCAGGCCACGGAGGTACACGTCTTCGCCTCCCGTTTCGAGACCCGCACGCTGTGGGGAGCCGTGAAGTTCCTGGCGCGCACGCCGGGCGTGTGGCGGCAGGTGAGGGGCGCGCGAGGTGCGTACGGCGCCTCCCTGAAGGCGGAGCCCTTCAAGCGGACGTTCTGGACGCTGTCCGCCTGGGAGTCGCCCGAGGCGCTCAAGGACTTCGCCCGCTCCGGCACCCATGCCCCGGCCTCCCGCCGGCTCTCCGAGCAGATGCGGGACGCGAAGTTCGTCTCCTGGCCGGCGTCGAGCGACGAGCTGCCGGTCAGCTGGGCCGAGGTACGACAGCGCCTGCGGTGACCGAAGGATGAGAGCGCCCGCGGTGGCGGACACCCGCGGCGAAGGAGGGAAGCGCCCCGGCCGGACGGTCGGGGCGCTTCCCGCTGCCCGGGGCTGTCGGTGCCGTCTCGTAGTCTTGAGCGCGTGCAGGAAATCCAGGACGCCCCCCTCGCCCCGCTGACCACCTTCCGACTCGGAGGACCGGCGACCCGGCTGATCACGGCCACGACCGACGCCGAGGTGATCGCCACCGTCCGCGACGCCGACGACACCGGCACGCCCCTGCTGCTCATCGGCGGCGGATCCAACCTGGTCATCGGCGACAAGGGCTTCGACGGCACCGCCCTGCACATCGCCACCCGCGGCCTCACCCTCGACGGCACGACGCTGGAGCTGGCGGCCGGCGAGATCTGGTCCGACGCCGTCGCCCGCACCGTCGAGGCCGGACTGGCCGGCGTCGAGTGCCTGGCCGGCATCCCCGGCTCGGCGGGCGCGACGCCCATCCAGAACGTCGGCGCGTACGGCCAGGAGGTCAGCTCCACGATCACCGAGGTGACGGCGTACGACCGCAGGAACAGGGAGACGGTCACCCTCTCCAACGCGGCCTGCGACTTCTCGTACCGCAACAGCCGCTTCAAGGCCGAACCCGAGCGGTTCGTCGTGCTGCGCGTCCGTTTCCGGCTGGAGGACGCGCGCGGGTTCTCCGCGCCCATCCGCTACGCCGAGACGGCCCGCGCGCTCGGCGTCGAGGCGGGTGACCGGGTCCGGCTGACCGCCGCCCGCGACACCGTGCTGAAGCTGCGCGCGGGGAAGGGCATGGTGCTGAACCCCGACGACCACGACACCTGGTCGGCCGGGTCGTTCTTCACCAACCCGATCCTCACGGACGAGGAGTTCACCGCGTTCCGTTCGCGCGTGTCCGAGCGGCTCGGGGACGCGGCGGAGCCGCCCGCCTTCCCGGCCGGGGACGGCCTCGTCAAGACCTCGGCGGCCTGGCTGATCGACAAGGCCGGCTTCACCAAGGGCTACGGCACCGGCCCCGCCCGCATCTCCACCAAGCACACGCTGGCGCTGACCAACCGCGGCGAGGCCACCACGGAGGACCTGCTGGCGCTGGCCCGCGAGGTCGTCGCCGGGGTCCACGACGCGTTCGGCGTCACGCTGGTCAACGAGCCGGTGACGGTGGGCGTCCGGCTGTAACGGCCCCCGGCGCGGACGCGGGTCCGGGGGCGGGTGACGCGGCCCGGCGCTTGCCGGGTGCCGCCGCGCCCACCCGTGCCGCCCCAGGCGGCACAGTTGCCCGCTACGTCACTACTCCGCTGCCAGCCAGCCGTCCACCCCGGCCAGCAGTTTCTCCTTCACGTCCGCCGGCGCCGCCGACCCCCGAACCGACTGGCGTGCCAGCTCCGCCAGTTCCGGGTCCGTGAACCCGTGGTGCTCCCGGGCGAACTCGTACTGAGCCGCCAGCCGCGCCCCGAACAGCAGCGGATCGTCCGCGCCCAGCGCCATCGGCACCCCCGCCTCGAACAGCTTCCGCAGCGGCACGTCCTCCGGCTTCTCGTACACGCCCAGGGCGACGTTCGACGCCGGACACACCTCGCACGTCACCTGCCGGTCGGCGAGCCGCTTCAGCAGCCGCGGATCCTCCGCCGCCCGTACCCCGTGCCCGATCCGGTCCGCCTCCAGGTCGTCCAGGCAGTCCCGCACCGACGCGGGCCCGGTCAGCTCACCTCCGTGCGGCGCCGACAGCAGCCCGCCTTCGCGCGCGATCGCGAACGCCCGGTCGAAGTCGCGGGCCATGCCCCGCCGTTCGTCGTTGGACAGGCCGAACCCGACCACGCCCCTGTCCGCGTAGCGCACCGCCAGCCGGGCCAGTGTCCGCGCGTCCAGCGGGTGCTTCATCCGGTTCGCGGCCACCAGCACCCGCATCCCGATCCCCGTGTCCCGCACGGTGGTCTCCACCGCGTCCAGGATGATCTCCAGCGCCGGGATCAGCCCGCCCAGCCGCGGGGCGTACGACGTCGGGTCCACCTGGATCTCCAGCCACCCCGACCCGTCCCGCACATCCTCCTCCGCGGCCTCCCGCACCAGCCGCTGGATGTCCTCCGGCTCCTGGAGACACGACCGCGCCGCGTCGTACAGCCGCTGGAAGCGGAACCAGCCCCGCTCGTCCGTCGCGCGCAGCTTGGGCGACTCACCGCGGCCCAGCGCCTCGGTCAGCGTCTCGGGCAGTCGTACACCGTGCTTGTCGGCCAGTTCCAGCAGGGTCGTGGGCCGCATCGACCCGGTGAAGTGCAGGTGGAGATGGGCCTTCGGCAGTTCAGAGACATCACGTACACGCTCCATTCCGCGATCCTGCCGCACGACACGCCCGACCCGACAGCACTTTCCCCGTACGTGGTCTTGCTCGCACAAACAAACAGAGCACCCCGGAAGGTTCCGGAGTGCTCTGTCGCGGCAGTGGGGTCGGGTCAGTCCCGGGCCTCCGCCAGCAGCTTCTGGATCCGGCTCACGCCCTCGACGAGGTCCTCGTCGCCGAGCGCGTACGACAGCCGCAGGTACCCGGGCGTACCGAACGCCTCACCCGGCACCACCGCGACCTCGGCCTCCTCCAGGATCAGCGCGGCCAGCTCGACCGTGTCCTGCGGACGCTTGCCGCGGATCTCCTTGCCGACCAGCGCCTTCACCGACGGGTAGGCGTAGAACGCGCCCTTGGGCTCCGGGCACACCACGCCGTCGATGTCGTTGAGCATCCGCACGATGGTCTGGCGGCGCCGGTCGAAGGCCTCCCGCATCTTCGCCACGGCGTCCAGGTCGCCGGAGACCGCGGCGATCGCCGCCGCCTGGGCCACGTTGGACACGTTGGACGTGGCGTGCGACTGGAGGTTCGTCGCGGCCTTGACGACGTCCTTCGGGCCGATGACCCACCCGACCCGCCAGCCGGTCATCGCGTACGTCTTCGCGACACCGTTGACCACGATGCACTTGTCGCGCAGCTCGGGCAGCAGGGCCGGCAGGGACACGGAGAAGGCGTCGCCGTAGACGAGGTGCTCGTAGATCTCGTCGGTCAGCACCCACAGGCCGTGCTCGACGGCCCACTGGCCGATCGCCTCGGTCTCGGCCTCGCTGTACACGGCCCCCGTCGGGTTCGACGGCGAGACGAAGAGGACGACCTTGGTCTTGTCCGTGCGCGCGGCCTCCAGCTGCTCCACGCTCACCCGGTAGCCGGTCGTCTCGTCGGCGACGACCTCGACGGGCACGCCCCCGGCCAGCCGGATCGACTCCGGGTACGTCGTCCAGTACGGCGCCGGGACGATGACCTCGTCGCCCGGGTCGAGGATCGCGGCGAACGCCTCGTAGATGGCCTGCTTGCCGCCGTTGGTCACGAGGATCTGCGACGGGTCGACCTCGTAGCCGGAGTCGCGCAGCGTCTTCGCGGCGATGGCGGCCTTCAGCTCGGGCAGCCCGCCGGCCGGCGTGTAGCGGTGGTACTTCGGGTTCTTGCACGCCTCGACGGCGGCCTCGACGATGTAGTCCGGCGTCGGGAAGTCGGGCTCACCGGCGCCGAAGCCGATCACCGGACGCCCGGCGGCCTTCAGGGCCTTGGCCTTGGCGTCCACGGCGAGGGTCGCGGACTCGGAGATCGCGCCGACTCGGGCGGAGACCCGGCGCTCGGTGGGAGGGGTTGCAGCGCTCATGGCCCCATCGTTCCAGACCGCAAACCGCACCGGCACACGGGTTTCACTGACTGAACAGGACCGAACTGGAACGGGGCAGGACCCAGAACATCAGTCCGGAACCGCGCGCCCGCCTGGGCGATCTTCGGCCAATGCCCCCTGGCGGGGCGCCTCGCCGCCCCATTCTGTTCGACGCCCGGCCCGTGAGCACGTACACTCTCACCTCGTTGGCCTTCAGCAGCCCGCGATCATTCGGTGCACTCCAAGCATCCGGATGGATGCGGTACGTTGGGGGACACACAAAGGGTCGTAGCTCAATTGGTAGAGCACTGGTCTCCAAAACCAGCGGTTGGGGGTTCAAGTCCCTCCGGCCCTGCTACACACACCATCGCCAGGATGTGTGCGCATGTACGTACAGCAATGCACCGCCGTGCGGCTCCAACCGGGCGCGGCACGGCCACGACCCGGAATCAGGTGAGGACGAGTGACGGACGCCGTGGGCTCCATCGACATGCCTGATGCCCAGGACGAGGCGCCGGACAAGAAGTCCCGCAAGGGCGGCAAGCGCGGCAAGAAGGGCCCCCTCAAGCGGCTCGCCCTCTTCTACCGCCAGATCGTCGCGGAACTCCGCAAGGTTGTCTGGCCGACCCGGAATCAGCTGACGACGTACACCACCGTGGTGATCATCTTCGTGGTCATCATGATCGGCCTGGTGACTCTGATTGACTATGGCTTCTCTCACGCCGCCAAGTACGTCTTCGGCTGAGTCGAGAGCGAAGGGCGCCGAGGTACCCGGCGCCCCTTTCGCGTGTTCCACCCCTATGTATCCAGGAAGAAGCAGCCACCGTGTCTGACCCGAACGTGAACGACGCCTTCGAGCCGGTCGAGTCCGTCGAGGACGAGCCCGGCACCGTCGAGGGCGCCGGCAACGAGGACACCCAGGCCTCCGCCGAGGCCGAGGCTGCCGACGACGCCGTCGTCGACGCGGACGAGACGACCGCAGAGGCCGAGGACGAGACCGCGGAAGCCGCGGACGACGACACCGCCGAGCAGGCGGAAGAGGCCGCGGAGCCCGAGCCCGAGCTGGACCCGATCGAGGCGCTCCGCCGCGAGCTGCGCGTCCTGCCCGGCGAGTGGTACGTGATCCACACCTACGCCGGCTACGAGAACCGCGTGAAGACCAACCTCGAACAGCGCGCCGTCTCGCTGAACGTCGAGGACTACATCTTCCAGGCCGAGGTGCCGCAGGAAGAGGTCGTCCAGATCAAGAACGGCGACCGCAAGACGATCCGCCAGAACAAGCTCCCCGGCTACGTCCTGGTCCGCATGGACCTGACCAACGAGTCCTGGGGCGTCGTCCGCAACACCCCCGGCGTCACCGGCTTCGTGGGCAACGCCTACGACCCGTACCCGCTGACCCTGGACGAGATCGTCAAGATGCTCGCCCCGGAGGCCGAGGAGAAGGCCGCCCGCGAGGCCGCCGAGGCCGAGGGCAAGCCGGCGCCGCAGCGCAAGGTCGAGGTCCAGGTCCTGGACTTCGAGGTCGGCGACTCGGTCACCGTCACCGACGGCCCCTTCGCCACGCTCCAGGCCACGATCAACGAGATCAACGCCGACTCGAAGAAGGTCAAGGGCCTCGTCGAGATCTTCGGCCGCGAGACCCCGGTCGAGCTGAGCTTCGACCAGATCCAGAAGAACTAGTTCGTCACAGGTTCGGCTGGAGCCACAGCGTCCGAGCAGGTCAGGCCCTCGTGCGAGCGGGCGCCTGACCTGCTCGGTTTTTGGCCGCGCATCTATACCCGCTATCGTTGTGCGGTATGCCTGTGTCCGGGTAGCTCCCGAACGCGGGCAGGACCCGAATCGAAAGGACCCGGAGAGCTATGCCTCCCAAGAAGAAGAAGGTCACGGGGCTCATCAAGCTCCAGATCCAGGCCGGTGCCGCCAACCCGGCTCCGCCGGTCGGCCCCGCGCTGGGTCAGCACGGCGTGAACATCATGGAGTTCTGCAAGGCCTACAACGCCGCGACCGAGTCGCAGCGTGGCTGGGTCATCCCGGTGGAGATCACGGTCTACGAGGACCGTTCCTTCACCTTCATCACCAAGACCCCGCCGGCCGCGAAGATGATCCTCAAGGCCGCGGGTGTGGAGAAGGGCTCCGGCGAGCCGCACAAGACCAAGGTCGCGAAGATCACGCGTGACCAGGTCCGTGAGATCGCCACCACCAAGATGCCCGACCTCAACGCCAACGACCTGGACCAGGCGGAGAAGATCATCGCCGGTACCGCCCGTTCCATGGGCGTCACGGTCGAGGGCTGACCTCCACCCCCGTAAAACAGCAGTAGTGGCAGGGCCGGCTCGGCCCGCACCACGACTCCTCAGAAGCCAACAGGAGCAGTAGTGAGCAAGCGCAGCAAGTCTCTCCGCGCTGCGGACGCCAAGATCGACCGGGACAAGCTCTACGCCCCGCTCGAGGCCGTCCGTCTCGCCAAGGAGACCTCCACGAGCAAGTTCGACGGCACCGTCGAGGTCGCCTTCCGCCTGGGTGTCGACCCGCGCAAGGCCGACCAGATGGTCCGTGGCACCGTGAACCTCCCGCACGGCACCGGCAAGACCGCCCGGGTCCTGGTCTTCGCGACCGGCGACCGTGCCGAGGCCGCGCGTGCCGCGGGCGCCGACATCGTCGGCGCCGACGAACTGATCGACGAGGTGTCGAAGGGCCGTCTGGACTTCGACGCCGTCGTCGCCACCCCGGACCTCATGGGCAAGGTCGGCCGCCTCGGCCGCGTGCTCGGTCCCCGTGGTCTCATGCCGAACCCCAAGACCGGCACCGTGACCCCGGACGTCGCCAAGGCTGTCAACGACATCAAGGGCGGCAAGATCGAGTTCCGCGTCGACAAGCACTCGAACCTGCACTTCATCATCGGCAAGACGTCGTTCGACGACACCAAGCTGGTGGAGAACTACGGCGCGGCGCTGGAGGAGATCCTCCGTCTCAAGCCGTCCGCCGCGAAGGGCCGGTACATCAAGAAGGCCGCGATCAGCACCACGATCGGCCCCGGCATCCCGGTCGACTCCAACCGCACCCGCAACCTCCTCACCGAGGAGGACCCGGCGGCGGTCTGAGCCCACGGCTCGCCCAACCGGTTCACGGGCCCCGCACCTTCCGAGGTGCGGGGCCCGTCCCTTCTCCCGCGACCTGGGCTAGCGTGCGGGCAGGGGACCCCCGCACGAGGCGCAGGGGGCGCGCGGGGCACAGGGGGTGGGCGGATGACAGGCACGACGGTACGCCGGACGGTCGTCTCGGTCGCGGTGTCGGTCATGCTGGCGGGCGTCACCGCCTGCACGTCCTCCGGGGACCCCGCGGCCCCGCCGTCCTCCGCTCCGCGGTCCTCCGCCCCGGCGTCCACCGGGCCCCCGGCCCTCACCGGCCCTTCGGCCGACGCCCTGCGCGCCGTCGAGCGGGCGACCGGTCGGGCGGGTTCGGCGCGGGTGGAGTCCACGACCGTGATGGGCAGTGAGCTGTCCCTGGAGGCCACCGGTGTCCTCGGCTGGCACGACGGCCTCACCGGCACCCTCATGATCACGTACACCGGTGGCACCACCGCCGAGACGATGCGCCGGCTGGGCACCACCGCGATGGAGGCCCGGTACCTGGCCGACGCCTACTACGCCCGCATGGGCGACGAGTTCGCCGCCAGGGTCGGCGGCCGGCACTGGATCAAGTACGTCTACGCCGACCTGGAGGACCTCGGCGGCGGCGCGGGCGCCGGCTTCGCGGACCAGATGCGCAACACCACGCCCCACCAGGCGGTGAAGCTGCTGCTGACCGCCAAGGACGTACGCAGGGTGGGTGAGGAGAAGACGCGCGGCCGACGCGCCACCCACTGGTCCGGCACGGTCGGCGGGTCCACCGCCCAGACCGTCGACATCTGGGTCGACGACCGGAACCTGCTGGTCAAGAAGGTCGAGCGGGGACGGACGAAGACCGGGGAGCTGATCCAGACCGCGTACTACAGCGACTACGGCGTCACCGTCTCCGCCGCCCGTCCACCGGCCGCGGACACGGCCGACTTCAAGGAGCTGCTGGGGGAGTCGGCAGCGGATTAATCGGGGAAGCGTGGTGTTCCCGTGGGTTAGGCTCACAGAGTCTTCATATTTGAACTTCTTGTGGCCAACTCTTCGTTGGTCACGTTCCTTGGGGGGAACGATGGCGCATTTCCTGCACGCCCGGGGTGGGGCGAAGCTCGCCGGTGTGGCGGCTCTGGTGCTGGCCGGCGGTGCCGTCGGATGCGGTGGGGGTGACGGGGACGCCTCCGGTGGTGGGCGGTCCGTCCAGCAGGTGCTGACCGCGGCGTACGAGAAGACCTCCGAGGCGAAGTCCGCCAAGGTCGAGATGACCATGTCGATGCCGGCCGCGCTGGACGGCGGGGGCGACGCGCAGATGAACGGCGTCATGGGCTGGGACCCGACGGTCATGGACGTGACCATGAAGGGCTCCATGCTGACCGCCGAGCCCGGCTCTCCGGAGCAGGTCCGGATGGTCTGGCAGGACAACGTGATGTACATGGACATGGGCGAGGCCGCCGCCAAGGACATGGACGGCAAGCGCTGGATGAAGCTGGACCTCAAGGCCGCCGCCGAGTCCGCGGGCGCGGACGCCGGTCAGGCGCTGTCCGGCGTCGAGAACATGAACCAGGACCCGACCGAGCAGCTCGCCCTCCTCCTGGAGTCGCCCAACATCAAGCACGTCGGCGAGGAGAAGGTCGACGGAGTCACGGCTCAGCACTACAAGGGCACGCTCACCGTCAAGGAGATGATGGAGAGCAACGAGAGCCTGGACATGCTGAAGCCCGCGGAGCGCAAGAAGCTGCTGGCGAACATCGAGAAGTCCGGCATCAAGGGCTACGACACCGACGTCTGGGTGAACGACGCCGACCTGCCCGTGCGCATGGACGTCGCGATGAGCACTCCGCAGGGCAACGTCGACATGAGCATGAAGCTGTCGGACTACGGCGCCAAGGCCCAGGTCGAGGTGCCGCCCGCGGCCGACACCTTCGACATGATGGAGATGCTCAAGCAGCTGGAGGACCTGGCCGGTGACGGCACGGAGGCCGGGGGGCTCAACGCCGAGGAGCTGGCCGAACTGGAAGCGCTGGACCTCGGTTCCGCGACCTGATCCCCCGCTCCGGGAGCGGATTTGCCCGCCGCTGGTGCGGTCGGGTACCTTTCTTCAGAAGCCAAAGACCGCTGGTCGTTGCCGTGTGCTCGTTGGAGGGCACGGTGGCCGAAGGATCCGCTGAACTGCGGACGACCCGCGCAGGTGACTGTGGATGAGCTCCCGGAGTCCGCGCCTCGTGCGTGTGAGCGACGGTCGAGCCACGCCCCGTGCGCCTGCGCCGGGGCGTTTCGTTTTCCCCAGTCCTCCTTCGGGTCCGCGCGGTCCGAATCACCCGGAAGGAGGCCGAGGCTCTATGGCGACGCCCGAGAAGGCTGCCGCGGTTGCCGAGCTGACGGACAAGTTCCGCAGCTCCAACGCCGCCGTGCTGACCGAGTACCGCGGTCTCACCGTGGCGCAGCTCAAGACGCTGCGCCGGTCGCTCGGTGAGAACGCCCAGTACGCCGTGGTGAAGAACACGCTGACCAAGATTGCGGCCAACGAGGCCGGGATCACGCTCGACGACCAGCTCTTCGCTGGTCCGACGGCCGTCGCCTTCGTCACCGGTGACCCGGTGGAGTCGGCGAAGGGTCTGCGCGACTTCGCCAAGGACAACCCCAACCTCGTCATCAAGGGCGGTGTCCTTGACGGCAAGGCGCTGTCCGCCGACGAGATCAAGAAGCTTGCGGACCTCGAGTCCCGCGAGGTTCTGCTCTCCAAGCTGGCCGGTGCCTTCAAGGCGAAGCAGTCCCAGGCTGCCTCCGTCTTCCAGGCACTGCCCTCGAAGCTCGTCCGCACCGTGGACGCGCTCCGTGCCAAGCAGGACGAGCAGGGCGGTGCCGAGTAACTCGGCTCGCTTTCTGATCCGGGCCGCCTGAGCGCGGCACGGATCGCAGCGGGCCGACGTACGCCCGCCTCACCCCGTACATCCGGCACCTGCCGAATTAGTGGAAGGACCGCCATCATGGCGAAGCTCAGCCAGGACGACCTGCTCGCCCAGTTCGAGGAGATGACCCTCATCGAGCTCTCCGAGTTCGTGAAGGCCTTCGAGGAGAAGTTCGACGTCACCGCCGCCGCTGCCGCGCCGGTCGTCGTCGCCGGTGGTGCCGCTGGTGGCGCCGCTGTCGAGGCCGAGGCCGAGCAGGACGAGTTCGACGTCATCCTCACGGGTGCCGGCGACAAGAAGATCCAGGTCATCAAGGTCGTGCGCGAGCTGACCTCCCTGGGTCTGAAGGAGGCCAAGGACCTCGTGGACGGCGCCCCGAAGCCCGTCCTCGAGAAGGTCGCCAAGGACGCCGCGGACAAGGCCAAGGAGTCCCTCGAGGGCGCCGGCGCCTCCGTCGAGGTCAAGTAAGACCACGAAGGCACCACGGATCCGTCAGGATCTGTAACGCCGTAGCACCGAAGAGCGATCATCCATCCGGGTGGTCGCTCTTCGGCGTTCCGAGGGTCCGGCGGCGGCTGCCTTGCACGCGTGACGGCGGAGAGTATGGTGATCTTCGTTGTGCCGTCGCCGGGGCCCTGAGAGCCCCTGGCGGCAACCGGTTTGGGCAAGGGGGGCCTTGACGAACCGCACGCAGCGCGCAATTCTCAGGGCGTCGTCACAAGGATCCGAATCCGAGGCATGGATCGACGGCGAAGAGGGCAGTATCTCGGTGCGTTGAGGGCGAGGCCTTGCCGCACAGGTGGTGAGAACAACGAGGAGCGAACACGGTCCCCGAGAACCGCACTGGACATCAGTGTGCCAAGTGGCTACACTGACCCTTTGCGCTGCCTGTTAGCTGCCCCCTGCCCGTCACCAGGGGTCTGCCCTCGCCCGAGCACTGACGACCAGAGCATGCCTGACCTGGCTCTTTAGCCACATCTGGCACCCCCTGTCTTAGTGCACGGAAGAGGGACCGGTACGCGCGTAGTGAGTCCGAGCCCTCGGAAGGACCCCCTCTTGGCCGCCTCGCGCAATGCCTCGACCGCGAATACGAACAACGCTGCCAGCACCGCCCCGCTGCGCATCTCCTTTGCAAAGATCAAGGAGCCCCTCGAGGTTCCGAACCTTCTCGCGCTGCAAACCGAGAGCTTCGACTGGCTCCTCGGCAACGACGCCTGGAAGGCTCGCGTCGAGTCGGCTCTGGAGTCCGGTCAGGACGTCCCCACCAAGTCCGGTCTGGAGGAGATCTTCGAGGAGATCTCGCCGATCGAGGACTTCTCCGGGTCGATGTCGCTGACGTTCCGCGACCACCGTTTCGAGCCTCCGAAGAACAGCATCGACGAGTGCAAGGACCGTGACTTCACGTACGCGGCCCCGCTCTTCGTCACCGCCGAGTTCACCAACAACGAGACCGGCGAGATCAAGTCCCAGACGGTCTTCATGGGCGACTTCCCGCTCATGACCAACAAGGGCACCTTCGTCATCAACGGCACCGAGCGTGTCGTGGTCTCGCAGCTGGTCCGTTCGCCCGGCGTCTACTTCGACTCCTCCATCGACAAGACGTCCGACAAGGACATCTTCTCCGCCAAGATCATCCCGTCCCGGGGTGCCTGGCTGGAGATGGAGATCGACAAGCGCGACATGGTCGGTGTGCGCATCGACCGCAAGCGCAAGCAGTCCGTGACCGTCCTGCTCAAGGCGCTCGGTTGGACCACCGAGCAGATCCTCGAGGAGTTCGGCGAGTACGAGTCCATGCGCGCCACCCTGGAGAAGGACCACACCCAGGGCCAGGACGACGCGCTGCTCGACATCTACCGCAAGCTGCGTCCGGGCGAGCCCCCCACCCGTGAGGCCGCGCAGACGCTTCTGGAGAACCTGTACTTCAACCCGAAGCGCTACGACCTCGCCAAGGTCGGCCGCTACAAGGTCAACAAGAAGCTCGGCGCGGACGAGCCGCTGGACGCCGGCGTGCTCACCACCGACGACGTCATCGCCACCATCAAGTACCTGGTGAAGCTGCACGCCGGCGAGACCGAGACGACCGGCGAGTCGGGCCGGGAGATCGTCGTCGAGACCGACGACATCGACCACTTCGGCAACCGCCGCATCCGCAACGTCGGCGAGCTGATCCAGAACCAGGTCCGTACGGGTCTCGCCCGTATGGAGCGCGTCGTGCGCGAGCGCATGACCACCCAGGACGTCGAGGCGATCACGCCGCAGACCCTGATCAACATCCGGCCGGTCGTCGCCTCCATCAAGGAGTTCTTCGGCACCAGCCAGCTGTCCCAGTTCATGGACCAGAACAACCCGCTGTCGGGGCTGACGCACAAGCGTCGTCTGAACGCCCTCGGCCCGGGTGGTCTCTCCCGTGAGCGGGCCGGCTTCGAGGTCCGTGACGTTCACCCGTCGCACTACGGCCGCATGTGCCCGATCGAGACGCCCGAAGGCCCGAACATCGGTCTGATCGGTTCGCTCGCCTCGTACGGCCGGATCAACCCGTTCGGTTTCATCGAGACGCCGTACCGCAAGGTCGTCGACGGCCAGGTCACCGACGAGGTGGACTACCTGACCGCCGACGAGGAGGACCGCTTCGTCATCGCGCAGGCCAACGCCACGCTCAACGACGACATGCGCTTCTCCGAGGCCCGCGTCCTGGTCCGCCGTCGTGGCGGCGAGGTCGACTACGTCCCCGGTGACGACGTCGACTACATGGACGTCTCGCCGCGCCAGATGGTGTCGGTCGCGACCGCGATGATCCCGTTCCTGGAGCACGACGACGCCAACCGTGCCCTCATGGGCGCGAACATGATGCGCCAGGCCGTGCCGCTCATCAAGAGCGAGTCCCCGCTCGTCGGCACCGGCATGGAGTACCGCTCCGCCGCCGACGCCGGCGACGTGGTCAAGGCCGAGAAGGCGGGTGTGGTCCAGGAGGTCTCCGCCGACTACATCACCACCACCAACGACGACGGCACGTACATCACGTACCGCCTGGCCAAGTTCTCCCGGTCCAACCAGGGCACCTCGGTCAACCAGAAGGTCATCGTCGCCGAGGGCGACCGGATCATCGAGGGCCAGGTCCTGGCCGACGGTCCGGCCACCGAGAACGGCGAGATGGCGCTCGGCAAGAACCTGCTGGTCGCGTTCATGCCGTGGGAGGGTCACAACTACGAGGACGCGATCATCCTGTCGCAGCGCCTCGTGCAGGACGACGTCCTCTCCTCGATCCACATCGAGGAGCACGAGGTCGACGCCCGTGACACCAAGCTCGGCCCCGAGGAGATCACCCGGGACATCCCGAACGTCTCCGAGGAGGTCCTCGCCGACCTCGACGAGCGCGGCATCATCCGCATCGGTGCCGAGGTCGTCGCCGGCGACATCCTCGTCGGCAAGGTCACGCCCAAGGGTGAGACCGAGCTGACCCCGGAGGAGCGCCTGCTCCGCGCGATCTTCGGTGAGAAGGCGCGCGAGGTGCGCGACACCTCCCTGAAGGTGCCGCACGGCGAGATCGGCAAGGTCATCGGCGTCCGCGTCTTCGACCGCGAGGAGGGCGACGAGCTTCCCCCCGGTGTGAACCAGCTGGTGCGCGTGTACGTGGCGCAGAAGCGCAAGATCACCGACGGTGACAAGCTCGCCGGCCGCCACGGCAACAAGGGCGTCATCTCCAAGATCAACCCGATCGAGGACATGCCGTTCCTGGAGGACGGCACGCCCGTCGACATCATCCTGAACCCGCTGGGTGTCCCGTCCCGAATGAACCCGGGACAGGTCCTGGAGATCCACCTCGGCTGGCTCGCCAGCCGCGGCTGGGACGTCTCCGGCCTCGCGGAGGAGTGGGCGCAGCGCCTCCAGGCCATCGGCGCCGACAAGGTCGAGGCCGGCACCAACGTCGCCACCCCGGTCTTCGACGGTGCGCGCGAGGACGAGCTGGCCGGCCTGCTCCAGCACACCATCCCGAACCGCGACGGCGAGCGCATGGTGCTCCCGACCGGCAAGGCGCGGCTGTTCGACGGCCGCAGCGGTGAGCCGTTCCCGGACCCGATCTCGGTCGGGTACATGTACATCCTCAAGCTGCACCACCTGGTCGACGACAAGCTGCACGCCCGGTCGACCGGCCCGTACTCGATGATCACCCAGCAGCCGCTGGGTGGTAAGGCCCAGTTCGGTGGCCAGCGCTTCGGTGAGATGGAGGTGTGGGCGCTGGAGGCTTACGGCGCCGCGTACGCCCTCCAGGAGCTGCTGACGATCAAGTCCGACGACGTCACCGGCCGCGTGAAGGTCTACGAGGCCATCGTCAAGGGCGAGAACATCCCTGAGCCCGGCATCCCCGAGTCCTTCAAGGTGCTCATCAAGGAGATGCAGTCCCTGTGCCTCAACGTGGAGGTGCTGTCCTCGGACGGCATGTCCATCGAGATGCGCGACACCGACGAGGACGTCTTCCGCGCCGCGGAGGAGCTTGGCATCGACCTGTCCCGGCGCGAGCCGAGCAGCGTCGAAGAGGTCTGACGGGAGTCAGGCGGGGCCTGTTCCGCACAGGCCCCGCCGATCCCGCGACCCCCGTTTCAGACCACAGACTTACAACCCTGAGAGGGATTGACGCATAGTGCTCGACGTCAACTTCTTCGACGAGCTCCGGATCGGTCTGGCCACCGCTGACGACATCCGTCAGTGGAGCCACGGCGAGGTCAAGAAGCCCGAGACCATCAACTACCGCACCCTCAAGCCCGAGAAGGACGGACTCTTCTGCGAGAAGATCTTCGGTCCGACCCGGGACTGGGAGTGCTACTGCGGCAAGTACAAGCGCGTCCGCTTCAAGGGCATCATCTGCGAGCGCTGTGGCGTCGAGGTTACCCGCGCCAAGGTGCGCCGTGAGCGGATGGGCCACATCGAGCTGGCCGCTCCCGTCACCCACATCTGGTACTTCAAGGGCGTCCCGTCGCGCCTGGGCTACCTGCTGGACCTGGCGCCGAAGGACCTCGAGAAGGTCATCTACTTCGCCGCGTACATGATCACGTTCGTGGACGAGGAGCGCCGTACGCGCGACCTGCCGTCGCTGGAGGCCCACGTCTCCGTCGAGCGCCAGCAGATCGAGCAGCGCCGCGACTCCGACCTGGAGGCCCGCGCCAAGAAGCTCGAGACCGACCTGGCCGAGCTGGAGGCCGAGGGCGCCAAGGCCGACGTGCGCCGCAAGGTGCGCGAGGGTGCCGAGCGTGAGATGAAGCAGCTGCGCGACCGTGCGCAGCGCGAGATCGACCGCCTCGACGAGGTGTGGAACCGGTTCAAGAACCTCAAGGTCCAGGACCTGGAGGGCGACGAGCTGCTCTACCGCGAGCTGCGCGACCGCTTCGGCACCTACTTCGACGGCTCGATGGGCGCCGCCGCGCTGCAGAAGCGCCTGGAGTCCTTCGACCTCGACGAGGAGGCCGAGCGCCTCCGCGAGATCATCCGCACCGGCAAGGGCCAGAAGAAGACCCGTGCGCTCAAGCGCCTCAAGGTCGTCTCCGCGTTCCTGCAGACCAGCAACAGCCCCAAGGGCATGGTGCTCGACTGCGTGCCGGTCATCCCGCCGGACCTGCGTCCGATGGTGCAGCTGGACGGTGGCCGCTTCGCGACCTCCGACCTGAACGACCTGTACCGCCGTGTCATCAACCGCAACAACCGCCTGAAGCGGCTTCTCGACCTCGGCGCGCCCGAGATCATCGTGAACAACGAGAAGCGCATGCTCCAGGAGGCCGTCGACGCGCTCTTCGACAACGGCCGCCGCGGCCGCCCGGTGACGGGCCCCGGCAACCGTCCGCTGAAGTCGCTGTCCGACATGCTCAAGGGCAAGCAGGGCCGCTTCCGTCAGAACCTGCTCGGCAAGCGAGTCGACTACTCGGCGCGTTCCGTCATCGTCGTCGGCCCGCAGCTGAAGCTGCACCAGTGCGGTCTCCCGAAGGCCATGGCGCTGGAGCTCTTCAAGCCGTTCGTGATGAAGCGCCTGGTCGACCTGAACCACGCGCAGAACATCAAGAGCGCCAAGCGCATGGTCGAGCGCGGCCGCACGGTCGTGTACGACGTGCTGGAAGAGGTCATCGCGGAGCACCCGGTTCTGCTGAACCGTGCGCCCACCCTGCACCGCCTCGGCATCCAGGCCTTCGAGCCGCAGCTGGTCGAGGGCAAGGCCATCCAGATCCACCCGCTCGTCTGCACCGCGTTCAACGCGGACTTCGACGGTGACCAGATGGCCGTCCACCTGCCGCTCTCCGCGGAGGCGCAGGCCGAGGCCCGCATCCTGATGCTGTCCTCGAACAACATCCTCAAGCCGGCCGACGGCCGTCCGGTGACGATGCCGACCCAGGACATGGTCCTCGGTCTGTTCTTCCTCACCACCGACGGCGAGGGCCGGGACCTCAAGGGCGAGGGCCGTGCGTTCGGTTCCGCCGCCGAGGCGATCATGGCGTTCGACGCGGGCGACCTGTCGCTCCAGTCGAAGGTCGACATCCGCTTCCCGGTGGGCACCATCCCGCCCCGCGGCTGGGAGCCCCCGGCCCGCGAGGAGGGTGAGCCGGAGTGGCAGCAGGGTGACACCTTCACCCTGAAGACCACGCTGGGCCGCGCGCTCTTCAACGAGCTGCTGCCCGAGGACTACCCGTTCGTCGACTACGAGGTCGGCAAGAAGCAGCTCTCCGAGATCGTCAACGACCTCGCCGAGCGCTACCCGAAGGTCATCGTGGCGGCGACGCTCGACAACCTGAAGGCGGCCGGCTTCTTCTGGGCGACCCGTTCCGGCGTCACCGTGGCCATCTCCGACGTCGTCGTTCCCGAGGCGAAGAAGGAGATCGTCAAGGGCTACGAGGCGCAGGACGAGAAGGTCCAGAAGCAGTACGAGCGCGGTCTGATCACCAAGGACGAGCGCACGCAGGAACTCATCGCGATCTGGACCAAGGCGACCAACGAGGTCGCCGAGGCGATGAACGAGAACTTCCCGAAGACCAACCCGATCTTCATGATGGTGAACTCGGGCGCACGAGGCAACATGATGCAGATGCGTCAGATCGCCGGTATGCGTGGTCTGGTGTCGAACGCCAAGAACGAGACGATCCCGCGTCCGATCAAGGCCTCGTTCCGTGAGGGCCTGTCCGTGCTGGAGTACTTCATCTCCACGCACGGTGCCCGTAAGGGTCTGGCGGACACCGCTCTGCGTACCGCCGACTCGGGTTACCTCACGCGTCGTCTGGTCGACGTCTCCCAGGACGTCATCATTCGCGAGGAGGACTGCGGCACCGAGCGCGGTCTCAAGCTGCCGATCGCCTCGCGTGACGCGGACGGGACGCTGCGCAAGGCCGAGGACGTCGAGACCAGCGTCTATGCCCGCATGCTCGCCGAGGACGTCGTCATCGACGGCAAGGTGATCGCGCCGGCCAACGTCGACCTCGGTGACGTCCTCATCGACGCCCTGGTCGCCCACGGCGTCGAGGAGGTCAAGACCCGCTCGATCCTGACCTGCGAGTCCCAGGTCGGCACCTGCGCCATGTGCTACGGCCGCTCCCTGGCCACCGGCAAGCTGGTCGACATCGGTGAGGCGGTCGGCATCATCGCCGCCCAGTCCATCGGTGAGCCCGGCACCCAGCTGACGATGCGTACCTTCCACACCGGTGGTGTGGCCGGTGACGACATCACCCAGGGTCTGCCGCGTGTCGTCGAGCTCTTCGAGGCCCGTACCCCGAAGGGTGTCGCCCCGATCTCCGAGGCCTCCGGCCGCGTCCGGATCGAGGAGACCGAGAAGACGAAGAAGATCGTCGTCACCCCGGACGACGGCAGCGACGAGACGGCGTTCCCGATCTCGAAGCGTGCCCGTCTGCTCGTGGGCGAGGGCGACCACGTCGAGGTGGGCCAGAAGCTCACCGTGGGTGCCACCAACCCGCACGACGTGCTGCGCATCCTGGGCCAGCGTGCCGTCCAGGTCCACCTGGTCGGCGAGGTCCAGAAGGTCTACAACTCGCAGGGTGTGTCGATCCACGACAAGCACATCGAGATCATCATCCGGCAGATGCTGCGCCGCGTGACGATCATCGAGTCGGGCGACGCGGAGCTGCTGCCCGGCGAGCTGGTCGAGCGTACGAAGTTCGAGACCGAGAACCGTCGTGTGGTCCAGGAGGGCGGTCACCCGGCCTCCGGTCGTCCGCAGCTGATGGGTATCACCAAGGCCTCGCTGGCGACGGAGTCCTGGCTGTCGGCCGCCTCCTTCCAGGAGACGACCCGAGTGCTGACGGACGCGGCGATCAACGCCAAGTCCGACAGCCTCATCGGCCTCAAGGAGAACGTCATCATCGGTAAGCTCATCCCGGCCGGTACGGGCCTGTCCCGCTACCGCAACATCCGGGTCGAGCCGACCGAGGAGGCCAAGGCCGCGATGTACTCGGCCGTCGGCTACGACGACATCGACTACTCGCCGTTCGGCACGGGCTCCGGCCAGGCCGTTCCGCTGGAGGACTACGACTACGGTCCGTACAACCAGTAAGCGAGCCGGTTGAACGAACGAAGGGCGGCCACCCCACGGGGTGGCCGCCCTTCGGCGTTCTCGCGCGGGACGTCTACGGCACGCCCAGCTCGAAGATCACGTAGTGCGCGTACCAGCCGGAGGCGAGGGCCGCCGTGGTGAAGAAGACCACCAGGCTCGGGAGCTTCAGACGGCTCAGGGCCGCGGCGGGGGCCAGGAGCAGGGGGAAGGCGGGGAGCAGGTAGCGCATGGTGTTGCCGAACATCTGCTGGGTGCCCAGGACCGTGATGACGGACGCCAGGGTGTACGCGACCAGGACCAGCGGGGGCCGCTTGCGCAACATCAGGGCGATCAGGAAGGGCAGGGCCAGGACCAGCTGGAGGGAGAGCAGGTCCGGGGTGGAGAAGGCGAAGTGGTAGTCGCCCTTGCCCACCGTGAGGTTGCGCAGCACGTCCAGGGTGTAGGCGCCGTAGTCGAAGAAGTGGGCCCAGCCCTCGCGCTGGAGGGTGAAGTACGCGGTGGCCTCGCCCGTGCTCCAGCCGACCCAGGCGATGTAGCCGAGCAGGCCGACGGGGGCGACGAGCATGGCGTACACCGGGCCGCGTATCCCGTGTTCGCGCCGGGACGCCGGGCGGGCCAGCGTCACCAGGGCGGCGAGGCCGACGGCGCCGATGAGCACGGCGGAGGTGGGGCGGTTCAGGCCGGCGGTGAAGGCGAGCAGGCCGGCCACCACCCAGCGCCGGGTCATCACGGCGTAGCAGGCCCAGGCGGCGATGGCGACGAACAGGGACTCGGAGTAGACGGCCCACTCGACGCCCGCGCCGGGGGCCACGGCCCACAGACCCGCCGCGATGGTGCCCGCGCGGGCCCCCGCGAGCAGCGAGATCACCGCGTAGACGCCCGCCGCCGCGATGAACGACGAGACGACCGAGACCAGGATCCCGGAGCCGTACAGGCCGAGGCCGGTCGACTCCGAGACCATGCGGATCAGGGCCGGGTAGAGAGGGAAGAACGCCACCGAGTTCTGCTGGACCGTGAACAGGCCGTCGGAGTCGAGCCGGACCAGGGAGGGGTGGTAGCCGTGTTCGGCGACCTGGAGGTACCACCAGCCGTCCCAGGTGGCCAGGACGTCCCACCAGTGGGCGCCGCCGCCGAAGCGCGGGTTCTTCTCCCGGAAGTCCCCGGCGTACGTCAGCAGGGCGGCGAAGACGCCGAGGCCGACCAGCTTGGTGACGCCGTACAGGAGGAGCGGGGCCAGGTAGGGGCGGGCGCGGTCCGGCAGGCGGGGCGGCCAGGTCGCCCAGGGGCGGTCCCGGGGTCCGTCGGGCCGTGCCGTGCGTGCGCCGTCCGACCCGTCGGTCACCGTGTCGTCGGCAGCCGTGTCCATGGCTGTCATCCCCCTCGGCCCACCCTCAACCGTCAATTGCTGCCATAAGATCGCACAAGAGTCGCACATCTGTGCTCAGAGGCAGGGAGAGGGGAGGCGCGGTGCCCGAGGAACCGGACGCGGAGCGGCACGAACCCGTCGTGCTGTCGGTCGTCATACCCATGTACAACGAGGAAGAGGTCCTGCCCGCGCTGGTCAGCAGGTTGCGCCCGGTCCTGACGGAGCTGGGCGTGCGACACGAGGTCGTCGTGGTGGACGACGGCAGCGGCGACCGCACGGCGGAGCTGCTGGCCGCCTTCCGGCTGGGCTGGCCGGAGCTGCGCGTGGTCGGGCTGCGGCGCAACTCCGGACACCAGGCGGCCCTCACCGCGGGCCTGGACCGCGCCGTGGGCGCCTACGTCGTCAGTCTCGACGCCGACCTCCAGGACCCGCCGGAGAAGATCCCCGAGATGCTGGAGCTGGCCCGTACGCAGGGCCTGGACATCGTCTACGGCGTGCGGGCCGACCGCAGCAGCGACTCCGGGTTCAAGCGGTGGTCGGCGGGCGTCTACTACCGCCTGATGCGGCGCCTGGCGGGCCCGTCCGTGCTCGCGCAGGCCGGCGACTTCCGGCTGCTCAGCCGGGCCGCCGTGGACGCGCTGAAGGCCCTGCCGGACCAGCAGCGGGTCTACCGGCTCCTCGTGCCGTGGCTGGGCTTCCCGAGCGGCCGGGTGACGTACGAGCGCGCGCCGCGCACCGCCGGCCGGACGAAGTACCCGCTGGGCCGGATGATCCGCCTCGCCGTCGACAGCGTGACCGGCTTCTCGGCGGCCCCGCTGCGCATCGCCACCTGGCTGGGCGCCGGTGCCTTCGTGGTCTGCCTGGGGCTGCTGGTCTACACGCTGACCGCCTTCGCGCTGGGCCGCACGGTCCCCGGCTGGACCTCGCTCTTCACCGGCATCGTGTTCATCGGCGGGGTGCAGCTGATCTGCGTCGGTCTGCTCGGTGAGTATGTCGGGCGCATATACACGGCGGTGCAGAACCGGCCGACGTACTTCGTCCGGGACGACACGGCCGCGTCTGTGCCCGCGCCCGCGCCCGGGTCTGCTCCCACGCCCGCTCCCGCGCCTGCTCCCGGTGACGGAACGATCGGGGCGCAGCGGGACGAATCGGGTACGGATGCCCGCGCCGCCCATTTGTTTTGACCGCAGCGAATGCGGTAGGTACGCTCAGACCTTGTGCCTGGGGTGTGCCCTGGCCCTCGTGCGTGTCTTCAACCGCGGTGAGGGTCGTGACCGGCCACCGCAATCCGCGCTTTCTCCCGCCTGGCGGCAGGGGTTCGCGGCTTCGACACACCCGACCGCGTGGGTCGGCGAATGTTCCGGGTTAGCTTCACCATTCGGCACACAGAAACCGGAGAAGTAGTGCCTACGATCCAGCAGCTGGTCCGGAAGGGCCGGCAGGACAAGGTCGAGAAGAACAAGACGCCCGCACTCGAGGGTTCCCCTCAGCGCCGTGGCGTCTGCACGCGTGTGTTCACGACCACCCCGAAGAAGCCGAACTCGGCCCTGCGTAAGGTCGCGCGTGTGCGTCTGACCAGCGGGATCGAGGTCACCGCTTACATTCCGGGTGAGGGGCACAACCTGCAGGAGCACTCCATCGTGCTCGTGCGCGGCGGCCGTGTGAAGGACCTGCCGGGTGTTCGCTACAAGATCATCCGCGGTTCCCTCGACACCCAGGGTGTCAAGAACCGCAAGCAGGCCCGCAGCCGCTACGGCGCCAAGAAGGAGAAGTAAGAATGCCTCGTAAGGGCCCCGCCCCGAAGCGCCCGGTCATCATCGACCCGGTCTACGGTTCTCCTCTGGTGACCTCCCTGATCAACAAGGTGCTGCTGAACGGCAAGCGCTCCACCGCCGAGCGCATCGTCTACGGCGCCATGGAGGGCCTGCGCGAGAAGACCGGCAACGACCCGGTCATCACGCTGAAGCGCGCTCTCGAGAACATCAAGCCGACCCTCGAGGTCAAGTCCCGCCGTGTCGGTGGTGCGACGTACCAGGTGCCGATCGAGGTCAAGCCCGGTCGCGCCAACACCCTCGCGCTGCGCTGGCTCGTCGGTTACTCCCGCGCCCGTCGCGAGAAGACCATGACCGAGCGTCTGCTCAACGAGCTCCTCGACGCCTCCAACGGCCTCGGTGCCGCTGTGAAGAAGCGCGAGGACACGCACAAGATGGCCGAGTCCAACAAGGCCTTCGCGCACTACCGCTGGTAGTCGCTACCCCCATCGAGACCGAGAGAAGACTGAAGCCTTATGGCTACCACTTCACTTGACCTGGCCAAGGTCCGCAACATCGGGATCATGGCCCACATCGACGCGGGCAAGACGACCACCACCGAGCGGATCCTGTTCTACACCGGCGTCAGCTACAAGATCGGTGAGGTCCACGACGGCGCCGCCACGATGGACTGGATGGAGCAGGAGCAGGAGCGTGGCATCACGATCACGTCTGCTGCGACCACCTGTCACTGGCCGCTCGAGGACAACGACTACACGATCAACATCATCGACACCCCGGGGCACGTCGACTTCACCGTCGAGGTGGAGCGTTCCCTGCGTGTGCTCGACGGTGCCGTGACCGTGTTCGACGGTGTCGCCGGTGTCGAGCCGCAGTCCGAGACGGTGTGGCGTCAGGCCGACCGCTACGGCGTGCCCCGCATCTGCTTCGTGAACAAGCTGGACCGCACCGGCGCCGAGTTCCACCGCTGCGTGGAGATGATCTCGGACCGCCTGGGCGCCCAGCCGCTCGTCATGCAGCTCCCGATCGGTGCCGAGGCCGACTTCAAGGGCGTCGTGGACCTGGTCCGCATGAAGGCGCTCGTGTGGTCCGCCGAGGCCGCCAAGGGCGAGATGTACGACACCGTCGACATCCCGGCCACGCACGCCGAGGCCGCCGAGGAGTGGCGCGGCAAGCTGGTCGAGGGCGTCGCGGAGAACGACGAAGAGATCATGGAGCTGTTCCTGGAGGGCCAGGAGCCCACCGAGGAGCAGCTGTACGCCGCGATCCGTCGCATCACCATCGCCTCCGGCAAGTCCAGCGACACCACGGTCACCCCGGTGTTCTGCGGCACCGCGTTCAAGAACAAGGGCGTCCAGCCCCTGCTCGACGCGGTCGTGCGCTACCTGCCGACCCCGCTCGACGTCGAGGCCATCGAGGGCCACGACGTCAAGGACCCCGAGGTCGTCGTCAAGCGCAAGCCGTCCGAGGAAGAGCCGCTGGCCGCGCTCGCGTTCAAGATCATGAGCGACCCGCACCTCGGCAAGCTCACCTTCGTCCGGGTCTACTCGGGCCGCCTGCAGTCCGGCACCGCGGTGCTGAACTCGGTCAAGGGCAAGAAGGAGCGCATCGGCAAGATCTACCGCATGCACGCCAACAAGCGTGAGGAGATCGAGTCGGTGGGCGCCGGCGACATCGTCGCCGTCATGGGCCTGAAGCAGACCACCACCGGTGAGACGCTGTCCGACGACAAGAGCCCGGTCATCCTGGAGTCCATGGACTTCCCGGCGCCGGTCATCCAGGTCGCCATCGAGCCCAAGTCGAAGGGCGACCAGGAGAAGCTCGGCGTCGCGATCCAGCGCCTGGCCGAGGAGGACCCCTCCTTCCAGGTCCACTCGGACGAGGAGACCGGCCAGACCATCATCGGCGGTATGGGCGAGCTGCACCTCGAGGTGCTGGTCGACCGCATGCGCCGTGAGTTCAAGGTCGAGGCCAACGTCGGCAAGCCGCAGGTCGCGTACCGCGAGACGATCCGCAAGACCGTCGAGCGCGTGGACTACACCCACAAGAAGCAGACCGGTGGTACCGGTCAGTTCGCCAAGGTGCAGATCGCGATCGAGCCCATCGAGGGCGGCGACGCCTCGTACGAGTTCGTGAACAAGGTCACCGGTGGCCGCATCCCGAAGGAGTACATCCCTTCGGTGGACGCCGGTGCGCAGGAGGCCATGCAGTTCGGCATCCTGGCCGGCTACGAGATGACCGGCGTCCGCGTCACGCTCATCGACGGTGGCTACCACGAGGTCGACTCCTCCGAGCTCGCCTTCAAGATCGCCGGTTCGCAGGCCTTCAAGGAGGCCGCGCGCAAGGCTTCGCCCGTGCTCCTGGAGCCGATGATGGCCGTCGAGGTCACCACGCCCGAGGACTACATGGGTGACGTCATCGGTGACATCAACTCCCGCCGTGGCCAGATCCAGGCCATGGAGGAGCGGATGGGTGCCCGCGTCGTGAAGGGCCTCGTGCCGCTGTCGGAGATGTTCGGCTACGTCGGAGACCTCCGCAGCAAGACGTCGGGTCGCGCAAGCTACTCGATGCAGTTCGACTCCTACGCCGAGGTTCCCCGGAACGTCGCCGAGGAGATCATCGCGAAGGCCAAGGGCGAGTAACGGACTCCGTTCAACGGACCCCGTGAACACGCTTTAGGCTTGACCCCGGAGCCTGCATGGGGCATTCCGCCGCAAACCGGCGGAATGCCCCCGGCACCCGGGCTTTCCAGCAAAGATCACCTGGCGCCGATGAGTAAGGCGTACAGAACCACTCCACAGGAGGACCCCAGTGGCGAAGGCGAAGTTCGAGCGGACTAAGCCGCACGTCAACATCGGCACCATCGGTCACATCGACCACGGTAAGACGACCCTCACGGCCGCCATTACCAAGGTGCTGCACGACGCGTACCCCGAGCTGAACGAGGCCTCGGCCTTCGACCAGATCGACAAGGCTCCCGAGGAGCGCCAGCGCGGTATCACCATCTCCATCGCGCACGTCGAGTACCAGACCGAGACGCGCCACTACGCGCACGTCGACTGCCCCGGTCACGCGGACTACATCAAGAACATGATCACGGGTGCGGCGCAGATGGACGGCGCCATCCTCGTGGTCGCCGCGACCGACGGCCCGATGCCGCAGACCAAGGAGCACGTGCTCCTGGCCCGCCAGGTCGGCGTTCCGTACATCGTCGTCGCCCTGAACAAGGCCGACATGGTGGACGACGAGGAGATCCTGGAGCTCGTCGAGCTCGAGGTGCGTGAGCTGCTCTCCGAGTACGAGTTCCCGGGCGACGACGTTCCGGTCGTCAAGGTCTCCGCTCTGAAGGCCCTCGAGGGCGACAAGGAGTGGGGCAACTCGGTCCTCGAGCTCATGAAGGCCGTGGACGAGGCCATCCCGGAGCCCGAGCGCGACGTCGACAAGCCGTTCCTGATGCCGATCGAGGACGTCTTCACGATCACCGGTCGTGGCACCGTCGTCACCGGTCGTATCGAGCGCGGCATCCTCAAGGTCAACGAGACCGTCGACATCATCGGCATCAAGACCGAGAAGACCACCACCACGGTCACCGGCATCGAGATGTTCCGCAAGCTGCTCGACGAGGGCCAGGCCGGTGAGAACGTCGGCCTCCTGCTCCGCGGCATCAAGCGCGAGGACGTCGAGCGCGGCCAGGTCATCATCAAGCCGGGCTCGGTCACCCCGCACACCGAGTTCGAGGCGCAGGCCTACATCCTGTCCAAGGACGAGGGTGGCCGCCACACGCCGTTCTTCAACAACTACCGTCCGCAGTTCTACTTCCGTACGACGGACGTGACCGGCGTCGTGACCCTCCCCGAGGGCACCGAGATGGTCATGCCGGGTGACAACACCGAGATGAAGGTGGAGCTCATCCAGCCCGTCGCCATGGAAGAGGGCCTGAAGTTCGCCATCCGCGAGGGTGGCCGGACCGTGGGCGCCGGCCAGGTCACCAAGATCAACAAGTAAGCTCCGCTTGCTTGTCGGTCCGATGACCTGACATGGGCTGATGCCTGAAGGGCCCGTACGACTCCGGTCGTACGGGCCCTTCGCATGTCCGGGGGAGCGGCGGGACTACTCGCGCGCCCCCGCGAGTTCCACCGCCGGGCGCCGTATGGCGAGCCCCGCCGGGACCACCGAGGCGACCACCGCCAGGACGGCGCAGCAGGCCGCGACCCCGCCGAGGGCCGCCCACGGCAGCTCGATGGTGGTGTCCACCGAGAGCAGGCGCAGCGCCCCCCACATCCCCGCCAGGTTGAGCCCGGCCACCGCCAGTCCGAGCAGCGCGCCGACCGCCACCACCAGCAGCGACTCGGCACCGACCACCCGCAGCACCTGCCGGCGGGTGGCTCCGGCCAGCCGCAGCACCGCCAGCTCGCGCCCCCGGCCGGCGGTGGCCATCACCATGGTGTTGACCAGGGAGATCCCGGTGTAGAGCAGGGCGATGCCCAGCACCAGGAGGAGACCGGCCCGGGTCGTGCCGTTGGTCCCCGGGGAGGCGGCCGCGACCCACTCGTCCTTGCTCGACACCCGCCCGCCGGTCGCGCCCACCGCCTCGCGCAGCCCGGCGGCCACCGCCCCGGCGTCGGCGCCGGCCGCGAGGGCGACGTCCACCCGGTCGACCGGGGCGCCGGGGGCGTTGGCCCGCGTGACGTAGACGCCGTTGCCGCCGGTGCCGGTCGCCATCACGGCGGCGATGCGCAGCGTCCTGCGGGTGCCGTCCCCGAGCCACACCCGCACGCTCCGGCCCACGGAGTGCCGCTCCCACTCCTCGTTGACGATGATCGAGGCGTCGTCGAGGCCGGTCGTCCTGCCCTGTGTGAGCGGGAGCCGGGCGGTGGCGGCGAGGGCCTCGGGGTCGGCGACGGCACGCGCGTCGGACCTGATGAGCGCGGTGCCCTCCTCCAGGACGTACACCGCGCTCGACGCGGTCGGCGAGACCACCGTGCCGGGCACCGAGCGCAGCCGGTCCACGGTCCGGGCGTCCAGGCCCGCGCCGCCCGCCGCCGTGACCACGAAGGCGGCGGCGGTCCGCTCACGCGTCTCGGCGGCCTCGGCCCCGTCGAGCGTCGCGGTGGCACCGAGCAGCGAGCCCGCGAGGGCGACCGTCACCAGCACGGGCGCCGCGACGGCGGCCGTACGGCGCACCCCGGCGGCGGCGTTCTCCCGCACCAGCAGGCCCGTCGCGCCCCGCAGCCGGGCCGGGAGCCGGGCCAGCAGCCTCGACAGCGGTCCCACCACGACGGGGGCGAGCATCGCGGCCGCGGTGATCAGCAGCATCGGACGGCTCACGTACGTCTTGCGGTGCAGCAGGCCGCCGGGGTCGCCGGCCAGCGCGATGCCGAGCGTCACCAGGGCGGTCAGCAGCAGGCCCCCGCCGAACAGCCACCGGCCCCACGTCATCGCGCCGGTGTCCACGGACGCCTCGCGCAGCGCCTGCGCCGGGCCCGTGCGGCCCGCCCGCCAGGACGCGGCGAGCACGCCGCACAGGGCGACGAGGAGCCCCGTCCAGAAGGCCGTGTGGTACGGCCAGGTGTGGTCGCCGATGGTGAACCAGGCCGGTGCCAGGCCGCCGTCGACCACCCGTGCGGCCAGGTGCGGCGCACCCCACGCGCCGAGCCCGCAGCCGGCCGCGGACGCGAGCACGCCCACCGCCAGGGCCTCGGCCAGTACCAGCGCGCGGAGCTGCCCCGGTGTCGCCCCGGCGGTACGCAGCAGCCCGAACTCCCGGCGCCGCTGCGCCACGGTGAAGGCGAAGGTGGACGCCACGACGAACACCGACACGAAGGCGGTGACGCCCCCGGCCGTGCCGAACATGGCGTTCATCGCGGTCAGCGCCTCGCGGTCCCGGTGCGGATCGGCGTCGGCGAGCCTGCGGTCGTCCCCGGTGAGGACGCGCACCCCCGGGCTGCCGCGCACCGCGTCCCGCACCGCCGGGGCGTCCGCGTCGACCGTGAGCTGAAGGCTGACCGGTGAGAGCCGTGCGGCCTCGGAGTCCGTGTAGAAGACGGCGTGTTCGAAGCCGCGGTCCGGCACGGTGCCCACGACCCGGACGGTTCCGCGGTCGGTGCGCAGTCGCTCGCCCGGCGCCGCCCAGCCGCCGGTGACGACGACCTCGCCGTCGGTGCGCGGCGCGCGGCCCGCGTCGATCGCGTACGGGGCGAACGCGGCGGTGGACCACGGGTGGCCCACCAGGTCACCGGGTCCGCCCTCGGCGCGTACCGGGAAGGACCGGTCCGCGACGACCCGGCCGAGCCGCTCCAGTTCCGCGACGGTCCCGGCCGGCACGGCACGCGGCCGGGCCAGCTCGTGCGTGCGGTCGCCGACCGGCGTGGGCACCCGCAGGGTGTCCTGGCCGCGCACCACGACCGGCGCCGCGGCGAACCGCTCCGGCTTCCGGCCGGGCGCGTCCAGCGACGAGGCGAGGGCCAGCCCCGTCACGGCGAGCAGCGCGACGCCCAGCGACAGCGCGACGAAGCTGCCGGCGAAGGTGGCCCAGCGGGTGCGCAGAGTGCGCAGGGCGACACTCAGCACGGGTGGGCCTC
>NZ_JBHYJX010000001.1:0-181467 GCF_042740985.1 Streptomyces sp. NPDC058985 | reverse complement strand
CCGGTCGGGTTGTGCGGGTGGTGTTGGCGTGGGCGTTCGTGCCGGTTGGTTTGCTGCTCACGCGGTCGGTGTGGCGGGTGAGCGGCGACGGCCCTTGGGTGGGTGTGTGCGTGGCGGGGTTCAGCACGGGTGGGCCTCCGGTCGGGTTGTGCGGGTGGTGTTGGCGTGGGCGTTCGTGCCGGTTGGTTTGCTGCTCACGCGGTCGGTGTGGCGGGTGAGCGGCGACGGCCCTCGGGTGGGTGTGTGCGTGGCGGGGTTCAGCACGGGGCGGCCTCCGGCCGGGTCGGTGGCGTGGCGATGGGGTCGGCGTGCGCGGTGGCCTCTTCGCCGTGGACGTGGGCGAGCCGTTCCGGCTCCCGGGCGGGTGCGGCTGACGACGAGGCGAGGGCCGGTCCCAGGACGGCGAGCGGCGCGACACTCAGCACGGCACGGCCTCCAGCCGCGTCATGCGGGACGCGATGTCGTCGGCGCCCGCGCCGGTCAGTTCGCCGTGGACGTGGCCGTCGACGAGGAAGACCACGCGGTCGGCGTAGGAGGCGGCGACCGGGTCGTGGGTGACCATGACGACGGTCTGGCCCGCGTCGTCGACCATGCCGCGCAGCAGGGCCAGCACCTCGTGGCCGGTCCGTGAGTCCAGGGCGCCGGTCGGCTCGTCGCCGAAGAGCACGTCGGGGCGGGTGATCAGCGCGCGGGCCAGGGCGACGCGCTGCTGCTGGCCGCCGGACAGCTCGGTGGGCCGGTGCTTGGCCCGGTCACCGAGTCCCACCTGCCGCAGCACCTCGCGCACCCGCGCGCGCCCGGGCCGGCGTCCGGCCAGCCGGAGCGGCAGCGCCACGTTCTGCTCGGCGGTCAGCGACGGCAGCAGGTTGAAGGCCTGGAAGACGAAGCCGATGCGCTCGCGGCGCAGCAGCGTCAGCTTCGTCTCGCTCAGCCGGGTCAGGTCGGTGTCACCCACGACGACCGACCCCGACGTGGGCCGGTCGAGACCGGCGGCGCACTGCAGGAGGGTCGACTTGCCCGAGCCGGAGGGGCCCATGACGGCGGTGAAGCTACCCCTGGGGAAGGCCAGGGAGACCTCGTCGAGGGCCGTCACGGTGTGGTCGCCCGCCCCGTACCGTCTGCTGACGGACCGCAACCGGACCGCGTGGACCGCGCTGTTGTTCATCTGTCCCCACTCCACCTTCTTCGTCGCCTTCTGCGCTGGTGGCTCCACGAAACCGTCCGGGACCCCCGCGGCGCAGTGAGGCGGAGGCGAGATGTGAGGTAGGGCGGGCCATACCCCCGAAGCGCCCCCTGGGCCGATGGTCCGGCCGCGGAGGGGAGTTCTACGGTGATCCGCATGCACCCTCGGAACGTGTGGCAGGCCATGTCCGGCCCGGGCTTCCTGCTGTCGGCGTGGCCCTGGCGCGCGGTCGCCCACCTGGTGACCGGGGCGGTGGCCGGTGCCGTGACCCTGGTGGGGATCGTGGCCGCCACCACCGTGGCCGGTGTCCTCGCCGTCGTCGTGGTGGGCCTGCCGCTGCTGGTCCTCACCGTCCTCGCGGGCATACCCGTCGCCCACCTGGAGCGGTACCGGCTGCGCGTCGTCGACCGCGACCCCGCCCCGGACCGGCACCGGCGGCCGGCCGTCCCGGGGCTGTGGCCCTGGCTGACCACCCGGCTGCGGGAGCGGGCGACCTGGCGGGAGCTGGGCCACGCCCTGCTGTTCGCCGGTCTGCTCTGGCCGGTGGACGCGGTGGTCGTCACCGCCGCCCTGGCCGCACCGCTGTCCATGGCGGCCACCCCGCTGCTGATGGCGACGGTCGGCGGCGGCGAGGAGGCGAAGGTGCTCAAGACGTGGACGGTCACCACCTGGCCGGCCGCGTCCGGCGTCGCGCTGCTCGGCCTGCTGCTCCTCGCCCTGGGCGGCTACGCGCTGGGTCTGGCCGCCGGTGCGCGGGCCGAGCTGACCCGGGTCCTGATCGCCCCGCGCGACGGCGACCTGGGCGCCAGAGTCGTCGAACTGACGCGCTCGCGCGTGCGGTTGGTGGACGCCTTCGAGTCGGAGCGGCGGCGCATCGAGCGCGACCTGCACGACGGGGCGCAGCAGCGCTTGGTCGCCCTGACGATGGCCCTCGGCCTGGCCCGGCTGGACGCGCCGCCCGGCCCGCTGGCCGATCAGCTCGCCAAGGCGCACGGCGAGGCGGGCAGGGCGCTGGAGGAACTGCGGGAGCTGATCCACGGCATCCACCCCAAGGTCCTCGCCGACTACGGCCTGGCGGCCGCGGTGGCCGACGCCGCCGACCGGTCGGCCGTGCCCGTCGACGTCACCCTGGAGCTGGCCGGGAGGCTGCCCCAGGCGGTGGAGGCCGCCGCCTACTTCGTGGTCCGCGAGGCCCTCGCCAACGTCGGCAGGCACAGCGGCGCCGACCGCGCGGAGGTGACCGGCGGTCACCTCGACGGACGGCTGTTCCTGGAGGTCCGCGACGACGGCCGGGGCGGCGCCGACGCCGGGGCGGGCAGCGGGCTGACCGGTCTCGCCGACCGGGTGTCGGTGCTGGATGGCAGACTCTCCCTGTCCAGCCCGCCGGGCGGACCGACCCTGTTGCGCGTGGAGATTCCTTGCGAGTGGACCGAACGCTTCGCGTAGTGCTGGCCGAGGACAGCGTGCTGCTGCGGGACGGGCTGACCGGCCTGCTCGCCCGCTGCGGGCACGAGGTGGTGGCCGCCGTCGGGGACGCGGAGGCGCTGGTCGCGGCGGTGGCGGAGCACGCCCCGGACGTCGTGGTCACCGATGTCCGCATGCCGCCCGGCTTCCAGGACGAGGGCCTGCACGCGGCGGTGCGGCTGCGGGAGCGGAGCCCGGCCCTGCCCGTCCTCGTCCTCAGCCAGTACGTGCAGCGCACCTACGCCGCCGAGCTGCTGGACTCCGGCGACGGAACGGGCGTCGGCTACCTGCTCAAGGACCGCGTCGGCCAGGTCGAGGAGTTCGTCGAGGCGCTGACCGAGGTCGCGGACGGCGGCACGGTCGTCGACCCCGAAGTCGTACGCCAGTTGCTGCGCCGCCGCCGGGATCCGCTGGAGCGGCTCACCCCGCGTGAGCGGGAGGTGCTCGCGCTGGTCGCGGAGGGCAGGTCCAACGCGGCGGTCGCCCGTCAACTCGTCGTCTCCGAGGCGGCGGTGGGCAAGCACATCGGGAGCATCCTCACCAAGCTCGACCTGCCTCCGGCGACCGAGACCCACCGCAGGGTGCTGGCGGTCCTGGCGTATCTGCGGGCGTGAGGCGGCCGGTCGCCCGCCCGCGCCGGCGGTTGTGATTGGGTCACGAACCCATCGCTGCCCTGCACTTCTCCCTCACGCAACGGCACGATTGATCGCCGGAAGTTCCCGCCGGCCGCCGCCGTCCCGCACCGGAAAGTGAGTCCGTGAGTACCGTCCCGCCCCCCGACCGTTCCGACGACGACCCGTCGTCCTCCCTGTCCGACGAGCAACTGGAGTCGTTCCTCCGGGAGGCCGCCGAGGGCGGTGGCGGCTCCGCGCCCAAGGAGCCCTCCGCGCGGGCCCGGATGGTGGCCCGGCGGCTGCGGGAGGAGGACGAGGCGGCCCGGCGCGCCGACCCTCGTGGCGGGCGGAAGGACCAGGGGCCGCCGCCCCCGCCGGGATGGCGTACCGGCCCGGCGCCGTCGGCCGGCGGCTCCCGCAAGCGGGTGGTGGGCGCGGTCGTCGGCGTGCTGGTCCTGGCGGCGCTCGCGGTCGTCGCCGTACGGCCCTCGCTGGTACTGCCCGACGACGACGGCGGCGGCTCCGGAGAGCCGTTGGCGGCCGAGACCGCGCGGCCGACCGGCGCCCCCGGCGACCCCGCCGACTCCGGCCGGGCCACGCCCGAGCACCCCTTCCGCGGCTCGCCCGCCGAACGGTGGGCCGAAGGCGCCGACGCCATCGAGGTACCGGAGGCGAAGGCGCTCTCCGGTATGAGCGAGGACGACGTGGCGTTCGCGCTGCGCCGCACCAAGGACCTGCTGGTCGCCGCCAACCTGGACCCCGGCGTCCTGCGCGGCGGGCAGCCGGACAAGGCGCTGGCCGTCCTCGACCCGAAACAGCCGGAGCTGCTGCCCAAGCTGCGCCGGTCGCTGCGCGCACCGGACGAGGAGCACGACCCGCTCAAGCTCTTCACCCGCTTCGACCCGGCCGAGACCCGCCTGGCAGGCGACGTGGTCAAGGTGCGCGGGCGCATGACGCTCGCCGCCGGGAAGCCGGGCGTCGTGAAGGTCAACGCCGACTACACCTTCGTCTACCCGCTGGTGCGGACCGACGACCCCGACGGCCCGGTGGCCCGCACGATCGTCCGCCGCGAACTGACCCTGACGCTCAACGACCCGGACGCCTGGGACGTGACCGAGGGCAGGCTGGTGCTGGAGAAGTACGTCTCCGAGCACAACAACACCGACTGCGACGTCAACGACGGCTACCTGCACCCCGGTTTCGCCGACGACGGCCCCGACGGCGCGCGGCCCACCGGGCCCGCGATCGACCCGTACGACACCACCGAGCCGCTCACGCCGGACGGGTCCTGCGGCCGGGTCACCCGCACCTGACGCCCCACAGCCGCGACCGGGCCCGGGTGCGCTCTCCCTGCGCGCACCCGGGCCCGCCCCCGTCCGCGATGGTCAGCCGCTCACACCCGCTGCCACAGCGCCGGCACGTTCGACGGCTCCCAGCCGCGCTGGGCCTGGTGGCCCTGGAGGCAGCGGTAGGTGGCGCCGGCGTACGTCACCGTGTCGCCCGCCTGGTAGACGGTGCCGGCCGCCCAGGTGCCGCCGGGCTCCCCGGGCTCGCCCGGGTCCTCGCCGCCGTCACCGGTCGTCTTCAGGGTGAGGCCGTAGTTCTGGAGCAGCGGGTTGATCGGCTGGTAGAAGGTCGTACCGCCGCTGCTGCAGTTGCCCGAGCCGCCCGAGGTGACCCCCTGCGCCTGGCTGCCGGATATGTACGAGCCGCCCGAGTCGCCGGGCTCGGCGCACACCGTGGTGCGGGTGACGCCGCTGATGGTGCCCTCGGGATAGGTCACGCTGGTGTTGTGCTGCTGGATGGTGCCGCAGTGCCAGCCGGTGGTGGAACCGGAGCGGCACACGGACGCGCCGACCGGGGCCTGCGTCGACCCGGCGACCTGCACGTTCTGACCGCCGGCCCCGCTGACGTAGGGCGTGGCCGTCCACTGGGAGTTGGTGGCCACCCAGGCCATGTCGCGGCCGGGGAAGACGGACCCCTGGAAGGTGCCCTGGGCCACCCGGTTGGCGCCGCTCGTGCTCGCGCCCGCCCGGCCGCAGTGACCGGCGGTGGCGAAGCCCTGCTGGGTGCCCTTGGTGACGGGGAAGCCGATCGAGCAGCGCCCGCTGTTGTTGATGTAGTACGCCTCGCCGCCCCGCAGGTCGTACAGCGGGCGGGGCTGCTCGGCCGACGTCTCGACCCGCGCGAGCCCGGCGCCGACACCGGCCGCGTCGAGGAGGGCGCGGGCCGCGGACGGGCGTACGGCCTGCACGGTGACCGTGTTCGTGCGCACGTCGACGTACCGGACCGGCGCGTCGGTGGTGTCCCGGTGTGCGGCCGCCCGGTCCAGCCGGGACTTGGCCGCGTCCAGGTCGGCGAGCGAGTGCCGGACGACCTCGGCCACCGCGCCCCGCGCCTCGATCGCCGCCACGTCGGCCGCGTCCGTCGTCGCCACGGTCAGCGTGCCCGACTCGGCGCCCCGCACCCAGGCGCCCGCGAAGTCGCCGCCGAGGTCGGCCCGCAGCCGGCCCGCGACGGCACCGGCCTCGGCCTCGTTCACGAGCCGGCGTTCGGCCTGCTCCCGGCCGAGGCCGAGGTCGCGCTCCATGGCCCGGAGCAGGGCGGGCGGGGCGGCGTCGGCGCGCAGCGACTCGGCGGCCGTGGGCGCGGCGGGGGAGGGTGCCGTCCCGGCGCTCGCGGAGCCGCTGAGCCCGGCCACGAGCAGGGCGGCCGTCGCGGCGACGGCGGCACCCACGGCTCTGGTCTGTCGGTGTCGGTGGGGCATGGGGGATCTCCTCGGTCTCGGTGGGGAGGTGCCGAAACCGTAGGGAGGAGCGGAGGGCTGCCGTAAGACGTCGCTTGGCCCTCTGGGCGGCGTTATGGAACGCGGCGCACGGAAGCGCGTCAGTCCTTGCCCTGGGCGTTGCGGTCGACGTAGGCCCTGGCGCCCCAGACGCCCAGCGTCACGCAGCACATGGTGACGCCGAACCACGCGGCGTCGGCCCAGGTGTCCTGCCACAGCCGGGAGACGACGCCCATGCAGGCACTCAAGACGGCCGCCAGGGCCACGAGCTTCAGCCATCGCCTCATGCCGCCCCGCCTACCCCGGCCGGCCACCGGCATACGGGACGGGGTGCGCGGACAGCCACTCGGTGTAACTGTCACTGCCCGCAGCCACGTCCGCGTGCGCGCCCCGGGCCTGGGCGAGGACGGTGGCCGCGAGGTCCGTCAGCTGCGACACACCGTGCCAGCCCAGCAGGTGCCGCCAGGCCAGTGGGTTGCCGGTGAGCGGGCGGGTGACGATGCCGGGGGTGGTCGGGAAGGTCGCCCGGCACAGGCCGACCGCCCGGCCCACCCGCACCAGGTGGACGAGGGACGCCGTGTCCGTCTCGTACATGCGGCGCGGGGTGAACCCGGCGCGGGCGCAGGACGCGGTGAAGCAGTCGCCGAAGCAGCCGTCGCCGGGTACGCACGCCCACTCCTCGCCCGCCAGCTCGGTCAGGTCCACCTCCGGCCGGCCGGCGAGCGGGTGGCCGCCGGGCATCATCACGAAGACCGGGTCGACGGCGACCTCCCGCCAGACCAGCCCCTCGGCACCGGGCGGGGCCGCCGATCCGCAGGTCCCGGCGAGCGCGAAGTCCAGCCGGCCGTCGGCCAGCTGCTCGGCCAGATCCCGCTCCGACCAGGACGTGCAGGTCGTCATCCGGGCGTCCGGCGCCACGTCGGCGAGCCGGTCCACCAGGGCGCCGAGGAGCGGCCCGTGGGTGCCGCCCAGCCGCAGGTGCCGCGCGGTCCGCGGCGCCCGCGCGAACCGGGCCGCCTCCTGCTGCAGCTCGGTCACCGCGGGCAGCACGATCCGGCTGCGCTCCAGCACCAGCTCCCCGAGTGCGGTGGCCCGCACCCCGTGCCGTCCCCGGACGAACAGCGCCCCGCCCAGCGCCCGTTCGATCCGCTTCAGCTGCGCGCTCAGCGCGGGCTGCGCCAGCCCGAGCGCGGTCGCCGCCCTGGTGAGGCTGCCGGCGTCGGCGATGGCCCGGACCGTCCTGAGATGCCGCAACTCCAGCTCCATGAGGGGAGCTTGCGGCGGGGGAGGGGCGGGGGCAAGAGTCTGGTACAGACCAGAATGGGTCGCCCGGCGTACGGAGGGCCGCCGAACAGCTCAGACGCGGTGCACCGTGTGCAGCGTCCTCGCGTACGTGCCCGTGCCGTCCAGCAGCGAGGCCCCGCCGAGGTCGGACATGGTCGGCCCGTTCGCCGTCTTGCGGCTGGAGAGGAAGCGGCGCCCGCCCGCGCTGTCCTCGCCGAGGTAGATGCCGACGTGGTCCGCCGTCGCGGTCTCGGTGTCGTCCCCAGAGTCGGCGTTGAACAGGACCAGGTCGCCGGGCTGGAGCTGCTCGGCCGCCGGCGGCTTCGCCCCGTCCGTCCGCGCGACGCGCACCCCGGGCGCGTGGTCGGCCATGTCCCGGGACTTGCGGGGCAGCCGCGTGCCCGAGGTGTCCTGGCCCGCCGCCAGCGGTACGCCCAGGTGGTGGCCGTAGACCATGCGGGTGTACCCCGAGCAGTCCAGGTTCCCGGCCTGCTTGGCGGACGGGCCGGTGTAGGTGCCGTCCGGGAAGGTCCAGCCGCTGTGCATGTACTCGTGGAAGTCGGCGCCCTCGTATCGGTAGCCCCGCGGATCCAGGTAGCCGTAGCCCGCCTCGCCCATGACCTGCCTGCCCTCGGCCGGCCCGGCACCGGCGACCACGGGGGCGGCTCCGGCCAGGAACATGGCGGCGTACGCCAGGACGTCCGGCGCCGTCGAGCCGCACCAGCCGCGCACGATCTCCTCCAGCTCCGGTGTCCAGGTTCCGTCGAAGGGCTCGGGCAGCACCCGCACCCAGGAGGAGTGGGTGACGACGGGAGGCGCCGCCCAGTCCGCGGCCGTCACCTCGTACCGGCTGACGAGCAGCGTCACCGGCAGGTTGGCGCAGCCGCGGTTGGCGAGGGCGCGCAGGCCGACGCGGCCCTTGCCGAAGGTGGCGTCGGTGACGTCGAAGGCCCACCCGGACGGCTCGGCGCCGGCCGAGGGCCAGGCCTTGGCACGGATACGGGTGCCCTCGCGCCGCACCCGTATCGTCCAGTCGGTACCGGCCGGCACACCGGTGGCGAGCGTCACCGCCGCCGCGAGCTGGGTGACCGTGTCGTCGACCTCCTTCTCCACCCGGAACTGCACCGCCCCGGACGTGGTGAAGGAGAGCCTGGCCCGGTAGTTGTTGTGGGTGTTCTGGTACCCGAACGACAGGGCGTACGAGCAGGCGTCACCGGCCGGCACCTTGTCGAACCGCGCGACGGAACGCACGTCGACGTCGGTGATCTCGTCGTCCCGCAGGGTGGCGTGGCGGCTGGCGTAGTCGGTACTGAGGGCGATGGCCCCGGCCCCCGGTCTCACCGAGTAGTCGGCGTCCACCGGCCCGAGGGTGGACCAGCTCCCGCCGCCGGGTGAGGTGCCCCAGTACGCGCGGTCGTCGGCGGGCAGCGCCGGGTCGGGCAGCGTCCGGACGAAGTCGTCCACGAACGGCTTCTTGTTCTCCGTGAACGTCCGCTGCGGGCCGGGCAGTACGACGGTGCGCGCGCCGTGCGTCAGCAGTGCGACGCGTCTTCCCCCGGAGGTGACCTCGGTACGGGCCGGGGTGCCGGGCAGCACGGTGGTGGTGAGGCGGGACGCCAGGGTGAGCCGGCTGAACCACGCCGGGTCCAGCGGGGGCGTCGTCACGGAGGAGCGGGCCGCGGTCAGGGTGCTCGGCGCGCCCGCCGGCGCGGCCGCGCCCTGCCCGGCGGCACGCGCGGGCGAGGCGGCGGCGGTGCCGCCCAGCGGGACGGTGGCGGCCGAGGCGGCGAGGAAGGTGAGCACGTTGCGGCGTGAGGTGTTCGTCATGTCGGACATGATCCTTCACGGGGCGTACTCCGCGGCCTGGCAGCTCAGTTCGGCCCACACCGTCTTCCGCGGAAAGCGTCCCTCCACGACCCCCCACCGGTGCGCCAGCGCCTCGACGAGCAGCAGGCCGCGCCCCGACTCCGCGTCCGGGTCGGGCGTCCGCGGGCAGGGGAGCCGCTCGCCCCGGGTGTCGGTGACCTCGATCCGCAGGAAGTCCCCGACGACGTACAGCGTGAGCCGGAAGTCCCGCCCGGGGACGCGTCCGTGCTCCGCCGCGTTCGCCGCCAGCTCGGCGACGATCTGGCGCGCGGGGTCCAGGGGCAGGCCCCAGCTCCGGAGCTGCTCGGTGGCGAGCAGACGGGCGAGGCGTGCCCCGCGCGGCGTGGGGGAGAGCTGCACGCTGAAGTTGCGGACGGCCGTCGTGAGTTCGGCGGATTTCTGGTTCACGTCACTCAGCGTGGTGGTGCGTGCGTACGGTGAGAAGTGACTCAGTGGGTACGTACAGTCACTGTCGGGTGGTTGTCCGCCGGTGTCGGGGCTGTCGGGGCGGGGCGTACGGGTAGGGCGCTGAGGGCAACACGGCCAGCACGACGTACGGCACCATCCGGGCGCAGGCTCTCCCGTCGAGGGAGTCGCACGCCTTCATCGAACAACTGCTGGGAGAAACATGATCCGCAAGGCCGAACTGGCGTGGTTCAAGAGCAGCTACAGCGGCGGAAACGACGGCAACTCCTGCGTCGAGATCGCGAAGACCCCCGGCACGATCCACGTCCGCGACTCCAAGCACGTAGAAGCGGCGGGCCCCCGCCTCGCGCTCACCCCGACCGCCTGGGCGGCCTTCCTGCCGTACGCGTCGCAGGACTGACCGCGGACGGTGTGACGACCTCCTGCGTCCCCACGACCGCCAGCAGCTCCAGCAGCCCCGCGCTCTCCGTCCCCACCGCCGGTGTGAACCAGAGCAGCCGCTGACGTCCGTCCTCGCTGAACAGGTTGAGGCAGTTGACCTCGATCAGGCCCAGCGTGGCGTGGTTGAGCCGTTTGCGGTCGTCGCGCCGGAAGGCGACGTCGTGGTCGGCCCAGAGCGCGGCGAACTCGGGTGAGACGTCGAGCAGCGTACGGATCATGGAGCCGGCTTCCGGATCCCGCGCGTCCCTGCGCGCGGCGGCGGCCCGCAGGTCGGCGACGAAGGCGCGGGACTGACTCTCGTGGTCGGCCTCGGGATACAGCTCCCGCGCCGCCGGCTCGGTGAACCAGCGGTGCACGAAGCTGGCTCTCGGCCCCCGCAGCCCGGACTGGTCCCCGAGCAGCGCCACGGCCAGCGGATTCTGTACGAGGGTGACGTGCAGGTCGGTGATCACCTGGGCCGGGGTCGCGGGCATCCGGCCGAGCAGGTCGAGCATGCCGGGGTGGACGTGCGAGGCGGCCCCGCCCTGCACGGGCACCGGCCGGTCGGCGAGCCGGTAGAGGTAGTCCCGCTCGTCGGCGGAGAGCCGCAGCGCCCGCGCCAGCGCGGCGATCATCTGCTCCGACGGCTGCGACCCGGCACCCCGCTCCAGCTCGTTGTAGTAGTCCACCGACGCCCCGGCGAGCTGGGCGACCTCCTCGCGGCGCAGCCCCGGCACTCTGCGGCGCGGCCCTGACGGGAGCCCCACGTCCGACGGCCGGATGCGTTCGCGCCGGGATCGGAGGAAGGCCCCCAGCTCGGTGTACTTCACAGCGCCCATGCACCCATTCTGCGCCCGGCCGGGTCGGCCACCCAGGGGATGACATCCCCTGGATGCGTGGGCCGGGGCGGCGCAGGGTGAAGACATGACCGACATGACACCGAGCACACAGCGGGCCCAGTACGACCCCGCCGCCCCCGGCCCACGGGTCGCCGTCGTCACCGGCGGCTCCCGCGGCATCGGCCGGGCCGTCTCCCAGAAGCTCGCCCGGGACGGCCTGGCGGTCGTCGTGAACTACGCGCGCGACGCGGCGTCCGCCGAGGAGACGGTCGCGGCGATCACCGGGGCCGGCGGCCGGGCGGTCGCCGTACAGGCCGACGTGGCGGACGAGAAGGCGGTCGCCGCGCTGTTCGACCGGGCGGAGCGGGAGTACGGCGGCGTGGACGTGGTGGTGAACGCCGCCGGGCGGATGACCCTGTCGACCGTCGCCGACCTGGACCTGGCGGCCCTCGACGCCATGCACCGCACCAACATCCGCGGCACCTTCGTCGTCGCCCAGCAGGCCGCCCGGCGGCTGCGCGCGGGCGGCTCGCTGGTGACGTTCTCGACCTCCGTGGTCGGCACGCAGTTCCCCGAGTACGGGGCGTACGTGGCGAGCAAGGCGGCGGTGGAGGGGATGACGCTGATCCTGGCGCGGGAGCTGCGCGGCCGGGACGTCACCGTGAACACGGTCGCGCCCGGCCCGACGGCGACCGATCTCTTCCTCAACGACAAGACCCCCGAGCAGATCGACCGTCTCGCGAAGGCCCCGCCACTGGAGCGGCTGGGCAGCCCCGAGGACATCGCCGAGGTGGTCGCCTTCCTGGGCAGCCCGGCGGGCCACTGGGTCAACGGCCAGGTCCTGCGCGCCAACGGAGGGCTGGTCTGACATGCCCTTCGCCGAGTTCAAGGTCCCCGCGGGCACTCTCACGGCGGCCGACAAGAAGAAGCTGATCGAGCGCACCACGGACCTCTACGCGGAGATATACGGGGAACGCGCCCGCCCCACCACCGTCGTCCTCGTCGAGGAGGTCCCGGACGGCGGCTGGGGCGTCGCCGGGAACGTCCTCACGGCGGCGATGCTGGGCACGGGCACGGGCACGGGCACGGACGATGGGGGCGGCGGCGGGGCGTGACGGCCGGGGAGGGCTTCGTCTCATACCGTGGCCGAGTGCTGGCCAGGACGTTTACCCGCACGTAACACTGACCCGGAACGGTGCCACCGATACCAGAGAGGTCCACGTGACGACGACGCGACCCGACACGAAGACCACGCTTGCCCGTCTCCTCACGGAGATCGAGCACCGCAACCCGGCCCAGCCCGAGTTCCACCAGGCGGCCCGCGAGGTCCTGGAGACGCTCGCGCCGGTACTCGAGGCACGCCCCGAGTACGCCGAGCCGGGTCTGGTGGAGCGGCTGGTGGAGCCGGAGCGCCAGGTCGTCTTCCGGGTCCCGTGGCAGGACGACAGGGGCCGGGTGCACGTGAACCGGGGCTTCCGCGTCGAGTTCAACAGCGCGCTGGGCCCGTACAAGGGCGGCCTGCGCTTCCACCCCTCCGTGAACCTGGGCGTCATCAAGTTCCTGGGCTTCGAGCAGATCTTCAAGAACGCCCTGACCGGCCTGGGCATCGGCGGCGGCAAGGGCGGCAGCGACTTCGACCCGCGCGGGCGCAGCGACGCGGAGGTCATGCGCTTCTGCCAGTCGTTCATGACCGAGCTGTACCGGCACATCGGCGAGCACACCGATGTGCCGGCCGGCGACATCGGCGTGGGCGGCCGCGAGATCGGCTACCTCTTCGGCCAGTACCGCCGCATCACCAACCGCTGGGAGGCCGGCGTCCTCACCGGCAAGGGCGCGGGCTGGGGCGGCTCGCTGATCCGCCCGGAGGCGACGGGCTACGGCAACGTCCTCTTCGCGGCGGCGATGCTGCGCGAGCGCGGCGAGGACCTGGAAGGCCAGACGACCGTGGTGTCCGGCTCGGGCAACGTCGCGATCCACACCATCGAGAAGCTGACCGCCCTGGGCGCGAACCCGGTCACCTGCTCGGACTCGTCCGGCTACGTGGTCGACGAGAAGGGCATCGACGTGGACCTGCTCAAGCAGGTCAAGGAGGTCGAACGCGGCCGCGTCGGCACGTACGCCGAGCGCCGTGGCGCCTCCGCCCGCTTCGTCCCCGGCGGCCGCGTCTGGGAGGTCCCGGCGGACGTCGCCCTCCCGTCGGCCACGCAGAACGAACTCGACGCCGAGGACGCGACGGCCCTGATCCGCAACGGCGTGAAGGCGGTCTCCGAGGGCGCCAACATGCCGACCACCCCGGACGCGGTCCACCTCCTCCAGCAGGCCGGTGTCGCCTTCGGCCCCGGCAAGGCGGCCAACGCGGGCGGCGTCGCGGTCAGCGCCCTGGAGATGGCCCAGAACCACGCCCGTACGTCCTGGCCGGCGACCCGTGTCGAGGACGAACTCGCGGCCATCATGACCGACATCCACACCACCTGCCACGCAACCGCCACCCGCTACGGAGCCCCCGGCGACTACGTCACCGGCGCCAACATCGCGGGCTTCGAGAGGGTGGCGGACGCGATGCTGGCGCAGGGCGTCATCTGAGGAGATCACCCCCGCCGAGCGCTGGGGGGTTCAGTGATCGGAGTAGCTGAAATCACCCACGGTCCAGGCGCTGACGTCCTCGATCGCCACGCGGTACATCCCGCCCGTTTCCGGGATTCCCATGGTGCCCTGGAGGATCCGGGCGACATGGAAGTGCAGGTGCGTGGGTGGCCCGTCCTTCTCCGCGTGAGCGTCGAAGACGGCGGAGAAGTCGCGCAGGTCGGCTGAGTCGGTCAGTACTTCCGACACCCGGCGCCTCCAGACCCTCTCGGGGGCCAGGCGACCGGTGATGACAGCGCCGTGGGTGACCACGGTCAGGGACATCCGGCTGCTCTGTCCGGACTCCACGAGGGCGGCGATGTCCATGAGCAGCTCGTCAGGCTTCGGCATGACCACGGATTTTATCCGCCGCATCGCCGGAGCGGACCGCTCGGTGGGATTACCGGGCGGGACGAGCCCTCCCTGACGGGTTCCCGGCGGCCCCGACGCCGCCCCGCCGCAGCTCGGCGTTGATGCGCTGGGCCTCCTCGAGCTGGTCCTCGAGGATGATGATGCGGCAGGCCGCCTCGATGGCGGTTCCCTGGTCGACCATCTCGCGGGCGCGGGCGGCGATCCGCAGCTGGTACCGGGAGTAGCGGCGGTGGCCGCCCTCGGAGCGCAGGGGAGTGATCAACCTGGCCTCTCCGAGGGCCCGCAGGAAGGCGGGCGTGGTGCCGAGCATCTCGGCCGCGCGGCCCATGGTGTACGCGGGGTAGTCGTCGTCGTCGATGGGGTCGAGCGGTGTGTCTGCGGTCATCTGCACCTCTGCTTGACGGGTTCGGGGCCTGCGTAAACGGTCGAGGGGCCTTGGTGCCGTACGGCACCAAGGCCCCGAGGGATTTGTAACACCATCTGCCGGCTGGCTACTTCACTGCCGGCCTTCTGCTTCCGTCCCGGGCCCCGTCGAGGGGCGGGCGGATGAGGGATCGCGGATGCGTGACCGTGGGACCACCTTCCGTTCCGGGGCCTGCGGTACCCGGTGAGAACGTTCTCCACCGGGCGATCCTGATGGCGTCCTCCTCCTTTTCTCCCTGACTTCTTGGCTACAGCAGAAGATTAACCCCGGAAGCCGCCGAATGTCTACAGCGGCCACGACAGATTTTCCCCCAAACGGGTGAGTGATTATCTGCCGCGAGCGCCCCCTGGCCCTGTCGGCCGCTCGAACGGTGGGACGATGACGGCACGGATCATCGAACGACGCACGGGGAGGCCGGTCACGTCATGGCCCGTTACACGGAGGCACTGACCGTCGAGCGAGGCGGGTTCCGGATCAAGGTGCCGGAGTCCTGGTGGGAGTTCGACGTCCGCCCGGAGTCCCGGGACGACTCGATCCGCCGCATGGTCGACGACCGCGTCCGGCGGTACCCGGAGCTGGCCCCGTCCCGCTCCGCGTACATCACCTTCCTCCAGAAGGCGGCCTCGGACGCGTGGAAGTCGGGCGCCCTGTACTGCGGCTGCATGGCGGAGAGCTTCGGCGGCGACACCCCGATCACGGGCTCGGTGACGGTGTCGCTGATCGGCGGCCGCACGTCCTCCGGCGACCCCCTCCCCAACGACCCGGCCGCCATAGCGGGCCAGTTGGCGGTCAAGGAGGCCAGGAAGCCCGGCGACTCCTGGCGCAAGGTGACCACGGTCGACATCCCCGGCGTGGGCCCGGCCGCCCGCACCCAGGGCGTGGAGGACATCCCGGTCCCGGACGACGCCCTGAACCGCACGGTCCGCGCGGTCCTCATGCAGACGTACATCCCGGTCCCCGGCCAGGAGGGCAAGGTCGCCCTGGTGGCGGGCAGCAGCCAGGTCCTCGACCTGGCGGACTCCTTCTTCGACATCTTCGACGCGATCACTTCCTCGTTCCGGTTCGTGGGCTGAGCCCCGCCTCAAGACACGGCGTTGGTCCGCCCGCACGGACACCTTGCTGCGCGGAGCCGGGTGGCGACCGGACCGCGCGGTCCCGACGGTCGATCCTGCGTGAGCGCGGCGGGTTCGCACCTCACGAAGCCGCGCGCCGCTTCCCCGGACCGGGCAATGGAGCAGGTACCAAGAGAATCCGACCCGGGGCCCACTGAAAGGACGCGCACGGTTGTGACAGCCGAGCTGGACTGGGACTCTGGCGAGGGCCTACTCGGTATCGACAACCCCGCCGTATGGGATGCGGCCTACGAACGTGGAGAGCGCCACCTGGGAACTGCCGTGATCGGGTTGGCCTTCAACTGCCCGCTGGAGGAGGCGTCCCCTCGGATCATCCGGGCGATGCGGTTGCCGGACGTCGCCCAGCGCGGCTTCGCGTACACCGCGGCGGGCATCGCGGCCCGGCTGAACGGCGAGTTGACGCCAGAGTTGTACGCCGCGCTGCGGGCGGCGGGCCCCGGCCGCAGAAGCATCGCCGTGAACGCCGTCGACGACACCATGACCTTCGTGCCGTTCCGGCACCTGCCGCTGTGGCTGAAGGGATGGAAGATCGCGTCAGGCGTTCTGGACAAGCTGGAGACGTGGCGGTTGGAGGCGTCGTACGCGCTCATCGACGCACGTGAGGCCCTGCGCCGACGCCGCTCCAGGCACTGAAGCCAGCACTGTCTTCGAACGCACGTGTCTTGTAAGTTCACGTGTGCATACGGTTGTTGCTGATGTGCGTGCGTCGACGGGGGTTGCGTGATGGTGGGCCACAGGCCGAGTGACTGGCATGTCCTGGACCTGGACAAGGACCCGACCCCGGGCGACCCGCAACGCGTCCGCACGCTCGCGAAGACGTTGCACGACTTCGCGGACGACGTGTCCGAGGCGCTGCGCCTGGTGAAGGGCATGGCGGGGGAGGGCACGCTCGCGGAGTGGGCGGGCAAGTCGGCGACGGTCTTCAAGGAGGAGTTCTCCGGCGTCCCGAAGAACCTGAAGAAGCTCGAGAAGTCGTACGGGATGTGCGGCGACGCGCTCGCGGACTTCTGGCCGAAGCTGGAGCGCGCCCAGGCCTTGGCCGACCGGGCCCTCGTCAAGGCGCGGGAGGCCCGTCAGGACCTCACTTCCGCGCAGTCGAAGCTGTCCTCGGCGGACTCGTGGGTGACGCGGGCGTCGAAGGAGGCGGACAAGTACAAGGACGATCCGACGGGCAGCAAGTCGGACGGGGACAAGCCGGACGAGGCGAAGGTCCGCGCGGCCACCCGTGACGCGCAGCACGCGAAGACGGCGCAGACGAACGCGCAGTCGGCGGTCGATTCGGCGCAGAGCGCGCTGGACGCGGCGAAGAAGATGGCCGAGGACGCGCGCAAGATGCGTGAGGACGCGGCCCGGGACGCGAAGAACAAGATCGACGAGGCGTCCGACGCGGGTATCCAGAACCGTTCGTGGTGGGAGGACGTCGGCGACTGGTTCTCCGACAACTGGGACACGATCGTCGCGGTCTGCAAGGTCGTCGTCGCGGTCGTCGGGATCGTCGCGATGATCATCGGCGGCCCGATCCTGGGCGCGATCGTGCTGGTCGCCGCCTTGGTCGTGCTCGCGGACACGCTCTACAAGTACAGCAAGGGCCAAGCCTCCCTGTGGGACGTGGGGCTAGCCGCGTTGGACTGCATACCCGGCATGAAGGGCCTGACCACCCTCGGCGGACTCGCCAAGGGCGCGAAGGCGCTGGGCAAGACGGGCCTGAAGGGCATGGCTCTCAGCGCCCGTGGGGTCGCCAAGAACGCCAAGACAGCGGTCGCCGATGGCGCCAAGGGCGCCTACAACCGGCTCAAAAGCAAGATCAAGGGTTGTGGCGACCCGGTCGACGTCGCTACCGGCGAGATGTTCCTGGTCGAAACCGACGTGTCCCTGCCCGGAACTCTGCCATTGACGTTCACTCGCAGAGCTGCGTCCGACTACGGATGCGGATGGTGGTTCGGCCCCAGTTGGTCCTCAACTTTGGACCAGCGTCTGGAGATGGACGAGGACAGCATCTACTTCGTCACAGAGGACGGCATGATCCTCGTCTACCGTGTCGAAGACTCGGCAGAGGGCCCTTGGCTGCCCGAAGCGGGCCCCCGCATGCCCCTGAAACGGGAGGCTGACGGGACGTACCGAGTAGATGATCTCCTGACCGGCCTCAGCCGCCGCTTCGCGCCGCGGCCCGACGGCATCGCCTGCATCATCAGCATCACTGACCGCAATGCCAACAGCATCACCTTTGATTACGACGGCTCCGGCGCTCCAGTCGGAATCCGGCACTCGGGCGGTTATCACCTCACGTTGACCACCGTCGAGGGTCGCGTCACGGCTCTGCAGCTGGTCGGCGCAGAGGACTGTTCCAGCACCGTTGTCAGGCGCTACTGCTACACCGACGGCAACCTCACGGACGTCGTCAACTCATCAGGCTTGGCTCTCACCTTCACCTACGACGAGCGCCTGCGCGTGACGTCGTGGACCGACCGCAACGGCCACCGGTACGCGTATGTCTACGACGATCACGGTCGATGTGTCTCACAAACCGGCGAAGCCGGACACGTCGCCGGTACGTTCACATACGACGAGGCGATATCCGCTTGGCCGGGATGTCGCGTCACCAGTTACACGACGACCGACCAGGCGGTCACTCGGTTCGTTGTCAACGAGGACAGTCAGGTCATCGCTGAGATCGACCCCCTTGGCCACTGCACTCGAGCCGAGTACGACGACCACCACCACCTACTGTCACGTACGGACGCCCTTGGGCACACCACGCGCTACGAGAACGACACAGTCGGTCGGCCCACGCGTGTCTCGCTGCCGGACGGCGGCATGGTCACTGTGGAGTACAACGCGCTACACCTGCCGATCCGCGTCGATCTGCCGGATGGGACGCGTTGGCGACACGCCTACGACGAGCGAGGCAATCGGGTTTCCTCTATCGCACCGGACGGTGCTCGAACTCGGTTCGCCTACGACGATCGCGGTTCGGTCACATCGATGACCGACCCACTTGAGGTGACGACGGCCGTCCGCTGCAATTCCGCCGGCCTACGGTGCGAGATCACCAATGCCTTGGGGGAGCGGACTGCCCGCACCTACGACTCTTTCGGCCGTCTCAGTGGTGTCACGGATCCGTTGGGAAGCACGACCAGGCTGTGGTGGACGGTCGAAGGCCGAATAAGCCGTGTCCTGGACCCGGACGGTGTCGAGGAGGAGTGGACCTACGATGCTGAAGGAAACTGCACCTCACACCTGAAGCCGGGCGGTGCCCTCACTTCCTTCCAATACGGTCCCTTCGACCTGCTCACGGCGCAGACAGAGCCTGATGGGGGCCGCTACGAGTTCGCCTACGATGCAGCGCTGCGCCTCACGCGGGTGACCAACCCCCTCGACCTGCATTGGGAATACCACTACGACGCAGCGGGTCGGCTCGTTGCCGAAAAGGACTTCGACGAGCAGCAGACCACGTATGAGCGGGACGCGGTCGGCCGGTTGTCGAGGCGGGTGAATCCGGCGAGTCAGGAAGTCGGCTACACGTACGACATGATGGGCCGGCTCCGCTCCAAGACGGTCGATACGGAGCCCGTCGAGTATGTCTACGATGCGATGGGACGCTTGGTCCGCGCCGTAGGGCGGGGCTGTGACCTCCGGTTGGAGCGGGATCACGCAGGACGGATCATTGCCGAGCGGGTAAACGACCGTTCGTTGGTGTCGAGTTACGACGCCGCCGGCCGACGTGTCGAGCGAGTGACGCCGTCCGGGGCCCGCGCTCGGTACGGGTATGACGCCGTCGGACGGACGGCTCGTCTGGATACCTCAGGTCACGCCATCGAATTCGGTCACGATCCCGCCGGGCAGGAAATCAGCCGACTCATCGATTCCTCCCTGCGAGTCGACCGGACCTGGGACGCGAGCGGTCGGCCTGTCGCAGAGCGGTGGACGACTGCGAACCGGCAGGTACAGAGCCGTGCATATCAGTACGGAGTGGACCGGGGTCCGAGCCAGATTTCTGATGCCATCGATGGTTCCGTTGCTGTGGATACGGACTCAATGGGGCGAGTTCGGAGACTGGAGGGGGAAGGGCGCTCTGAGGGTTACGCCTATGACGTGGCCGGACACCTCACTTCTGCGTCATGGTCCGGGTATCCGGGCCTGGACGAAGTGCAAGGGAGCCGCTCCTACTCCGGCGGCCGCCTGGGCCGGGCGGGAGGAGTGCGCTACGTCTACGACTCCGCCGGACGGGTCATCGAACGTCGTAAGAAGCGTCTGTCCCGGAAGCCAGCCGTCTGGCAGTACCTCTGGGATGCCGAGGATCGACTGACGTCCGTCACCACACCGGATGGCGCAGTATGGCACTACACCTACGACCCTCTCGGCCGCCGCATTGCAAAGGAGCGGCTGAGCGACGACGGCCATTCAGCCGTGGAGCGAACCGACTTCACCTGGGATGGCTCGACTCTTGCAGAACAGACCACCAACGAGCCGGATCTGCCGAATTCGATTACCCTCACCTGGGATCATTCCGGACTCCGGCCCATCGCCCAGACCGAACGACTGACCGGCTCGGCCACGCAGGAAGAAATCGATGCGCGCTTCTTCGCGATCGTCACCGATCTGGTGGGAACTCCCACTCAACTCGTTGATCCGCAAGGCGAGGTGACGTGGAGAGCCCGGCGAACGATATGGGGTGCTACGGCTTGGCCCCGACAGAGTCCCGCGTATACCCCACTTCGCTTCCCTGGGCAGTACCAGGATCCTGAGACAGGACTGCACTACAACTATCACCGTCACTACGATCCCGAGAGCGGTCGCTACACATCGATCGACCCTCTCGGACTGGCGCCCGCTCCGGACCCCTACGCCTACGTGACCAACCCTTGGCGACAGATCGACCCCTTTGGTCTCATGTCGTGCGACGAGGAAACCGTCGTTCTTTATCACGGGTCACGGGACTGGAGCGGAGGACAATTCTCGTTGGGTCGCTCTCACGATATGCAGCGGGAATATACACCGGATGCCGGCGTATATCTGACTGACGACTTCAACAGGGCTGCCACACAGTACGCCGGTCCCGAGGGAGTCGTGGTGCGGACCGAAGTGCCGAGATCGTTCGCTGACTCGGTGTTGCGCGAGCACAGTGGGCCCGCCGGGCGTCAGCCGGAGTATTTTGTGGACACTCAAGACGGGGTCGACATTCTGAACGCAGGGTCCCCACGCGTTCTTCCGCAAAGAGATGCGGTAATTCAGCACATGATGGGACAGTTCTAGATTTATGCGAGGAGTCTGGTAGTGGCAGGTTCGATCGTTCCCATGTCGGAGAGCATGCTCGCTCGTGGAGTCTTCGGCCCGCTCGGTGGTGTCGTGGAGGTGGGGGCCGTGAACGTGACCGGCTCCTGGTGTCTCTCGGACGTATCAGTCGGCCACTTCCTGGCCGACCGCTCCGATGACGTGGGGCGCCTGCTCAGCGGTATTCGGTCCGTCTGTCAGTTCAGTGACGCGGGCATGGCCATCGTCGACGAGCTCGGGAGGCTCCGCGACCACGAAGTGCCGGCGGCCTTTCTGCTCCTGTGGTCGGCGGGTGTCACGGGTGTCCCTCAGCCTCTGGAGAAGCTGGAGGAGCCTGCGCTGGTGCGACGCATGTGCCGCATGGCGGCGGACCTGCAGCTCACGCTCCTGCTCCAGGCCCTCGTCACCGCAGCCATCGCGGCGGACACGGAGGCCCCCCGTGGTGCGGAGCAGATCGTCGAGGTGTTGACAATCGCCTGCACCCTGGCGGACCCGAGTGGCAGGAATACTCCTGGCCTGGTCTTCCGTATGTGGCGGGTCGCGCATCTTCCGGGCGTCCTCCGGCCTGAATCGGACGCGCCAGAGGATGGGAAGGCCGGATTCCGTGCATATGATCAGGTTCTGGATCAGTTGCTCGACGCGTACTGACGGCGCCACCGTGGTGGCGAGGTCGTTGGGTTTGACCCCCGCCACCCCCGGGGTATTCTCTCCGGCCCGATTGGCCAGCCCCCCGCCCCGTATGGCAGACTAGCGGGGTTGCTCGGTCGAGTGCCGATGCTGCGCGCCTCCCGCCGGGAGGACCGGAAGCGAGTCCCACAGTACTCGTCGCTCCTGTTCAGGGGCGGACGTACGGGAATCTTCCGGGAAGTGTCAGCGGGGTACCGGCCAGGCGCCCGGTGGGCCTCTCGCCCCCGGTCCGCGGTTCCGGAAGGGCCCGCACCTCCCAGTGCAGGGATGTTCGAACAAGGGACATCTGTGTCAGCGAGAGTGCGACACGCCCGACCGCGTGGGTCGGAGGTGGGGAGTGGAGACACAAGGACCGCCGGGTCCAGAGCGTTACGAGAGACAGGACTACTGAGTAGCCATGGCGGGACAGAAGATCCGCATCCGGCTCAAGGCCTACGACCACGAGGTCATCGACTCCTCGGCGAAGAAGATCGTCGAGACGGTGACCCGCACTGGTGCGTCGGTCGCGGGCCCGGTGCCGCTGCCCACTGAGAAGAACGTGTACTGCGTCATCAAGTCGCCGCACAAGTACAAGGACTCGCGCGAGCACTTCGAGATGCGCACGCACAAGCGCCTGATCGACATCCTCGACCCGACCCCCAAGACCGTTGACTCTCTGATGCGACTCGACCTCCCGGCCGGTGTCGACATCGAGATCAAGCTCTGAGGGCGGTGATCTGAAGATGACCAAGCAGATCAAGGGCATCCTGGGCGAGAAGCTCGGCATGACGCAGGTGTGGGACGAGAACAACCGCGTTGTTCCGGTCACCGTCGTCAAGGCCGGCCCCAACGTCGTCACCCAGGTCCGCACGAACGACGTCGACGGCTACGAGTCCGTCCAGATCGCGTTCGGCGAGATCGACCCGCGCAAGGTGAACAAGCCCCTCAAGGGCCACTTCTCCAAGGCCGACGTCACCCCCCGCCGCCACCTCGTCGAGATCCGTACGGCCGACGCCGCCGAGTACACGCTCGGTCAGGAAGTCACCGCCGAGGTCTTCGAGTCCGGCGTGAAGGTCGACGTCACCGGCAAGAGCAAGGGCAAGGGCTTCGCCGGTGTCATGAAGCGTCACAACTTCAAGGGCCTCGGCGCCGGACACGGCACCCAGCGCAAGCACCGCTCTCCCGGTTCCATCGGTGGCTGCGCCACCCCGGGCCGCGTGTTCAAGGGCCTCCGCATGGCCGGCCGCATGGGCAACGAGCGGGTCACCACCCAGAACCTGACCGTCCACGCCGTTGACGCGGAGAAGGGTCTGCTGCTCATCAAGGGCGCCATTCCCGGTCCGAACGGCGGCCTCGTCCTGGTCCGCACCGCGGCCAAGGGGGCCTGAGGTAACCGATGAGCACTGTTGACATCCTTTCGCCTGCCGGCGAGAAGACCGGAAGCGTCGAGCTCCCCGCGGAGATCTTCGGCGTGGAGAAGATCAGCATCCCGCTGATCCACCAGGTCGTCGTCGCGCAGAACGCCGCTGCCCGCCAGGGCACGCACAAGACCAAGCGTCGCGGCGAGGTCCGTGGTGGCGGCAAGAAGCCGTACCGCCAGAAGGGCACCGGCCGCGCCCGCCAGGGTTCGACCCGTGCGCCGCAGTTCGCCGGCGGTGGCGTCGTCCACGGCCCGCAGCCGCGTGACTACTCGCAGCGGACCCCGAAGAAGATGAAGGCCGCGGCCCTGCGCCACGCCCTCACCGACCGGGCCCGCCACAACCGCATCCACGTCGTCACCGGCGTCATCGAGGGCGACAACCCGTCCACGAAGGCCGCCCGGACGCTGTTCGGCAAGATCTCGGAGCGCAAGAACCTGCTCCTGGTCGTCGACCGCACCGACGAGGCCGCGTGGCTGTCCGCCCGCAACCTGCCCCAGATCCACATCCTGGAGCCGGGCCAGCTGAACACGTACGACGTTCTCGTCTCGGACGACGTGGTCTTCACCCAGGCCGCCTTCGAGTCCTTCGTGTCCGGCCCGAAGGCCAATGACACCGAAGGGAGCGAAGCCTGATGGCTACGCGTCACCCGAGCATCGCCCCCAAGGCGGCCAAGGCCGCCAAGGCCGCGCGCGTCGCCAAGGCGCGTCGCCACGAGGCCGAGGGCAAGAACACCGTCGTGACCCCCGCCAGCAAGGCGTTCACGGACCCCCGTGACGTGCTGCTGAAGCCGGTCGTGTCGGAGAAGAGCTACGCGCTCCTCGACGAGAACAAGTACACGTTCATCGTCGCGCCGGGCTCCAACAAGACCCAGATCAAGGAAGCCGTCCAGGCGGTCTTCTCGGTCAAGGTCACCGGGGTCAACACGATCAACCGCCAGGGCAAGCGCAAGCGCACCCGCACGGGCTTCGGCAAGCGTGCCGACAGCAAGCGCGCGATCGTGACCCTCGCCGAGGGCGACCGTATCGACATCTTCGGCGGTCCGACCGCGTAAGCGGGTCGGATCGTCCGATATCGGACGAGGACTGAGAAATGGGAATCCGCAAGTACAAGCCGACTACGCCGGGCCGTCGTGGCTCCAGCGTCGCCGACTTCGTCGAGGTCACGCGGTCCACGCCGGAGAAGTCGCTGGTCCGCCCGCTGCACAGCAAGGGCGGCCGTAACAACGCCGGTCGTGTGACCGTTCGCCACCAGGGTGGCGGACACAAGCGCGCCTACCGAGTGATCGACTTCCGTCGGCACGACAAGGACGGCGTGCCGGCGAAGGTCGCGCACATCGAGTACGACCCCAACCGCACCGCGCGCATCGCGCTGCTGCACTACGCCGACGGCGAGAAGCGCTACATCCTCGCCCCGCGCAACCTGCAGCAGGGTGACCGCGTCGAGAACGGTCCCGGGGCCGACATCAAGCCGGGCAACAACCTGGCGCTCCGCAACATCCCGGTCGGTACCACGATCCACGCGATCGAGCTCCGTCCCGGTGGCGGTGCCAAGTTCGCCCGTTCCGCCGGTGCCTCCGTGCAGCTGCTCGCGAAGGAGGGCCAGATGGCCCACCTGCGCATGCCGTCCGGAGAGATCCGCCTGGTCGACGTGCGCTGCCGCGCCACCGTCGGCGAGGTCGGCAACGCCGAGCAGTCCAACATCAACTGGGGCAAGGCGGGCCGTAAGCGCTGGCTGGGCGTTCGCCCGACCGTGCGTGGTGTGGTCATGAACCCGGTGGACCACCCGCACGGTGGTGGCGAAGGCCGTACCTCGGGTGGTCGCCACCCGGTGTCCCCGTGGGGCAAGAAGGAAGGCCGTACTCGTTCGCCCAAGAAGGCGTCGAACAAGTACATCGTCCGCCGCCGCAAGACGAACAAGAAGCGCTAAGGACGGGTTGAGATGCCTCGTAGCTTGAAGAAGGGACCCTTCGTCGACGACCACCTGATCAAGAAGGTGGACACGCAGAACGAAGCCGGTTCCAAGAACGTCATCAAGACCTGGTCCCGTCGCTCGATGATCGTCCCGGCGATGCTCGGCCACACGATCGCGGTGCACAACGGCAAGACCCACATCCCGGTGTTTGTCACCGAGTCCATGGTCGGCCACAAGCTCGGCGAGTTCTCGCCGACGCGCACCTTCCGGGGTCACGTCAAGGACGACCGGAAGTCGAAGCGCCGCTAGTCAGCGGGGTGTGAATGATCATGACAAACACTGAAGGGACAACCATGGAAGCCAGGGCCCAGGCGCGGTACATCCGCGTCACGCCCATGAAGGCCCGCCGCGTGGTGGACCTCATCCGTGGCATGGATGCCACGGAGGCTCAGGCGGTCCTGCGTTTCGCCCCGCAGGCCGCGAGCGTGCCGGTCGGCAAGGTGCTGGACAGCGCCATCGCCAACGCCGCGCACAACTACGACCACACCGACGCCGACAGCCTCTTCATCTCCGAGGCCTACGTCGACGAGGGCCCGACCCTGAAGCGGTTCCGGCCGCGCGCCCAGGGACGTGCCTACCGGATCCGCAAGCGGACCAGCCACATCACCGTGGTCGTCAGCAGCAAGGAAGGAACCCGGTAATGGGCCAGAAGGTAAACCCGCACGGGTTCCGGCTCGGTGTCACGACCGACTTCAAGTCGCGTTGGTACGCCGACAAGCTGTACAAGGACTACGTCAAGGAAGACGTCGCCATCCGTCGGATGATGACGTCCGGCATGGAGCGCGCCGGCATCTCGAAGGTGGAGATCGAGCGCACCCGTGACCGCGTGCGTGTGGACATCCACACCGCCCGTCCCGGCATCGTCATCGGCCGCCGCGGCGCCGAGGCCGACCGCATCCGCGGTGACCTGGAGAAGCTGACCGGCAAGCAGGTCCAGCTGAACATCCTCGAGGTCAAGAGCCCCGAGACGGACGCTCAGCTGGTGGCCCAGGCCGTCGCCGAGCAGCTGTCCTCCCGCGTCTCCTTCCGTCGCGCCATGCGCAAGAGCATGCAGGGCACGATGAAGGCCGGCGCCAAGGGCATCAAGATCCAGTGCGGTGGCCGCCTCGGTGGCGCCGAGATGTCGCGCTCGGAGTTCTACCGCGAGGGCCGTGTGCCCCTGCACACGCTCCGCGCGAACGTGGACTACGGCTTCTTCGAGGCCAAGACGACCTTCGGCCGCATCGGTGTGAAGGTCTGGATCTACAAGGGCGACGTCAAGAACATCGCCGAGGTCCGCGCCGAGAACGCGGCCGCCCGCGCCGGTAACCGTCCGGCCCGTGGCGGCAGCGACCGCCCGGCCCGCGGTGGCCGCGGTGGCGAGCGTCGTGGGCGCAAGCCGCAGCAGCAGTCGGCTCCGGCCGCCGAGGCTCCCAAGGCCGACGCGCCCGCCGCTGCCGCTCCGGCTGAGAGCACCGGAACGGAGGCCTGACCGAAATGCTGATCCCCCGTAGGGTCAAGCACCGCAAGCAGCACCACCCGAAGCGCCGCGGCATGGCCAAGGGCGGTACGCAGGTTGCGTTCGGCGAGTACGGCATCCAGGCCCTCACGCCCGCGTACGTGACCAACCGCCAGATCGAGGCGGCCCGTATCGCGATGACCCGCCACATCAAGCGTGGCGGCAAGGTCTGGATCAACATCTACCCGGACCGCCCGCTCACGAAGAAGCCGGCCGAGACCCGCATGGGTTCCGGTAAGGGTTCCCCGGAGTGGTGGATCGCGAACGTGCACCCGGGCCGGGTCATGTTCGAGCTGTCCTACCCCAACGAGAAGATCGCCCGTGAGGCGCTGACCCGTGCGGCCCACAAGCTGCCGATGAAGTGCCGGATCGTCAAGCGCGAGGCAGGTGAAGCGTGATGTCGGCCGGTACCAAGGCGTCCGAGCTGCGCGAGCTGGGCAACGAGGAGCTTCTGGCGAAGCTCCGCGAGGCCAAGGAAGAGCTGTTCAACCTCCGCTTCCAGGCGGCGACGGGCCAGCTCGAGAACCACGGCCGGCTCAAGGCCGTCCGTAAGGACATCGCGCGGATCTACACCCTGATGCGTGAGCGCGAGCTGGGCATCGAGACGGTGGAGAGCGCCTGATGAGCGAGAGCAACGTGACTGAAGAGACGAAGGCCGCCCGCGGCTTCCGCAAGACCCGTCAGGGTCTGGTCGTCAGCGACAAGATGGACAAGACCGTCGTCGTCGCCGTCGAGGACCGCGTGACCCACGCGCTGTACGGCAAGGTCATCCGCCGTACCAGCAAGCTCAAGGCTCACGACGAGCAGAACGCCGCGGGTGTCGGCGACCGCGTCCTCCTCATGGAGACCCGGCCGCTGTCCGCGACGAAGCGCTGGCGCGTCGTCGAGGTCCTCGAGAAGGCCAAGTAATTTCCTGCGGGGCATCCCTCGCAGGTCAGTTCCGCCAGGCTCCGGGGTCCGTTCACGCGGGACGTGAGCGGCCCCCGGGGAACCGGCAGACAATCAGGAGATAGACGTGATCCAGCAGGAGTCGCGACTGCGCGTCGCCGACAACACTGGTGCGAAGGAAATCCTTTGCATCCGTGTACTCGGTGGCTCCGGTCGCCGCTACGCGGGCATCGGTGACGTCATCGTCGCCACCGTCAAGGACGCGATCCCCGGCGGCAACGTGAAGAAGGGTGACGTCATCAAGGCGGTCATCGTTCGCACCGTCAAGGAGCGCCGCCGTCCGGACGGCTCGTACATCCGCTTCGACGAGAACGCCGCCGTCATTCTGAAGAACGACGGCGACCCTCGCGGCACCCGTATCTTCGGCCCGGTGGGCCGTGAGCTGCGCGAGAAGAAGTTCATGAAGATCATCTCCCTCGCGCCGGAGGTGCTGTGAGCATGAAGATCAAGAAGGGCGACCTGGTCCAGGTCATCACCGGTAAGGACAAGGGCAAGCAGGGCAAGGTCATCGCGGCCTTCCCCCGCGAGGACCGCGTCCTGGTCGAGGGTGTCAACCGGGTCAAGAAGCACACCAAGGCCGGGCCGACCGCTCGCGGTTCGCAGGCCGGCGGCATCGTGACCACCGAGGCCCCGATCCACGTCTCCAACGTCCAGCTGGTCGTGGAGAAGGACGGCAACAAGGTCGTCACGCGCGTCGGTTACCGCTTCGACGACGAGGGCAACAAGATCCGCGTTGCCAAGCGGACGGGTGAGGACATCTGATGGCTACCACCACCACTCCGCGTCTGAAGACGAAGTACCGCGAGGAGATCTCGGGCAAGCTGCGTGAGGAGTTCTCCTACGAGAACGTCATGCAGGTCCCCGGCCTCGTCAAGATCGTGGTCAACATGGGTGTGGGCGACGCCGCCCGCGACTCCAAGCTGATCGAGGGTGCCATCAAGGACCTCACCACGATCACCGGTCAGAAGCCGGCCGTCACCAAGGCCCGCAAGTCCATCGCGCAGTTCAAGCTGCGTGAGGGCCAGCCGATCGGTGCCCACGTCACGCTCCGTGGCGACCGCATGTGGGAGTTCCTGGACCGCACCCTGTCGCTCGCGCTGCCGCGCATCCGCGACTTCCGTGGTCTGTCCCCCAAGCAGTTCGACGGCCGTGGCAACTACACCTTCGGTCTCACGGAGCAGGTCATGTTCCACGAGATCGACCAGGACAAGATCGACCGCGTCCGGGGTATGGACATCACCGTGGTGACCACGGCGACCAACGACGCTGAGGGCCGCGCGCTCCTTCGTCACCTCGGCTTCCCCTTCAAGGAGGCGTGAGCGAGATGGCGAAGAAGGCTCTGATCGCTAAGGCTGCTCGCAAGCCCAAGTTCGGTGTGCGTGGCTACACCCGCTGCCAGCGCTGTGGCCGCCCGCACTCCGTGTACCGCAAGTTCGGCCTGTGCCGCGTGTGCCTTCGTGAGATGGCTCACCGTGGCGAGCTGCCGGGCGTGACCAAGAGCTCCTGGTAGTCCGGTAGTCCCGGGTTACTCAGGCTCTCGGTAAGCAACTGGGTCGGCAGAGGCCCACCCTCGCATGCCTTAGGCTTGTGGGGTTGGGCGTCTGCCACGCCCCAAACGACTTACTACGCCGTAGGTCCACCGCGCCGCACCCGTCCCGTCTCGGATCGGGGAGAGGGATGGCGCACCAGGAAACCCCGGCGAGAGAGGCCGAAGGCCAATTCATGACCATGACTGATCCGATCGCAGACATGCTTACGCGTCTGCGGAACGCGAACTCGGCGTACCACGACTCCGTGTCGATGCCGGCGTCCAAGATCAAGTCTCACATCGCGGAGATCCTCCAGCAGGAGGGCTTCATCACGGGCTGGAAGACCGAGGACGCCGAGGTCGGCAAGAACCTCGTCCTCGAGCTGAAGTTCGGCCCGAACCGTGAGCGCTCCATCGCGGGCATCAAGCGGATCTCCAAGCCCGGTCTCCGGGTGTACGCGAAGTCCACCAACCTGCCGAAGGTGCTGGGCGGCCTCGGCGTGGCGATCATCTCCACGTCGCACGGGCTCCTCACCGACAAGCAGGCCGGCAAGAAGGGCGTGGGTGGGGAAGTCCTCGCCTACGTCTGGTAGCGGAAGGGAACGGAGGAAACAGCTATGTCGCGCATCGGCAAGCTCCCCATCGCGGTTCCCGCCGGCGTGGACGTCACCATCGACGGCCGTACGGTCTCGGTCAAGGGCCCGAAGGGCTCGCTGACTCACACCGTCGTGGCACCGATCGACATCGCCAAGGGTGAGGACGGCGTTCTGAACGTCACCCGCCCCAACGAAGAGCGTCAGAGCAAGGCCCTGCACGGCCTGTCCCGCACGCTGGTGGCGAACATGATCACCGGCGTGACCCAGGGTTACGTGAAGAAGCTCGAGATCAGCGGTGTCGGTTACCGCGTGCTCGCCAAGGGTTCGAACCTGGAGTTCTCCCTCGGCTACAGCCACCCGATCCTGGTCGAGGCCCCCGAGGGCATCACCTTCAAGGTGGAGTCCCCGACCCGTTTCTCGGTCGAGGGCATCGACAAGCAGAAGGTCGGCGAGGTTGCGGCCAACATCCGCAAGCTGCGCAAGCCCGACCCGTACAAGGCCAAGGGCGTCAAGTACGAGGGCGAAGTCATCCGCCGCAAGGTCGGAAAGGCGGGTAAGTAAGCCATGGCATACGGGCAGAAGATCCTCAAGGGCGACGCCTACAAGCGCGCCGCGATCAAGCGCCGTCACATCCGGATTCGCAAGAATCTCTCGGGTACGGCGGAGCGTCCCCGTCTGGTCGTTACTCGCTCCAACCGCCACATCGTGGCCCAGGTGATCGACGACATCAAGGGCCACACCGTGGCCTCGGCGTCGACCCTGGACACCTCGATCCGTGGTGGCGAGGCCGACAAGTCCGCGCAGGCCAAGCAGGTCGGCGCCCTGGTTGCCGAGCGCGCCAAGGCCGCGGGTGTCGAGGCCGTCGTGTTCGACCGTGGTGGTAACCAGTACGCCGGGCGCATCGCCGCTCTGGCCGACGCCGCCCGCGAAGCCGGACTGAAGTTCTGAGCCGGTTCCGTATCGCTAGCGGAAACAGAGAGAGGTAATTCCAATGGCTGGACCCCAGCGCCGCGGTGGCGGTGCCGGTGGCGGCGAGCGGCGGGACCGGAAGGGCCGTGACGGCGGCGCAGCTGCCGCCGAGAAGACCGCTTACGTTGAGCGCGTCGTCGCGATCAACCGCGTCGCCAAGGTTGTGAAGGGTGGTCGTCGCTTCAGCTTCACCGCGCTGGTCGTGGTGGGCGACGGTGACGGCACCGTGGGTGTCGGATACGGCAAGGCCAAGGAGGTGCCGGCCGCCATCGCCAAGGGCGTTGAGGAGGCCAAGAAGCACTTCTTCAAGGTCCCCCGCATCCAGGGCACCATCCCGCACCCCATCCAGGGTGAGAAGGCTGCCGGCGTCGTGCTGCTCAAGCCCGCGTCCCCGGGTACCGGTGTGATCGCCGGTGGTCCGGTGCGCGCCGTGCTCGAGTGCGCCGGTATCCACGACGTGCTGTCGAAGTCGCTCGGCTCCGACAACCAGATCAACATCGTGCACGCGACCGTGGAGGCCCTGAAGGGTCTCCAGCGTCCCGAGGAGATCGCGGCCCGCCGTGGTCTGCCGCTCGAGGACGTGGCCCCCGCGGCTCTGCTCCGTGCGCGTGCCGGGGCGGGTGCGTAATCATGGCGCAGCTCAAGATTACGCAGGTCAAGTCCTACATCGGCAGCAAGCAGAACCACCGTGACACCCTGCGTTCCCTTGGTCTCAAGGGGATCAACACGCAGGTCGTCAAGGAGGACCGCCCCGAGTTCCGCGGCATGGTGCAGACCGTCCGCCACCTCGTGTCGGTCGAGGAGGTCGACTGATCATGGCGGAGCAGAACCCGCTCAAGATCCACAACCTCCGTCCCGCCCCGGGCGCCAAGACCGCCAAGACCCGTGTGGGTCGCGGTGAGGCGTCGAAGGGTAAGACGGCTGGTCGTGGTACCAAGGGCACGAAGGCCCGTTACCAGGTTCCGGAGCGCTTCGAGGGTGGCCAGATGCCCCTCCACATGCGTCTCCCGAAGCTGAAGGGCTTCAAGAACCCGTTCAAGACCGAGTTCCAGGTCGTGAACCTCGACAAGCTGGCCGCGCTCTACCCCGAGGGTGGCGAGGTCACCGTCGAGGGTCTGGTGGCCAAGGGTGCCGTTCGCAAGAACAGCCTCGTCAAGGTCCTCGGCCAGGGCGAGATCTCCGTGGCGCTGCAGGTGACGGTCGACGCCGTCTCCGGCTCCGCCAAGGAGAAGATCACCGCCGCCGGCGGCACCGTCACCGAGCTCGTCTGAACCCTTCAGGCGTCTCGATGACTTGAGCGATCCCACCGGGGATACCCCACAAAAGGGGTATCCCCGGTTGGTCGTTCCAAGGGAAGTGCTCCCGCCGGTAAGGTGGCCTGCGCTGCCCTCTTTCACGGGTGCGTCACATGAGGCACTCTGAGCGGCAGTTGACCGTTACTCACTAAGTCGTCAGTCGAACCTCAAGACCGTCACCCTTGACGCAGTAGCGCGGGGGTCGCAGGAGGCACCGTGCTCACCGCGTTCGCCCGGGCGTTCAAGACGCCCGACCTGCGCAAGAAGCTGCTCTTCACGCTCGGCATCATCGTGGTCTACCGGCTCGGTACCCACATTCCCATTCCAGGCGTCGACTACAAGAACGTCCAGGAGTGCGTGGACCAGGCGTCCGGCAGCCAGGGCATCTTCGGCCTGGTCAACATGTTCAGCGGTGGCGCCCTGCTGCAGATCACGGTCTTCGCGCTCGGCATCATGCCGTACATCACGGCCAGCATCATTCTGCAGCTGCTGACCGTGGTGATCCCGCGCCTGGAAGCCCTCAAGAAGGAGGGGCAGGCCGGTACGGCGAAGATCACGCAGTACACCCGTTACCTGACCATCGCGCTCGCCATCCTGCAGGGCACCGGCCTGGTGGCCACCGCCCGCAGCGGCGCCCTCTTCTCCGGCTGCACCGTCGCCGGTCAGATCGTCCCGGACCAGGCGATCTTCACCACGATCGTCATGGTGGTCTGCATGACCGCCGGTACGGCCGTCGTCATGTGGCTCGGCGAGCTGATCACCGACCGCGGCATCGGCAACGGCATGTCGATCCTGATGTTCATCTCGATCGCCGCGACCTTCCCGTCCGCCCTGTGGGCCATCAAGAAGCAGGGTGACCTGGCGGACGGCTGGATCGAGTTCGGCACCGTCGTCGCGGTCGGCCTGGTCATGATCGGCCTGGTCGTCTTCGTGGAGCAGGCCCAGCGTCGCATCCCGGTGCAGTACGCGAAGCGCATGATCGGCCGCCGTTCCTACGGCGGTACGTCGACCTACATCCCGCTCAAGGTGAACCAGGCGGGCATCATCCCCGTCATCTTCGCCTCGTCGCTGCTCTACATCCCGGCGCTGATCGTGCAGTTCTCCGGCTCCACGGCCGGCTGGGCCGTCTGGATCCAGAAGAACCTCGCCGATCCCGCGGCGGTGGCGCACATCGTCCTGTACTTCTTCCTGATCGTCTTCTTCGCCTTCTTCTACGTGGCCATCTCGTTCAACCCCGAGGAAGTCGCGGACAACATGAAGAAGTATGGTGGCTTCATCCCGGGCATCCGGGCTGGCCGACCGACCGCTGAGTATCTGAGCTACGTACTCAACCGGATCACCTGGCCGGGTTCGCTGTACTTGGGCCTGATCGCTCTCGTCCCGACAATGGCGTTGGCTGGTTTCGGGGCAAGCCAGAACTTCCCGTTCGGCGGTACCAGCATCCTGATCATCGTGGGTGTCGGTCTCGAGACGGTGAAGCAGATCGAGAGCCAGCTCCAGCAGCGCAATTACGAAGGGTTCCTCCGCTGATGCGAATCGTCCTCGTCGGGCCTCCTGGCGCCGGAAAGGGAACGCAGGCAACCCGCCTTGCCGAGACGCTGCACATTCCGCACATCTCCACGGGCGACCTGTTCCGCGCCAACATCAGCCAGCAGACCGAACTGGGCAAGCTCGCCAAGTCGTACATGGACGCCGGCAATCTCGTGCCGGACGAGGTCACCATCGCCATGGCGAAGGACCGCATGGAGCAGCCGGACGCCGAGGGCGGCTTCCTGCTGGACGGCTTCCCGCGCAACGTCTCTCAGGCCGAGGCGCTGGACGAGCTGCTCGAGACCGAGGACATGAAGCTCGACGCCGTGCTCGACCTGGAGGCCCCCGAGGCCGAGGTCGTGAAGCGGATCGCCGGCCGGCGCGTCTGCCGGAACAACTCGTCCCACGTCTTCCACGTGACGTACACCCCGCCGAAGAAGGAAGGCGTCTGCGACGTCTGCGGCGGTGAGCTGTACCAGCGGGACGACGACTCCGAGGAGACGGTCCGCAAGCGGCTGGAGGTCTACCACACGCAGACCGAGCCGATCATCGACTACTACAAGGCGCAGGGCCTTGTCGTCACGATCGCGGCGACCGGCCCCGTGGACGAGGTCACGGGCCGTGCGCTGGAGGCGCTCAAGCGCGACCAGTAGTTCTCAGCACAGGCTGCAGCCGCGGTCCCCAGCCCTGGGGGCCGCGGCTGAGCTGTGAGGTGGGGTGGGGCCGGTCCACCCCCGTATCGTTGGAAGCGTCCAGTCCCCTCCGGTCCAGAAAGGCCGCAGTCCCCATGGTGCAGATCAAGAGCCCCGAGCAGATCGCCAAGATGCGTGAGGCGGGGCTGGTCGTCGCCGCCATCCACGCGGCCACCCGCGAGGCCGCCGTGCCCGGCGCCACGACCAAGGACCTGGACCAGGTCGCCCGCAAGGTGCTCGCGGAGCACGACGCCAAGCCGAACTTCCTGGGCTACGGCGGCTTCCCCGCGACCATCTGCACCTCGGTGAACGAGGTCGTCGTCCACGGCATCCCCTCCGACGACGTGGTCCTCAAGGACGGCGACGTCATCTCCATCGACTGCGGCGCGATCATCGACGGCTGGCACGGCGACGCGGCCTACACGGCCTTCGTCGGCTCCGGCCACTCCCCGGAGCTGGTCGAGCTGTCCCGGGTGACCGAGGAGTCGATGTGGGCGGGCATCGCGGCCATGAAGCAGGGCAACCGGCTCGTGGACGTCTCCCGGGCCATCGAGACGTACATCCGCCGCCAGCCGAAGCCCGGCGGCGGGAAGTACGGGATCATCGAGGAGTACGGCGGCCACGGCATCGGCACCGAGATGCACATGGACCCGCACCTGCTGAACTACGTCGACCGGCGACGCGGCAAGGGCCCGAAGCTGGTTCCCGGCTTCTGCCTCGCCATCGAGCCGATGGTCTCCCTCGGCACCCCCCGCACGGAGGTCCTGTCGGACGACTGGACGGTCATCACGACGGACGGCACGTGGTCCTCGCACTGGGAGCACTCGGTCGCCCTGACCGACCAGGGCCCACTGGTCCTGACGTCCCCGGACGGGGGCAAGGCGAAGCTGGCGGAGCTGGGTGTCACGGCTGCGCCGGACCCGCTGGCGTGACGCCGGCCCGAGCCATGACCGCCGGTCGGAGGCCGGCGCAGCCGCTCGAAGCTTGTGAGGCGCCCTGGCGCCGAGCCCGCGAGAGGGGCGTGAGGGGATCGGTCGGGGGCAGGGCGAAGCTGGCGGAGCTGGGTGTCACGGCTGCGCCGGACCCGCTGGCGTGACGCCGGCCCGAGCCATGACCGCCGGTCGGAGGCCGGCGCAGCCGCTCGAAGCTTGTGAGGCGCCCTGGCGCCGAGCCCGCGAGAGAGGAGCTGGGCGTCACGGCTGCGCCCGACCCTCTTGCATAACGATCTCGCATCCGGGGCAGACTTCCCCGTTTCGCCTTTCCGGGGCTGCTGACGTAGACTGACTCGTCGGCTCTCGTGCACCCGCATGTCTGCATGCGCTCGTACGGTGCGAAGAGAGTCGATCAAGGTAGTCGATTCGAAGGGCGAAGCGTGGCCAAGAAGCAAGGTGCCATCGAGATCGAGGGCACTGTCGTCGAGTCTCTTCCGAACGCCATGTTCAAGGTCGAGCTCCAGAACGGCCACCAGGTCCTGGCACACATCAGCGGCAAGATGCGCATGCACTACATCCGCATCCTCCCTGACGACCGGGTCGTGGTGGAGCTGTCTCCGTACGACCTGACGCGTGGCCGGATCGTCTACCGGTACAAGTAGATCTTGCCCACGTCCCAGGCCGTCAGGCCCGGGGACCGCCGGCAACTGACCCGGAGAACCTCACACCCATGAAGGTCAAGCCGAGCGTCAAGAAGATCTGCGACAAGTGCAGGGTGATCCGCCGTCACGGTCGGGTCATGGTCATCTGCGACAACCCGCGCCACAAGCAGCGCCAGGGCTGACGCACGACCGTCCCTCCGCGATTCGCAGGACTTCGCGCGACGCGAGCTGAACATGTTCATACGCAGAACCCGGGCGCCCAGGCGTCCGACACCCCCGGTTCGGAGGCCGGGGACCCGACTCGTACCTCATACGGCGGCCGGGGACCGGTTCTGTGGAAGACCTCCGACAATCAACTGGAGCCATTGAATGGCACGCGTTTCCGGTGTTGACATCCCGCGCGAAAAGCGCGTCGAGATCGCCCTCACCTACGTGTTCGGCATTGGCCGGACCCTCTCGCAGCAGACGCTCGCCGCCACCGGCGTGGACCCGAACACCCGTGTTCGGGATCTCTCCGAGGAGCAGCTCGTCGCGATCCGCGAGTACGTCGACAACAACATCAAGACCGAGGGTGACCTTCGCCGCGAGGTCCAGGCCGACATCCGCCGCAAGGTCGAGATCGGTACCTACCAGGGTCTGCGTCACCGCCGTGGCCTGCCCGTCCGCGGTCAGCGCACCAGCACGAACGCCCGCACCCGCAAGGGCCCGCGTCGCGCCATCGCCGGCAAGAAGAAGCCGGGCAAGAAGTAGTCCGCAGCGGACTTCGCCGTCCAGCGGTCTTCGCTGTAGGACCGACCACCTCCCGTAGGAGAACGACATGCCCCCCAAGGGACGTCAGGGCGCGACCAAGAAGGTGCGCCGCAAGGAAAAGAAGAACGTCGCTCACGGCCACGCGCACATCAAGAGCACGTTCAACAACACGATCGTGTCCATCACGGACCCGACCGGCAACGTGATCTCCTGGGCCTCCGCCGGCCACGTCGGCTTCAAGGGCTCCCGGAAGTCCACGCCGTTCGCCGCGCAGATGGCCGCCGAGTCGGCTGCCCGCCGCGCCCAGGAGCACGGCATGCGCAAGGTCGACGTGTTCGTCAAGGGCCCGGGTTCCGGTCGTGAGACCGCCATCCGCTCCCTGCAGGCGACCGGCCTCGAGGTCGGCTCGATCCAGGACGTCACGCCCACCCCGCACAACGGCTGCCGTCCCCCGAAGCGCCGTCGCGTCTGATCGCGTTCCGCCGCGACATCGCTTCATCGCTTCACCCGCTTCACCAGGGTTTTCGGGCGGTACGGCTCCTTCGGGTCGTATCGCCCGTACCCTTGCAGTACTGGTCGGGCGTCAAATAGCGGGCGCCCCTGACTGAAGGATCACCACATGCTGATCGCTCAGCGTCCCTCGTTGACCGAAGAGGTCGTCGACGAGTTCCGCTCCCGGTTCGTCATCGAGCCGCTGGAGCCGGGCTTCGGCTACACCCTCGGCAACTCCCTGCGTCGTACGCTCCTCTCCTCGATCCCCGGCGCTGCTGTCACCAGCATCCGGATCGACGGTGTCCTGCACGAGTTCACCACCGTGCCGGGCGTCAAGGAGGACGTCACCGACCTGATCCTCAACATCAAGCAGCTGGTCGTGTCGTCCGAGCACGACGAGCCCGTTGTGATGTACCTGCGCAAGCAGGGCCCGGGTCTGGTCACCGCCGCCGACATCGCGCCCCCGGCCGGTGTCGAGGTGCACAACCCCGACCTCGTCCTCGCCACGCTCAACGGCAAGGGCAAGCTGGAGATGGAGCTGACCGTCGAGCGCGGTCGCGGCTACGTCTCCGCCGTGCAGAACAAGCAGGTCGGTCAGGAGATCGGGCGCATCCCGGTCGACTCGATCTACTCGCCGGTTCTCAAGGTCACGTACAAGGTCGAGGCCACGCGTGTCGAGCAGCGCACCGACTTCGACAAGCTGATCGTCGACGTCGAGACCAAGCAGGCCATGCGTCCGCGTGACGCCATGGCGTCGGCCGGCAAGACCCTGGTCGAGCTGTTCGGTCTCGCCCGCGAGCTGAACATCGACGCCGAGGGCATCGACATGGGTCCGTCCCCGACGGACGCCGCGCTCGCCGCCGATCTGGCGCTGCCGATCGAGGAGCTGGAGCTCACCGTTCGGTCGTACAACTGCCTCAAGCGCGAGGGCATCCACTCCGTGGGTGAGCTCGTGGCTCGCTCCGAGGCCGACCTCCTGGACATCCGCAACTTCGGTGCGAAGTCCATCGACGAGGTCAAGGCCAAGCTCGCGGGTATGGGGCTTGCGCTGAAGGACTCGCCTCCCGGATTCGACCCGACCGCCGCCGCGGACGCCTTCGGCGCCGACGACGACGCGGATGCCGGTTTCGTGGAGACCGAGCAGTACTAAGAGCTCGGGCCTTTCGGTCCGTACTCGGGTGCGGGTGCGCTGTGGCTGGTCGCGCAGTTCCCCGCGCCCCTTCCGGACGGGCCCCTTAGGGGCCCTGTCCGGATCTCCGACAGGCGGCCGCCTGCTCGGATACTGACCTCGGTACCTGATACGGCCGGGGCAGACACCTAGGAGAAACACCATGCCGAAGCCCACCAAGGGTGCCCGTCTGGGCGGCAGCGCCGCGCACGAGAAGCTGCTCCTCGCGAACCTCGCGAAGTCGCTCTTCGAGCACGGCAAGATCACGACCACCGAGGCGAAGGCCCGCCGCCTGCGCCCGTACGCCGAGCGTCTGGTCACCAAGGCGAAGAAGGGCGACCTTCACAACCGCCGTCAGGTGCTCCAGGTGATCACGGACAAGAGCGTCGTCCACACGCTCTTCACCGAGATCGGCCCGCGCTACGAGAACCGCCCCGGTGGTTACACGCGCATCACCAAGATCGGTAACCGCCGTGGCGACAACGCGCCCATGGCCGTCATCGAGCTGGTCGAGGCACTGACCGTGGCGCAGGAGGCGACCGGCGAGGCCGAGGCCGCCACCAAGCGTGCCGCCAAGGACGCCGAGACCACCGAGGCCGCCGAGACCAAGGTCGACACGACCAAGGCCGACGACGCCGCCGAGGAGTCGAAGGACGCGTAAGCGTTCTGCCGCGGGTCCGTTCCTTTCGAGGGGCGGGCCCGCTTTTTTGTGTACCTGAGAGGATCTCTGGGTGAGTGACGAAGTTGAGGCCGGGTACGTCCGGGTGCGGTTGGATCTCTCCTACGACGGGAGCGAGTTCTCCGGGTGGGCCAAGCAGGCCGGTGGGCGGCGGACCGTGCAGGGGGAGATCGAGGACGCGCTGCGGACCGTGACGCGGTCCCGGGAGACGTACGAGCTGACCGTAGCGGGCCGCACCGACGCCGGGGTGCACGCCCGGGGCCAGGTGGCTCATGTCGACCTGCCGCGCGAGGTGTGGGCCGAGCACCACGGGAAGCTGCTCAAGCGGCTCGCGGGGCGGCTGCCGAGGGACGTGCGGGTCTGGGCCCTGCGTGAGGCGCCCAGCGGCTTCAACGCCCGGTTCTCCGCGGTGTGGCGGCGCTACGCCTACCGGGTCACCGACAATCCGGGCGGCGTCGACCCGCTGCTGCGCGGCCACGTCCTGTGGCACGACTGGCCGCTCGACGTGGACGCCATGAACGAGGCCGCCCGCGGACTGCTGGGCGAGCACGACTTCGCCGCCTACTGCAAGAGGCGGGAGGGGGCCACCACCATCCGGACGCTGCAGGAGCTGAGCCTGGTGCGCGGGGAGGACGGGATCATCACCGCCACCGTGCGGGCCGACGCCTTCTGCCACAACATGGTGCGCTCCCTCATCGGGGCCCTGCTGTTCGTCGGCGACGGCCACCGGACGCCCGACTGGCCGGCGAAGGTGCTGGCCGCCGGGGTCCGCGACTCGGCCGTGCACGTCGTACGGCCGCACGGGCTGACGCTGGAGGAGGTCGGCTACCCGGCGGACGAGCTGCTCGCCGCGCGGAACAAGGAGGCCCGCAACAAGCGGTCCCTGCCCGGCGCCGGCTGCTGCTGATCAGCCCTCCGCCGCCGCCGACGCCTGGGCCTCGCCGCGCCCGCGGATCTGCCGGAAGGCGAACTCGGCGAGGTCGTCGCCGGCCCGGAACACCTCCGTGGACTTCTCCGTGACGTCCTTGCCGCTGGTGGAGCCCGCGACGGTGAAGTAGGCGTAGCGGCCGTAGGAGTTGGTGGTGGAGCGGCAGACCGCGCCGGTGCAGAAGGACTTGACCCCGCCGCCGGACAGCGAGCGCACGATGCTCTTCTTGTCGGCCTGCTTCTTGGCCTTGGCGGCCTGCGCCTCGGTGTCGAAGACGGCCACGCCGACCGTCACGGCGGTGCCGCCCTGGGTGTACGTGACGCGGATCAGGCGGGTGCAGTCGTTGTCGTTCAGGACCTTCGGCAGGCTGCCCTGGGCGGCGGAGCCGCAGGTGCGGGTGTCGGCCGTCGGGCCCTTCTTGTAGACCGTCTCGCCCATGGTCAGCTGAGTGCCGGGGAAGAGCAGGTCCGGGCTGAGCGGGGCCTTGTCCTTCTTGGCGCTGGAGACGAAGTCCTTCGGGTCCAGCGGCGGCGGGGCGCTGGTCGGCGCGAAGGAGGGGGCGGTGGCCGTCGCGCTCGGGATGTCGGCCGTCCCGGGGAGCTGCGAGGACGGGCTGTCGGAGGCCTGGCCGGAGCCGTTCGCCGAGACCACGGCGACGGCGACGGCACTGGCTATCGCCACCGTGGCCAGCGCGCCCCCGCCGATGAGGAACAGCCGGCGGCGCTTGGCACGGGCCTCGGAGGCCTCGGCGAGGGCCGCCCAGTCCGGGGTGTTGTCGCTTTCACCACTGTTCCAGGGCTGCTGTTGCTGCTGCTGCGACTGCGGTGTCCAGGGATCCCACTGTGACTGAGGTCCCCCCTGCCCAAAGCTCATGGGGCGCATCTTAGACGGGCCGAGCGGCGTGCTGGTGCGCGTCCCCGGGGCCCGCAGCGCCTAGCGTTCCGTGCATGCGGACGGGCAAAAGCGACATCTCCGGGTGGTTGGTGCGGCCTGCGGGAGGACACCTGTGGGCGGTTCTCGTGACCGTGCTGGCGGCCTGCGCGGCACACGCGGCACGTGTGACCTCGGACGGCGGGATGGACAACGCGATCGTCGTGCGGGCCGCCCGCACCTGGCTGGACGGCGGCTCCCCGTACGACGATCCGCACTTCCTCTATTTTCCGAGCGCGGTCCTCGCCGCCGTCCCGCAGGCGCTGCTGCCCGGGGCCGTGCTGCGGGTGCTGGTCCCGGGCGCGGTGACCGTCCTGCTGGCGCTGGCCTGGGCCTGTGCGCTGCGGCTGCACCGCGTGCCGCTCGGCAGCAGGCTCGCGGTCCTCGGGCTGACCGGGCTCGCGGTGGGCTTCGCGCCGTTCGGGCACCTGGTGCTGCTCGGCAACTGGACGGTGACGGCGACCGTGGCGCTCCCGCTGTCCCTGCTGCTGGCGAGCCGGGGCCGGTGGACGGCGGCGGGCGCGGTCGTCGGCGCGGCGGTCGCGCTCAAGCCGCTGCTCGCGCCCGTCCTGCTGCTCTTCCTGTTCGCCGGGCGGTGGCGGGCACTGGCGGCGGCCGTCCTGGTGCCCACGCTGGCCTCCGGCGCGGCGGCGCTGGCGATGCCCGACCCGGCCGGCTTCTTCACCCGCACCCTGCCTTTCCTGCTGCGCGGCGACGACGGCTTCGTGCGGCTCTACGAGGCCTCCCCGGCGGCCGTGCTGCCCCGGCTGGGGGTGCCGCAGGGGCTCGCGCAGGGGCTCGCGGTGGCGGCGGCCTGCGCCGGGGTGCTCTGCGCGTACCGGCGCTGGCGCCGCGGGGACCCCGGGCCGCTGCGGCTCGCGGAGACCGGCGCCGGACTGATGCTCTCGGCGTTCCTCGTCTCCCGGCCGTCCTACGACCACTACCTCCTGGTCGCCGTGCCGCTGCTGCTCGCCGGGCTGCCGTACGGTGGATCGGTGGCCCGCGGGGTGTGGTTCTGGATCTCCCTGGTGCCTCAGGTACCGGGGCTGACCTGGCCTTGGCTGGATTCGGAGCGGCGCCGGGCCTTCCGGGACGCGTTCACCCTGTGCGTGCTCGCGGTGACGGTGGCGCGGCAGAGCCGGGCCGGTGCGCCCGACGCCGGCGGCCAGGTGCCGTCCGGGCGGTCGCCGGAGCCCGCGCGGGCCCCGGCGACCCCGTTTTGACCCGGCCGTGGCCGCCCGGGTATTCTGCACAGTCGTATGTGTATTGGCTTGCTCATTCTCACGTGAGGGGCCCTTACACCGGTCCACCGGGACCGATGACCAGCGACCAGCACGCGGTATGCGTCACCGCGGTGCGGTCAGGGCTGTCGTGATCGTCTTCGGTGACCATGTCAGGACCACTCACTGAAGAAGCGAAGGCTACGAACCGTGCGTACGTACAGCCCCAAGCCCGGCGATGTGACGCGCCAGTGGCACGTCATCGACGCTCAGGACGTCGTCCTGGGTCGTCTGGCCACCACTGCGGCCTCCATCCTGCGCGGCAAGCACAAGCCGATCTACGCGCCCCACGTCGACACCGGTGACTTCGTCATCATCATCAACGCCGACAAGGTGCACCTCTCCGGCAACAAGCGGACCCAGAAGATGGCGTACCGCCACTCCGGCTACCCGGGCGGTCTGCGCTCCGTGCGCTACGACGAGCTCCTGGACAAGAACCCGGAGAAGGCGGTGGAGAAGGCCGTCAAGGGCATGCTCCCCAAGAACTCCCTGGGCCGTCAGATGCTCTCGAAGCTGAAGGTCTACAAGGGTGACCAGCACCCGCACGGCGCGCAGCAGCCGCAGCCGTTCGAGATCACCCAGGTCGCGCAGTAGTTCCGGCCACCCCCTAAGACTGAAGAGAATCTGAGGAGCATCGTGGCCGAGACCACTGCCGAGCAGCCGCTCGAAGAGATCGACATCGACAGCTACACCACCGAGTCCGAGGTCCCCGTCGAGGGTGAGTACACCTCGGAGTCCATGGCCTCCGCCTTCGGCGAGCCCCAGCCGGCCGCCGGCCTGGGCCGTCGCAAGAACGCCATCGCCCGCGTCCGGATCGTCCCGGGCACCGGCAAGTGGAAGATCAACGGCCGCACCCTTGAGGACTACTTCCCCAACAAGGTGCACCAGCAGGAGGTCAACGAGCCCTTCAAGGTGCTCGAGCTGGACGACCGTTACGACGTCGTCGCCCGCATCGCCGGTGGCGGTGTCTCCGGCCAGGCCGGCGCGCTCCGTCTCGGTGTCGCCCGCGCCCTGAACGAGGCCGACGTCGACAACAACCGCGGTCCGCTCAAGAAGGCCGGCTTCCTCAAGCGCGACGACCGTGCGGTCGAGCGCAAGAAGGCCGGTCTGAAGAAGGCCCGCAAGGCTCCGCAGTACAGCAAGCGCTAAGTCGCACCGGCTGTACTCCGAACGCCCCGGCGGCACGCCACTGTGCTGCCGGGGCGTTCGTTTATCCCCGTCGTTGGGCGTATAACGGCACAAGACGTTCAAGCGTTCAGAAGCTGAAATGCTTGTGTACGGAATTGACGTTTCCTCAGGAGGACAAGTGGGACGACTCTTCGGCACGGACGGCGTGCGCGGCGTCGCCAACGCGGATCTGACGGCCGAGCTGGCGCTCGGACTCTCCGTGGCCGCGGCGCACGTACTGGCCGAGGCGGGCACCTTCGCCGGACACCGGGCGACCGCGGTGGTCGGCCGGGATCCGCGCGCCTCCGGCGAGTTCCTGGAAGCCGCCGTCGTCGCGGGTCTGGCCAGCGCCGGCGTGGACGTGCTCCGGGTCGGGGTGCTGCCGACGCCCGCGGTGGCCCACCTCACCGGCGCGCTCGGCGCCGACCTCGGCGTGATGCTGTCCGCCAGCCACAACGCCATGCCCGACAACGGCATCAAGTTCTTCGCCCGCGGCGGCCACAAGCTCGCCGACGAGCTGGAGGACCGGATCGAGTCCGTCTACGCCGAGCACCGCACCGGTGCCCCCTGGGACCGCCCGACCGGCGCCGGCGTGGGCCGGGTGCGGGACTACGACGAAGGGCTCGACCAGTACGTCGCGCACCTCGTCGGCGTCCTCCCGAACCGGCTCGACGGTCTGAAGATCGTCCTCGACGAGGCGCACGGCGCGGCCTCCCGGGTCTCGCCGGAGGCGTTCGCGCGGGCCGGTGCCGAACTGGTCACCATCGGCGCGGTGCCCGACGGCCTCAACATCAACGACGGCTGCGGCTCCACCCACCTCGACCTGCTCAAGGCCGCCGTCGTCGAGCACGGCGCGCACCTCGGCATCGCCCACGACGGTGACGCCGACCGCTGCCTGGCCGTGGACCACACCGGCGCGGAGGTGGACGGCGACCAGATCCTCGCCGTGCTCGCGCTGGCCATGCGGGAGCGGGAGGCGCTGCGCTCGGACACGGTCGTCGCGACGGTCATGTCCAACCTGGGCTTCAAGCTCGCCATGGAGCGCGAGGGCATCCGGTTCGTGCAGACCGGCGTCGGTGACCGGTACGTCCTGGAGGAGATGAAGGAGCACGGCTACGCCCTCGGCGGCGAGCAGTCCGGGCACGTCATCATCCTCGACCACGCCACCACCGGTGACGGCACGCTGACCGGGCTGATGCTGGCGGCGCGGGTCGCGCAGACGGGGCGTACGCTGCGGGACCTCGCGGGGGTCATGGAGCGGCTGCCGCAGGTGCTGATCAATGTGCCGGACGTGGACAAGTCGCGGGTGACGACCTCTGCGGAGCTGGCCACGGCGGTTTCCGAGGCCGAGCGGGAGCTGGGTAGTACCGGGCGGGTGCTGTTGCGGTCCTCGGGGACCGAGCCGTTGGTGCGGGTCATGGTCGAGGCGGCGGACATCGAGCAGGCTCGGTCTGTTGCCGGGCGGCTGGCGGATTCCGTCAAGTCCGCGTTGGGGTAGTTCGCGGGGCCGGGTCCGGGGTGGGGGTTCTGTCCGTCGCGGGCCGCGGGTTCGTCGTGGCTTGTCGCGCAGTTCCCCGCGCCCCTAGGTGGGCTTCCCTGACCGGCGTCGCTGGGTTGCCCACAGGGCCTTCTGGGTGAGCAGGGTCAGGGTGCCGGCCAGGATGATGGCGGCCAGGTTGAGCAGGAGCTGCTCGCTCGAGTGCCGGGCCTGGTAGCCGTCTTCGTAGAAGAAGGCCACGGCCGCGTTCGCGGCCGCCGGGACCGTCGTCACCGAGATGGCGACGCCCACCAGGGCGCCCGACTTGGAGGATGTCAGGGAGAGCGTCCCCGCGGCCCCGGCCAGGAGCGCCACCACGAAGGAGAACCAGTCGGGGGCGTAGACGAACTCGGTGTTGGGGCGGTCGCCCTCCAGCCCGGCCACGCTGAACAGGTTGAACGCGTCCATCATCCAGCTGAAGCCCACCGTCACCGTCATCGCCACCGCGAAGCCCACCAGCAGGGCGGTCAGTGAGCGCAGGGCCAGCCGCGGGGCCCGCTGGACGATGGCCGTGCAGATCCCCGCGAGGGGGCCGAACTCGGGGCCGACCGCCATCGCGCCCACGATCAGGATCGCGTTGTCCAGCACCACACCGCAGGCCGCGATCATCGTGGCCAGCGTGATGAAGGCGACGTAGGTGACGGAGAGGGTCGACTCCTCGTGCGTCGCCTCCTCCAACTGCTCCCACAGCACCGCGTCGGCCGGCTCGCCCGGGGCTTCCTTCTCGGCCTTGTCGGCCCGCTCGGAGAGGCACAGGTCGATGTTCTCCGCGGCGATGGAGCCGTCCGTGTCGATGCCCAACGCCCGCAGGTCGCCGATGAGTTCGTCACCCGCCTCGCGCGCTACGTCGCACATGACGACGTCCCCCTCGGGCTCGCGGGCGACACCCGGCAGGACGACGAGATGAGTGGTGCCGACGGTACGGTCGATCAGGCGGACCACCTCGTCGGTCCGGTCGGCCGGGGTGATCAGGCGCAGATGCAGCATCCGGTATTTCTACCGTCGCCCCCGTCCCGCGTCACAGCTTGCGCAGACTGAGGCGCTGCACCTTGTGGTCGGGGCCCTTGCGCAGGACGAGGGTGGCCCGGCCCCGCGTGGGGGCCACGTTCTCCACCAGGTTGGGCTTGTTGATGGTGCGCCAGGTGGTGCGGGCGTAGTCGAGGGCCTCCTCCTCCGACACCTGGGTGTACTTGCGGAAGTACGAGGACGGGTTCTGGAAGGCGGTCTCGCGCAGCTTCCGGAAGCGGCTGAGGTACCAGCGCTCGATGTCCTCAGCGCGGGCGTCGACGTACACGCTGAAGTCGAAGTAGTCGGCGAGCCCGACCCTGGTGCGGCCGTCCTTGCCGGGCAGCGCGGGCTGGAGCACGTTGAGGCCCTCGACGATCAGGATGTCGGGGCGGCGGACGACGAGCTTCTGGTCCGGGACGATGTCGTAGATGAGGTGGGAGTACACGGGTGCCGTGACCTCCGCCTTGCCCGCCTTGATGTCGGCGACGAAGCGGGTCAGGGCGCGGCGGTCGTACGACTCGGGGAAGCCCTTGCGGGACATCAGGCCGCGTTGCTCCAGCTCCCGTGTCGGCAGCAGGAAGCCGTCGGTCGTGACCAGTTCCACACGCGGGTGCTCGGGCCAGCGGGACAGCAGCGCCTGGAGCAGGCGGGCGACGGTGGACTTGCCGACCGCGACCGATCCGGCGACCCCTATGACGAACGGGGTGCCGGACTGGGAACCCTGCGCGCCGAGGAAGGTGTTGAGGGCGCCGCGCAGGCCGTCGGTGGCGCCGACGTAGAGGTTGAGGAGCCGGGACAGCGGGAGGTAGATGTCCCGCACCTCGTCGAGGTCGATGACGTCGCCGAGGCCGCGCAGCTTCTCCACCTCCTCGGCGGTCAGCGGCAGCGGCGTCTTCTCGCGCAGCGCGCTCCACTCGGGGCGGGTGAGGTCGACGTAGGGAGTCGCCTCCGGCCGGTGCCGGTGGGCGCTCCGCGGTATCGAGGGGACCGGAGAGATCACAGTCCATTGTTAACGGAGTTCGAACCGGGTGGCAGGTGGGCTGTGTCACGCCCGCGCGGGGCTGCCACAGCCAAGATCACGTGGGCGTCACGGTCGGGTACCGGATGGCGCCGTCCTGATCATCTGTGAGTTCGCTGTGTCTACAGTTCTCGCACGTTTGTGCGGAGGCTGTGGAGTCTTCGCCCTTTGGAAGAAAGAGCCCCGACGTGACACTGACCGTCATCCGCCGCACCGCCCTCGCGGCCTCCGCCGCCGCCCTGGCCCTGCTCGTCACCGCCTGCGGCTCTTCCGACGACGGCAAGGGCGAGGGGGACGGCGGCAAGGCGGCCGGCGACGGCAAGGGCGGCGGCGCGAGTGCCGCGGCCCCGGCGCTCACCGCGGCCGAGCTGGAGAAGGCGGCCCTGGCGCAGGCGGACGTCAAGAACGGCAAGGTCACCAAGGTGTCGGCGGCGGACGACGTGGCCAAGGACAAGGTGAAGGGCGACAAGGCGGAGTGCGAGCCGCTCGCCTTCGCCGAGACCGGCGTCCCCCTGGGAGAGCCGGCGGCGGCCGTCAAGCGGAGCTGGACCGAGGGTCCGAAGAAGCCGTCCGGCGACGCGGGCACCGAGGAGGCCATCGGTGACGCGTTCGACCTGGACAAGGCGCTGGTGACGCTGGCGACCTACGACGACGGCGGTGCCGAGGCGGTGCTGAAGGACGTGAAGGAGGCGGCCGACACATGCGCCGGCGGCTTCACCTTCACCGCAATGGGTGAACCGGCCAAGATCGCCAAGGTGGTGCAGGGAGAGCCGGCCGGCGGGGCGGACGAGTCCGTCGCCATGACGATGACGATGGTCGGGGAGGACGGCGACGAGTTCCCGGTCAAGGTGTCCGTCACCCGCAAGGGCTCCACCGTGGCCACCTTCACCGTCCTCAACCTGGCCTCCGCCGGCACCGGCAAGGACTTCCCGTTCCCCACGGAGATCAGCGACGCGCAGCTCGCCAAGCTGGGCTGAATCCGGGCCGCCGGGGCGTTCGTACCCCGGTGGGAATTTCCGATTTCGGGCACGACAAGGCCGGTTCGCGATCGAATCTGATCGTAGGCTGCCGGGCATGTGCGGAATCGTGGGATACGTGGGGTCGCAGTCGGCGCTCGATGTCGTGATGGCCGGACTGAAGCGGCTCGAGTACCGGGGATACGACTCGGCGGGCGTGGCCGTGCTCGCGGACGGCGGCCTCGCCACCGCGAAGCGGGCCGGCAAGCTCGTCAACCTCGACAAGGAACTGTCCGAACACCCGCTGCCGTCCGCCGTGACCGGCATCGGCCACACCCGCTGGGCCACCCACGGCGGCCCCACCGACACCAACGCCCACCCGCACCTCGACAACGCGGGCCGGGTGGCCGTGGTGCACAACGGCATCATCGAGAACTTCGCGGCCCTGCGGGCCGAGCTGGCCGAGCGCGGCCACGAACTGCCCTCCGAGACCGACACCGAGGTCGTCGCCCACCTGCTCGCCGAGGAGTTCTCCGCCTGCGCCGACCTCGCCGAGGCGATGCGGCTGGTGTGCCGGCGGCTGGAGGGCGCGTTCACCCTGGTCGCGGTGCACGCGGACGCGCCGGACGTGGTCGTCGGCGCCCGCCGCAACTCGCCGCTGGTGGTGGGAGTGGGGGAGGGCGAGGCCTTCCTCGCCTCGGACGTGGCGGCCTTCATCGCGCACACCCGGGACGCCCTCGAGCTGGGGCAGGACCAGGTCGTCGAAGTGCGCCGGGACGGTGTGACGGTCACCGGCTTCGACGGCAGCCCCGCCGAGGTCCGCTCGTACCACGTCGACTGGGACGCCTCGGCCGCCGAGAAGGCCGGCTACGCCTCCTTCATGCTCAAGGAGATCGCCGAGCAGCCCCAGGCGGTCGCCGACACCCTGCTGGGCCGCATCGACGGGTCCGGCACGCTGAGCCTGGACGAGGTGCGCATCCCGCCGGGGGTGCTGCGCGAGGTCGGCAAGGTCGTCATCGTCGCCTGCGGTACGGCCTTCCACGCCGGGCTGATCGCCAAGTACGCCATCGAGCACTGGACGCGGGTCCCCTGCGAGGTGGAGCTGGCCAGCGAGTTCCGCTACCGCGACCCGATCCTCGACCAGCAGACGCTGGTCGTCGCGATCTCCCAGTCCGGCGAGACCATGGACACCCTCATGGCCCTGCGCCACGCCCGCGAGCAGGGCGCCAAGGTGCTGGCCATCTGCAACACCAACGGCTCCACCATCCCGCGAGAGTCCGACGCGGTGCTCTACACGCACGCGGGACCCGAGGTCGCCGTCGCCTCCACCAAGGCGTTCCTCACCCAGCTGGTCGCCTGCTACCTGGTCGCCCTCTACCTCGGGCAGGTGCGGGGCACCAAGTACGGCGACGAGATCCGCGACGTCGTCCGCGACCTCGCGCGGATCTCCGGCGCGGTCGAACGGGTGCTGGAGACCATGGAGCCCGTGCGCGAGCTGGCGCGCTCCCTCGCCCACAAGAACACGGTGCTGTTCCTGGGCCGGCACGTCGGGCACCCGGTCGCCCTCGAAGGCGCGCTGAAGCTCAAGGAGTTGGCGTACATGCACGCCGAGGGCTTCGCGGCGGGGGAGCTGAAGCACGGGCCGATCGCGCTGATCGAGGAGGACCTGCCGGTCGTCGTGGTCGTGCCCTCGCCACGCGGCCGCTCCGTCCTGCACGACAAGATCGTGTCGAACATCCAGGAGATCAGGGCCCGGGGCGCCCGCACCATCGTGATCGCCGAGGAGGGCGACGAGGCGGTCGTCCCGTACGCCGACCACCTGGTCCGCGTCCCGGCCACGCCGACCCTGCTCCAGCCGCTGGTGGCGACGGTGCCGTTGCAGGTCTTCGCGTGCGAGCTGGCGACGGCCCGGGGCAACGAGGTGGACCAGCCGCGGAACCTGGCGAAGTCGGTGACGGTCGAGTGACGGAGCGGCGCCTCAGCGGGCGGGGGCGGGCAGCACGCTGACGACCCGGAAGCGTTCGAGCACCGCCGGCGTCGTGTCGTCCACGGTGAACTCCGGGTCGTCCAGGGCCGCGCGCATCTCCTCGCCGTGCCAGAACTCCTCGTGGCCCGCCCGCCACTCGGCCACGCTGGTGTACCCCTCGCCCTCGTCCGCCGCGTGGGCGAGATCCACCTCGCCGAGCGGGACCACGCGTACCTCGGTCACCTCGACGACGGCCACCGGGCGCTCGTGCGAGTCGACGACCACCCCGCGGTCACCGGCCCGCGGCAGCGGCTCGTCCTCGTGCTCGTAGTCGAGGAGCAGGCCGGTCGTGGAGGTCTTCGATCCGTCCAGGACCGCCGCGACGAGCTGGTCGCGCAGGGGGCCGGGGAAGGCGAACTCGACCTTGGGCAGCGAGCCGAGGTCCGTGGGCACGGGGTCCTGACCGGGGGGCATGCGGCCACCCTACGCGGGGCGTCGCGGCGCAGCCCCCCGCTCAGCCCTTCCCTCCTGCTCAGCCTTCCCCCCGCTCAGCCCTTCCCTCCTGCTCAGCCTTCCCCCTGCTCAGCCCTCCCGCACATCCCGCCAAGCCCGCGGAATCGCCCCCGCCACGTCGTGCGCCCCGGCCGGGGCGCCGTCGGCCGCGAAGCGCCCTGCCAGACCGTGCAGGTAGGCGGCCGTGCTGCCCGCGTCCAGGGCCGACAGCCCCGCTGCCAGCAGGGAGCCCGCGAGCCCGGAGAGCACGTCCCCGCTCCCGGCCGTCGCGAGCCACGACGTGCCCGTCGGGTTGACCCGGACCGGCCCTCCGTCCGCCCCCGCCACCACCGTCGTCGAGCCCTTCAGCAGCACCGTCGCCCCGTACCGCGCCGCCAGTTCCCGCGCCGAGGCCAGCCGCGCCCCCTCGACCTCCTCCCGGCCCACCCCGAGCAGGGCGGCCGCCTCCCCGGCGTGCGGTGTCATCAGCGTCGCCGCCGTGCGTGCCCGCACCGCGTCCGCGTCGGCCAGCCGCAGCCCGTCCGCGTCGATCAGCACCGGCACTTCGGCCGCCAGCACCTCGGCCACCGTCCCCGCGTCGTCACCGGCCCCCGGTCCGACCACCCACGCCTGCACCCGCCCCGCCCGCTTCGGGCCCCGTTCGGACACGAGCGTCTCCGGGAAGCGGGCGATCACCGCGTCCCCCGCCGGACCGACGTACCGCACCGCCCCGGCCCCGCCCCGCAGCGCACCCGCGACGGCGAGCACCGCCGCGCCCGGATAACGGTCCGACCCGGCGGCGACCCCCACGACCCCCCGCCGGTACTTGTCGCTCTCCGCGCCCGGCACCGGCAGCAGCCGGGCCACGTCCGCGTGCTGCAGGGCCTCCAGCTCGGCCGCCTCACCCGGCAGCGGCAGCCCGATGTCCACCAGCCGCACCGAACCGGCGTACTCCCGCGCCGGATCGACCAGCAGCCCCGGCTTGTGCGCCCCGAAGGTGACCGTCAGGTCGGCGCGGACCGCGGCCCCCCGCACCTCCCCGGTGTCCGCGTCGACCCCGCTCGGCAGGTCGACGGCGACGACTGCGGCCCGGGACCGCGCGGCCGCGTCCGCGAGCGGCACCGCCTCCTGCCGCAACCCGCCCTTGCCGCCGATCCCGACGATCCCGTCGACGACCAGGTCGGCCCGCGTGACCAGCTCCACGGCCGACCCGGCACCGGTCTGCGGCCCGACCGCCACCGCCCGGCCACCCGCCCGGCGCAACGCGGCCAGCCCCGGTCCGTGCGCGCGGTCCGGCGCCAGCAGCACCGCCGTCACCCCCGCCCCCCGCCGGGCCAGCCGCGCCCCGGCGTACAGGGCGTCACCGCCGTTGTCCCCGCTGCCGACCAGCAGCACCACCCGGCTGCCGTAGACCCGGCCCGCCACCCGCCCGAGCACCTCGGCGCAGGCGGCGGCGAGCCCGGCGGCGGCCCGTTGCATCAACGCCCCCTCCGGCAGCCGTGCCATCTCCTGGCGTTCCGCCGTCCTGACCGTCTCCACGCTGTACGCAGTCCGCATGCCGTCGAGTCTTCCCCGTACACCCGGAACACGCACGAGCCCGCCGCCCGCGATGCGGGACAGTTGTCCCATGGGCGACGAGGAGACGGCACAGGTCATGACCTCGCTGGGGACCCGCCTGCGGGCGATCCGGCAGGCCCGCGGGCTCACCCTGGCGCAGCTCGCCGCGGCCACCGGCGTCTCCGTGAGCACGCTGTCCCGGCTGGAGTCGGGGCGCCGGGAGCCCGGACTGCGGCACCTGCTGCCGCTGGCCAGGGCTCACCGCCTGCCCCTGGACGAACTGGTCGGCTCCAGCACCGGCGACCCCCGCGTCCACCCCCGGCCCTTCACCCGGCACGGCCAGACCTGGGTCCCGCTCACCCGGAACCCGAACGACGGGCTGCACGCGTACAAGCAGATCCTCCCCGCCCCGCCCGTCCCGCGGACCCCGGGCGCCCCGCGCCCAGAACAGGGGTCCCACGAGGGCCACGAGTGGCTCTACGTCCTCTCCGGCCGCCTGCTCCTCGCCCTCGGCGACCACGACCTGGTCCTGACGGCCGGCGAGACCGCGGAGTTCGACACCCGCGTCCCGCACGGCATCGCCAACGCGGGGGACCGGCCGGTCGAGTGGATCGCCCTGTACGGCGCCCAGGGCGAGCGCATGCACATCCGGGTCCGGCCGACCGGGGGCGGCGGGACCCGGGGACCCTTGGAGAAGCCGACCGGGGGCGGCCCTTGACCGCCGGTGAAGAGGTGTCCCCGGGGGCGGCTTTGAGGGCCCGTGGAGCACCGCCCCCGGGGCGGTGCCGGCGCACCTGTGGAGAACGGCCCTGGGAGCGGCCCTGGAGCGCCCGTGGAGAGTGCACCGGCGGCGGCCCCCGAGTACCCGTGGAGAAAGGCGGGCGCTACCCCTCCGCGATCACCACCGCCGAGGCCACCCCCGCGTCATGGCTGAGCGACACGTGCCACGACGCCACCCCCAGCTCCGCCGCCCGTGCCGCCACCGTCCCCGTCACCCGCAGCCGCGGCCGGCCGCTGTCCTCGACGTACACCTCGGCGTCGGTCCAGAGCAGGCCGGCCGGTGCGCCCAGCGCCTTGGCCAGTGCCTCCTTCGCCGCGAAGCGGGCGGCGAGCGAGGCGACGCCCCGGCGCTCCCCGCTCGGCAGCCGCAGCTCGCTCTCCAGGAAGAGCCGCTCCGCCATGGCCGGAGTGCGCTCCAGCGACGTCCCGAACCGCTCGATCTCGGCCACGTCGATCCCGACCCCGATGATGCTCATGCCGGGCACCCTAACCACTGCCGGCCGCCGCCCGGCGGTGACGCCGGGCACACGGCGACGGCCGGGGGCTCTGAGAGACTGTGGGCACGATGAGTGAGACAGCTGCTCGGCGGGACGCGGTACTGCGGGCCCGGGCCGAGATCGACCTGGCCGCCCTGCGGGCCAACGTCCGCGCCCTGCGCGAACGCGCCCCCGGGGCCGCTCTCATGGCCGTCGTCAAGGCCGACGGATACGGCCACGGCGCGGCACCCTGCGCCCGCGCGGCCGTCGAGGCGGGTGCGACCTGGGTGGGCACGGCCACCCCGCAGGAGGCGCTCGCGCTGCGCGCGGAGGCCGGACTGCCGGACGACGTACGGATCATGTGCTGGCTGTGGACGCCGGGCGGCCCCTGGCGGGAGGCCGTGGAAGCCGGTCTCGACGTCTCCGTCAGCGCCCTGTGGGCCCTGACGGAGGTCACCGCGGCGGCACGGCTCGCCGGGCGCACCGCGCTCGTGCAGCTCAAGGCCGACACCGGGCTCGGCCGGGGCGGTTGCCAGCCGGGTGCGGACTGGGCGGAACTGGTCCGGCAGGCCCTGCGCGCCGAGGCCGAGGGCCTGCTCCGGGTCACCGGGCTCTGGTCGCACTTCGCCTGCGCCGACGAGCCCGGGCACCCCTCCATCGCCGCCCAGCTCACCCTCTTCCGGGAGATGACCGCGTACGCCGAGCGGCAGGGCGTACGCCCCGACGTGCGGCACATCGCCAACTCGCCGGCCACGCTCACCCTCCCCGAGGCCCACTTCGACCTGGTGCGGCCCGGCATCGCGATGTACGGCGTCTCGCCCAGCCCCGAGATCGGCACCCCCGCCGACCTCGGACTGCGGCCCGTGATGACGCTGACCGCCGCGCTGGCCCTGGTCAAGCAGGTCCCCGGCGGCCACGGCGTCAGCTACGGGCACCACTACACGACCCCCGGCGACACCACCCTCGGCCTCGTCCCCCTCGGCTACGCGGACGGCATCCCGCGCCACGCCTCCTCCACCGGCCCCGTCCTGGTCGACGGCAAGTGGCGCACCGTCGCGGGGCGGATCGCGATGGACCAGTTCGTCGTCGACCTCGGCGGCGACCGGCCGGAACCGGGCGCCGAGGCAGTGCTGTTCGGGCCCGGCGACCGAGGCGAGCCCACCGCCGAGGACTGGGCGCAGGCGGCGGGCACCATCGGGTACGAGATCGTCACCCGGATCGGATCCCGCGTGCCGCGCGTCTACTTGAACGAGTGACCCGTCCGTAGGGGAGGACGCGCCGCCCCGCGCACGGCGTGACGCGCGTTCAGGTGAATCGGCAACCAGTAGTGGGTATCCGCACAGCGGCCCGGCGAAGAGGAGCGGTGTACGTGAGCGAGAGCAACGCGGAGGCCGTCGCGTCGGCCGTCGCCTCCGCCACGGAAGCGGCCACCGAGGCCGCCGCCGGCGGCTGGCGCCGGGCGACCGGCATCGCCGGCGTCGCCATAGGCGTGGTCGCGGCGGGTGCGGCGGCCGGCGTGGCGATAGAGCGGCTGACGGTCGGCCGCGGGATGCGCCAGAAGGCCCGGCTCGCCCTGGACTCGGCGGGACCGTACGGCGGACTGCGCGGCAACCCCGGCAAGGCGTACGCCGGCGACGGCACCGAGCTGTACTACGAGGTCGACGACGTCGAACCGGCGGCGGAGTCCGCGCTCACCCGGCGCAGACGGCGGCTGTTCGGCCGCAAGGAGCCCGCTCCGGTGACCGTTGTCTTCAGCCACGGCTACTGCCTCAACCAGGACTCCTGGCACTTCCAGCGGGCCGCTCTGAGGGGCGTCGTCCGCACCGTGCACTGGGACCAGCGCAGCCACGGCCGGTCCGCGCGGGGCGTGGCCCAGGCGCGGGACGGCCGCCCGGTCACCATCGAGGAGCTGGGCCGGGACCTGAAGGCCGTCATCGACGCGGCCGTGCCCGAGGGGCCGATCGTGCTGGTCGGGCACTCCATGGGCGGCATGACCGTGATGGCCCTGGCCGACGCCTTCCCCGACCTGGTCCGCGAGCGGGTCGTCGGCGTCGCCCTGGTCGGCACCTCCTCCGGCCGCCTCGGCGAGGTCAACTTCGGGCTGCCGGTGGCCGGTGTCAACGCGGTCCGGCGGGTCCTGCCGGGCGTGCTGAAGGCGCTGGGGCAGCGGGCCGAGCTGGTGGAGAAGGGGCGGCGGGCGACGGCGGACCTGTTCGCCGGGATCATCAAGCGGTACTCGTTCGCCACCCGGGACGTCGACCCGGCCGTGGCCCGGTTCGCCGAGCGGATGATCGAGTCGACGCCGATCGACGTGGTCGCCGAGTACTACCCGGCCTTCAACGACCACGACAAGACCGAGGCCCTCGCCCACTTCGCCGGCCTGCCGGTCCTGGTGCTGGCCGGGGTGCGCGACCTGGTGACGCCCAGCGAGCACAGCGAGGCGATCGCGGGACTGCTGCCGGACGCGGAGCTGGTGCTGGTCCCCGACGCGGGGCACCTGGTGATGCTGGAGCACCCGGAGCTGGTCACGGACCGGCTGGCCGACCTGCTCGCCCGCGCGGGCGCGGTGCCGGCAGCGGCTACCGTGGACGGCTATGGAAGCACCAGCAGCAGCGCGGGGCCCGGCTGAGCCGGACCGGCCCGCCCCCGAGACCGAGATCACCGTCACCTCCCCCGAGCAGATGCGGGAACTGGGCCGCAGGCTCGCCAAGCTGCTGCGCGCCGGTGACCTGGTGATGCTCAGCGGGGAGCTGGGCGCGGGCAAGACGACGCTGACCCGGGGGCTCGGTGAGGGCTTGGAGGTGCGCGGCGCCGTCACCTCCCCGACCTTCGTGATCGCCCGCGTGCACCCCTCGCTCGGTGACGGCCCGCCGCTCGTCCATGTGGACGCCTACCGGCTCTCCGGCGGCCTGGACGACATGGAGGACCTCGACCTGGACGTCTCCCTGCCCGACTCGGTGATCGTCGTGGAGTGGGGCGAGGGCAAGGTCGAGGAGCTGACCGACGACCGGTTGCAGCTGTGGATCCACCGCGCCGTCGGCGACGCCACGGACGAGGTGCGGCACGTGACGGTGACCGGCGTCGGCGCGCGCTGGGCCGAGGCCGACATGAGCGTGCTCGCCGGCTGAGCGCCGCACCCGTCGGCGCCGCGGCGGACGCCGCCGGGATGTTCCGACAAGGCGTCGGGAAAATATTGCGTTCCGGGTCTTGCGCGTGGTCACATGGTACCCAGCTCGTGGTTAGGCATGCCTAACCACGCCGCCCCCGACCTTCAGGAGGCGTCCATGTCCCAGACCGAGCCGCAGACCCGCCGCAGGCCGCAGCCGCCCGCGCTCGGCGGGGTGCCCATGAGTGAACTGCTGGCGTCCTGCGCCGCCGCCGCGGCGGTCTCGACGCCGCCGCGCGCACCCGAGCCGGAGACCCGCGGGCCCGTCCGGGAGCACCGCGAGGCCGCCTGACCTCCCAAGGCTCCGCGCCTCGGGGAGCGACTCGGGGAGCGCCTCAGGAAACGACTCAGGAAACGACCCAGGGGGCGACTCAGGGAACGACGACGACCGGCTGCCCGATCGTCGCGAACCGCCACATCGCGTCGCCGTCCGCGCGCGACTCCCGGATGCCGCCGGTGCGCTCGCCCGGATCGGGCTTCGCCGTCGAGCCGTCGAGCGCCGCGCTGAACCCGATGACCACGCCCTCGGTGCTGGTGAAGCGCACGACGTGCTCGACCGGGACGCCGTCGGACCCGGTGACCCGGTTGGACCTGGAGGTGACCGCGTAGGTGCCCGGCGCCGGATCGACCGAGCTGGGCGTGACCCGGAAGGTGCGCCGCACCTCGCCGCCCGCGCCGACCAGCCACACCCGGTCGTCGTCCACCGAGTACACCACCCGTTCACCCTGGCCGGATCCGGTCGGCAGTGCCTCGGGGTGCCTGCGGTCGCGCGGTGCCTTGGAGGCGCCCGGGGCGGGTGTGCTGTCGGCCCGGGTCCGGCCGAGGTCGGCCGGGACGTTGGCCGACGCCTGGTGGGCGAGGAAGCCGATGGTCGCGAGGGCGGCCGCGGTGAGGCCGGTGACGAAACCGGCGCTGCTGCTTGCCACGGGCGACCACCTCGTCGTCGTACGTCGTGCCTGCGTTCCCGGGCGACGGTAGCAGTACGTGACGTGGTGACCGCGCTGTGCGACACGGGGAGAGGCGGGGGCCGCCGACCGGGCGTCCGCCGAGGGGCGCGCGGCGCCGTAGGCTGTTTGCGTGCTCTTGCTCGCTCTGGATACCGCCACGCCCGCCGTGACCGTCGCGCTGCACGACGGTACGGACGTCATCGCCTCGTCGAGCCAGGTGGACGCACGCCGGCACGGCGAGCTGCTGCTGCCCGCCGTCGACCGGGTGCTCGCCGAGGCCGGACTGCGGCTCGACGCCGTCACCGGGATCGTCGCCGGCATCGGCCCCGGCCCGTACACGGGGCTGCGCGTCGGCCTGATGACCGCGGACACATTCGGGCTCGCGCTCGGGGTGCCCGTGCACGGCGTGTGCACGCTGGACGGCCTCGCCTACGCCGCCGACCTGCAAGGACCCTTCGTGGTGGCGACCGACGCCCGCCGCAAGGAGGTCTACTGGGCGCGCTACGCCGACTCCCGCACCCGCCTCACCGACCCGGCCGTCGACCGCCCCGCCGACATCGCCGGGCAGGTGGCCGGAGTCCCGGCCGTCGGCGCGGGCGCACTGCTCTACCCGGACACCTTCCCGAAGGCGCACGAGCCCGAGCACGTGTCCGCCGCCGCCCTCGCGTGCCTGGCCGCCGAGAAGCTGGCCGCGGGCGAGAAGCTGTCCGAGCCCCGGCCGCTGTACCTGCGCAGGCCCGACGCCCAGGTCCCCAAGAACTACAAGGTGGTCACCCCCAAGTGACCGGAGCGACCGAACCCGTGACCCCGGCCGTGGACGCCGGGCTGCGCGAGATGCGCTGGTGGGACATCGACGCCGTGCTCCGCATGGAACGGGAGCTGTTCCCGGAGGACGCCTGGTCGCGGGGCATGTTCTGGTCCGAGCTGGCCCACGCCCGCGGCCCCGGGGCGACCCGGCGGTACCTGGTCGCCGAGGAGGACGGCCGTCTCGTCGGCTACGCCGGTCTCGTCACCTCCGGGGAGCAGGGCGACGTGCAGACCATCGCCGTCGCCCGCGACCACTGGGGGACCGGCCTCGGCGCGCGGCTGCTGACCGAGCTGCTGCGGGCCGCGACCGCCTTCGAATGCACCGAGGTGCTGCTGGAGTGCCGGGTGGACAACACCCGCGCCCAGCGGCTGTACGAGCGGTTCGGCTTCGAGCCCATCGGCTTCAGGCGCGGCTACTACCAGCCGGGCAACGTGGACGCCCTGGTGATGCGCCTGACCGACCCTTCCACCTCCGTACCGGGAACCGAACGAGGAACCGACCACCATGGCTGACTCACGCGACGAGCCGCTCGTCCTCGGGATCGAGACCTCCTGCGACGAGACCGGCGTCGGTGTCGTCCGCGGCACCACCCTGCTGGCCGACGCCATCGCGTCCAGCGTCGACGAGCACGCCCGCTTCGGCGGCGTCGTCCCCGAAGTGGCCAGCCGCGCCCACCTGGAGGCGATGGTCCCCACCATCGACCGCGCCCTCAAGGAGGCCGGGGTCAGCGCCCGCGACCTCGACGGCATCGCCGTCACCGCCGGTCCGGGCCTGGCCGGCGCCCTGCTGGTCGGCGTCTCGGCGGCCAAGGCGTACGCGTACGCCCTCGGCAAGCCCCTGTACGGCGTCAACCACCTCGCCTCGCACATCTGCGTCGACCAGCTGGAGCACGGCGCGCTGCCCGAGCCGACGATGGCGCTGCTGGTCTCCGGCGGCCACTCCTCGCTGCTGCTCTCGACGGACATCACCTCCGACGTCCGCCCGATGGGCGCCACCATCGACGACGCCGCCGGCGAGGCCTTCGACAAGATCGCCCGGGTGCTGAACCTGGGCTTCCCCGGCGGCCCGGTCATCGACCGGTACGCGCGCGAGGGCGACCCGGACGCGATCGCCTTCCCGCGCGGGCTGACCGGTCCGCGCGACCCGGCGTACGACTTCTCCTTCTCCGGGCTGAAGACGGCCGTGGCCCGCTGGATCGAGGCGAAGCGGGCGGCGGGGGAGGAGGTGCCGGTGCGGGACGTGTCGGCGTCCTTCCAGGAGGCGGTCGTGGACGTGCTGACCCGCAAGGCGGTGCGCGCCTGCAAGGACGAGGGCGTCGACCACCTGATGATCGGCGGCGGCGTCGCCGCCAACTCCCGGCTGCGCGCGCTGGCCCAGGAGCGCTGCGAGGCGGCCGGCATCCGGCTGCGGGTGCCGCGCCCCAAGCTCTGCACGGACAACGGCGCCATGGTGGCCGCCCTCGGCGCCGAGATGGTCGCCCGGGGCCGGGCCGCCTCCGACTGGGACCTGTCCGCGGACTCGTCGCTGCCGGTGACCGACCCGCACGTGCCGGGGACCGGCCACGGCCACGGCCACGCGCACGACCACGTCCACGAGGTCGGCAAGGAGAACCTGTACTCGTGACCGTCGCCCTGATGTGGGAGGCGCGGGCCGTGCCCGGCCGGGGCGCGGACCTGCTGGCCTGGACCCGCGCCCAGCCGCTCGCCGGCACCCCGCTCCGCCGCGAGACCCTGCGCGCCCCGCAGGACCGGGTCCTGGTCATCACCTGGTGGGACGCCCCGTACGACGCGGAACTTCCGGAACTGCCCGAACCCGACGGGGACCTGGTCACGAGGGCGGTGCACCGGTGGCGGTTCGAGTCGGTCGGTGACTGATCCGGTGCGCAATGCATCGATCGGGTAACCGAGTTGGCCGAGGGCGCCGCCCAACCGGGCCCCGCCGACGAGAATATGAAGGTGTCCACTTCACCTGACCTCGAACTCGACGACGGTACGCCGGTCCGGTTCCTGCTGGCGCCCGCGGACGGCACGGTGCCGGTCCCGGACGACGACGACCTGCCGGACGGCATGGGCCGGGCGGTGCCGGTGGCTCGCAAGAGGGGCTCCGTCGCCCAGTTCGCGACCGGGGCGCTGCGCGGCGCGCTGAGCCCGTTGGGGCCGCTCATCCAGGAGGTCCACGACGCGGCCACGGACGTCCCCGACCCGCCCACCGAACTGAGCGTCACCTTCGGCGTCCAGGTGGGTCAGGACCTCAAGCTCGGGATCGTGGGCGGCACGGGCACGGCCCACCTCACCGTCACCGCGAGCTGGAGACCCGCACCCGAACCCGGCACGACGACCGCCGGGGAGTGAGGCGTGGGGTGGTTCGGAACCGCGGGGGACGGGGCCGGCGATCCCTCCCGGTACGTCGTGTCGATACGGCGGCCCGAGGGCGGCAGGACCGTGGGGGCGGGCTTCGTGCTCGGCGGCGACACCGTGCTGACCTGCGCGCACGTGGTCAACGCCGCTTTGGACAGACCGATGCTGGAGCCGCGCGCACCCGGCCCGGACGAGATCGCCGTCGAGGTTGACGACGGGGACACCGTGGTGAGGTACCCGGCCCGGGTGGCCCACTGGATCGCCCCGCGCACCGCGGCCGGCGGTGCGGTGCCGCCGCAGGACGACGAGTGGCTCGGCGACCTCGCCGTACTCCGGGTCGACGGCCCGCCCGGCGGCCTGCCCGCCGGGCCCCGGCTGACGGCCATGGCGGCCGGCCAGCAGGTGGACGCCTGGCACGGCACCGGCGCGGCGGCCACCTACGCCCGTCTCACCGTGCACGCGCCCGGCCGCTCCCGCGCCTACCTGGACGGGGCGCCCACCGGCATGGCGGTCGGCCCCGGCTACAGCGGCGGCCCGCTGTGGTGCGCGAGCGAGCGGGCCGTGGTCGGCCTGGTCGTCGCCCACTTCATGCCGCCCCGCAACCCCGACAGCGGCGCTCCGCTCCCGTACAGCCCCCAGCACCTGGTGCGGCGCAGCTGGGGCGTGCCCTGGCAGCGCGTCGAGGACGAGCTGCGCCCGCTGGGCCTGCTGGAGGGCGCGGTGTCCGAGCAGCTCGACCCGGACGACCCCGCCCTCCTGCTGCTGGTGGAGGCGATCGAGGACACCTTCCCCTCGGCGAGCAGCCGGGTCGCCGGCGCCCAGCGGCTGGCCCGGGCCTGCGGGGTCGCGCCCGGCAGCGATGTCACCCCGCCCACGCCCGAGGAGTTCGCCGCGTTCCTGCTCACCCACCCGCGGGCCCTCGCGGCGCTGGCCGGGAACCTGCGGCGCGGCGCCCCGCAGGACGCCGACCGGGTGCTGGCCGCGGGCGGACTGGCCCGTACCCCCAGGCTGCTGTCCCCGCAGGAGCACACCGCCCTCCGCAAGCACCTGCGCACGATGGAGCCGGAGGTGCTCGCGCGGTTCCCCGAGGCGGTCCGCGCCGCCCTGCCGCACCTGGCGGCCATGCCCGGCGGCTCCACCGCTCAGGCCCTCCTCGACCAGCTGGAGGCGCTGCCCGGCGACGGCCGTGCGGACAGCGGGGAGCGCAGGGTGCCCGCACTGCTGCGGGTGATGGAGTACATCGGCGCGCTCTGCCCCGGTGCCCGACGGGCCGAGCTGCGGCTGTGGGCGGACGGGGTGGCGACCCGGCTCGGCATCGAACGGGCGGCGCTCGGCGAACGACGCGCCGACGCCCAGGAGTGGGTGCGCTCCCTGCGCGCCCGCGCCGCCCGCGTCCGCGTACTGGTCCAGGTGACACCGGCCGGTCAGGGCCGTCACCGGCTGCGGACCTGGTGCGACGAGGGCGCCGGACCGCGCCAGGTCTCCACCGACAGCGTGCGCTCGTACTCCGCGGCCGAGGCGGCCGGCGAAGTGCTGCGCGTGCTCGACTCCCTCACCCCGCCCGCCCGGGACGAACGGCCGCCCCTCGTGGAGGTCCTGGTCGACCGGGCGGGCCTCAACCTGCCCGTGGACGAGTGGACGGTACGGGACCCGGAAGAGCTGGTTCCGGGCGTCCTCGGCGTGGAGTTCCCGCTGGTGGTGCACTGCCCCGAACTCCTGCGCAGGCACGGGCGCTTCATGGGCCACTGGCGCAGCCGCTGGGACCGGCTCGACTCGGGCAAGACCTTCGTCGTCTCCGAGGCGATGGACCGGGACACCATCTACTCCCGCCTCGTCAACCAGCTCGACACCGTACGCGTCTGTGTGGACGTACCGCCCGGCCCGCGGGACGGCATCGTGCAGACCTGCCTCGCCCTGGGCATACCGGTGGTGGTGTGGGACCGCGGCCGCGACGGGGCCGCCCACACCGTCCGCCACATGGCGAAGGTCGCCACCCGTGAGATGCCCGACGGAGTACGCGACTACCGCGCCGGAGCCAAGGCCAGCCCACCCGACTACCCCGGCCGCCCGGTACTCGCCTGGGCGGACGCCGACCGCACCGTGCCCCGCCTGCACCTGACCGAACCCCAGGAGAGCACATGACATCCGCTGCCGACGCCGAATGGCGCCTCTTCCGCGGCGACGGCGTCCCCCGGTCCGTCTCGCTGCCCTCGGCGCCGCCGTGGCGCCGCTTCGTCCCCACCCGGTCGATGCGCCCGGAACTGCCCTACGTGATCGCGCCCCAGCACGCCGACGTGGTCAACGCGGCCCTGCACCTGCGCCGTCCGCTGCTGGTCACCGGACCGGCCGGCACCGGCAAGTCCTCCCTCGCCCGGGCCGTCGCCCACGAGCTGCGCCTGGGCGAACTGCTGCGCTGGCCGGTCAACAGCCGCTCCACCGTCAAGGACGCCCTCTACCAGTACGACGCCATCGGCCGGCTGCGGGAGACGACCCTCAGCCGGGACCGCGGCGAACGCGAACCGCCCGTCGGCACGTTCATCCGGCTCGGCCCGCTCGGCACCGCGCTGGTGCCCTCCGCCAGCCCGCGCTGCCTGCTCGTCGACGAGATGGACAAGGGCGACGTCGACCTGCCGAACGACCTGCTCACCGTCTTCGAGGAGGGCTTCTTCGACATCCCGGAACTGACCCGGCTGCCGGAGGACATGGCCGACGTCGAGGTGCAGACCCACGACCACCGGGGCACCGTCCGGGTGCACCAGGGGCTCGTGCAGTGTGCCGAGTTCCCCGTCGTCGTCATCACCAGCAACGGCGAGCGCGACTTCCCGCCGGCGTTCCTGCGCCGCTGTCTGCGGCTCGACCTGCCGCTGCCCGACGAGGAGCGGCTGCGCACCATCGTCGCCGCCCACCTCGGCCCGGAGGCGATGCGGGAGGCGGACGACCTGATCGAGGCGTTCCTGCGCCGCCGCGCCCTCGGTGAACTCGCCACCGACCAGCTGCTCAACGCGGTGTTCCTGCGCACCGGCGGCGTCGACCTGGACGCGGAGGGGCTGCTGGACGCCGTCCTGCACCAGCTCACCGGGGCGATGTGACCATGCCGGCCGGGGGAGAGCGGCTGGCCGAGGCGCTGCGGCTGCTCGGCGTCTGCCGGGTGGACCTGGACGCCGACCAGGTCCTCGACGTGCTGTGGCTGGCCCGGCGGCTGCCGGCGGGCGCCGAAGCACCCCTCCACCGGCAGGCACCCGCCCGCCCCCAGCCGCCCGAACCCGCCGACGCCCCGGAACCGGCGGACCGGCCCGCCGCGCCGCAGCGGACCTCCGAGCCGGGCGACCCGGAACTGCCGGACCTCACCAGCCCCAGCACCCTGCACGCGGGCGTCCGCAACACCCCCGAGCCCCCGCCCCGGTTCGCGACCACCGGCCAGGAACCCCGGCGGGCCCTGCCGGTGCGCGTCCCGGAGGAGAAGGCGCTCGGCAACGAACTGGCGCTCGGACGGTCACTCAGGCCGCTGCGCCGCCGCCACGACAGCCGCCACCGCACGGAGATCGACGAGGACCGCACGGCCGCCGCACTCGCCGAGACCAACCTGCCCGACGTGGTGGTACGGCCGGTGCGCGAACGCTGGCTCAACCTCGTACTGCTCGTCGACGACGGCCTGTCGATGCTGCTGTGGCACCGCCTGGGCACCGAACTGCGCACCCTCCTGGAACGCCTCGGCGCCTTCGCGGTCACCCGCGTCCTCGGCCTCGACACCCGCACCCCGGGCCGGCCGCGCCTGCACGCCCGGCCGTTCCGCCCCGGCAGCACCGAACTGCCGCTGAGCACCGTCAACGACCCCTCCGGCCGCACCCTGCTGCTGGTCGTCAGCGACGGAATGGGCCCCGCCTGGCGGTCCGGCGCGATGCACGCGCTGCTCGCCGAGCGGGCGGCCCGCGGTCCCGTCGCGCTCCTGCACACCCTGCCGCCGGACATGTGGGAGGCCTCCGGCATCAGTGCCGAACGCTGGCAGGCCACCACCCGGCGCGTCGGCGGCGCCAACACCTCGTGGCAGGTCGTCGACCCGGTGCTGCCGCCCGAACTGAGCCGGTTCGACGACATCCCGGTCCCCGTCCTCGAACCCACGGCTGCCTCCCTCGGCGTCTGGTCCCGCCTGCTCGCCTCGCCGGGCACCACCGTGGAGCTGCCCCTGCTGGTCCGCCCCGACCGCTACGCCGCCGTCGCGCCCGCGCGGGACCTGAGCAGCGCCCAGCACTTCCGCGACGCCGCCACCCCGGAGGCGTACCGCCTGGCCGCCCACCTCGCGGCGGTCGCCCCGCTGTCGGTGCCCGTGATGCGGCTGGTGCAGACGGCGGTGGACTGGCCGGCCACCACCTCGCACCTGGCGGAGGTGTTCCTCGGCGGCCTGGTCCGCCCGCATCCGGCACCCGTGTCGGGGCCGCTGCCCGCCAAGCACCGGGTCTTCGACTTCACCGACACCTCCAAGGCGGTCCTGCTCGACGCGGTCCCGCAGGCCGAACTCCTGCGCACCGGCCGCCGGATCGGGCGCCGCCTGGAGGAGCTGGCCGGGAACTCGCCGGACTTCCCCGCCTGGCTGCTCCATCCCGACGGTTCCGACGCCCTGCCCGGCTCCCAGCAGCCGTTCACCAGCGTGGAGCGCAGGCTGCTCGCCCGGTTCGGGGTGTCGGTCGGCGGCGAGCGCCCCGCCCCCGGTCCCGGCTCGCCGGGGCCCGGCACCGGCCGGGACGACTGGCAGCCGCTCACCGAGGACGACCCGCGCCGCATCGGCCGGTACGAGCTGCGCGGCCGTCGGCGGGGGCGGCGCACGATCGTCTACCGGGGCGTCGACCGGCGGGGCCGGGAGGCCGTACTGCGGATACCGCGCCCCGACCTGCCCGCCGTCAACGCCGGACTCGTCACGGTGGAGGCCGAGGCGCTGTCCCGGCTGGACGGCCAGTACGCGCCCGTGCTGCTCGCCAGCGGGCTCCGGGACTCGCCGCCCTGGCTGGCCATGACCCCGATCGCGGACGCGGCGGCGCCCGACGCCCCGCCGCTGCGGCTCTCGGAGATCTTCGCCCGGGCCCTCACCGACGGCACCGCCCCCTTCGACATCCTCCGGGGCCTGCTCGTCTCCTGCTACCTCGCCAACGCCGTCGCCCTCTGCCACCTCAACGGCCTCGTGCCCGCCACCCTCGACGCCGACAGCGTGTACGTGCTGCGCCGCACCGTCGTCCTGGGCGACCTGTCGGACTGCGCCGTCGACGGCGCGTACCTGGGCTCGGGCGCCGCACCCACCCGCGAGGACAACGTGCGGGCCCTCGGGGAACTGCTCCAGGTCATCAGCACCAAGGCCGGCTGGGACCTGCCGGGACTGCCCGAGGGCATGCACCTGTGGCAGGGCGACACCTGGGAGCAGCTGCGCCGCCTCGTACTGCGCTGCATGGATCCGGACCCGGCCGTGCGGCCCGGGGCGGGCGAGGTCGCCGAGGTCCTCGCCCGCTACGTCGCCCGCACCCGCCTCCAGCTCGGCGAGGCCGTTTCACGCGGCGCCCAGGGCGGCCCGGCCACGCGCGTGCCGCTCACCCCGCCCGCCACCGCCGTCCCCGCGCCACGCTCGACGCTGCGGCTGCCGCGCTTCGGTACCGGCCGCCGGGAGGCGCAGAGCCGTATGGAGCGGGTGCGCAGCGCACCCCTGCGGCACAGCAGGCGCCTCACCCTGATCGGCGCCTACCACTACAGCGGACGCGCCACGACCACCATGGTGCTCGGCTCCGTCCTCGCCGCCGCGCGCGGCGAGCCCGTCCTGGCTCTCGACGGATCCGCCTCCGAGGGCTCGCTGGACGCCTTCCTCACCGACCGCAACCCGGCCGTCGTACGCGACCTGGCGGCCCTGCCGCCCACGCCGGCATACGAGGAGATCCGCGCCCGCACGACCCGGCTGCCGTCCGGCCTCGAAGTGGTCGCCCACCGCAGTGGCCACTTCAGCCCCAACCCGGCCCACCAGCAGGAGTACGCGCACGTGCTGGCGCAGACGGCGCACTACTACCCCTTCGTCCTCACCGACTGGTCCCCACTGCGGCTCGACCGCTCGGCCGGTGTGGTCCTCGACCACACCGACCGGCTGATCCTCTGCTGCGGGACCGCCGACTGGTTCCTGGACGCGGCCGTCCGCACCCTCACCATCGTCCGCGGCGCCGGCCGGGAGGAGCAGGCGCGGCGGGCCCTCGTCGTCGCCACCGACCTCGGCGGGCCCTCGGTCCGGAGGCCGCCGGAGACGTTCGCCCGGCGGCTGCGCGTCGATCCCAGGCAGGTCCTGTACGTACCCTTCGACCCCGCCCTGCAGTCCCCCGACTGGCAGCTGCACCGGCTGCGACCGGCCACGGTGGAGGCGTTCCTCCTGCTGGCCGAACGGGTGACGGAGGAGGGCTGAGCCGACGGGCCCGGACGGGCGTCTCGAATGTTTTGGTGTACTGGCCGAATGTTTTGGTGCGGGCGCTCGGTGCGGCCATCCGGCCCCCGGTCCGCCGAGGGCTTCGTCCTGCGGCCCCGCAGGGATACGATCGCCGCCATGACATCCCCGCAGCCCGCTGAAACCCGGACGCCAAAGCGGTCCGCGCAGACCGCGACCCTCGCCGAGATCGCGCGCGCGGCCGGTGTGTCGGCGCCGACTGTTTCGAAGGTGCTCAACGGCCGCGCCGACGTCGCGCCCTCGACCCGGGCCCGCGTGGAGGAGCTGCTGCGCACCCACGGCTACCGGCGCCGCCGGGCCGAGTCGACCCGTTCGCCGCTGATCGACCTGGTCTTCCACGAGCTGGAGAGCGCCTGGGCGATGGAGGTCATCCGGGGCGTGGAGAACGTGGCCCGGGACACCGGGCTCAGCGTGGTGCTCTCCGAGAGCGCGGGGCGCCTCACGCCCGGCCGGACCTGGGCCGACCAGGTCGCCGCCCGCCGCCCGCACGGCGTGATCCTGGTCCTGTCCGGCCTCGACGAGTCCCAGCGGGCCCTGCTCACCAGCCGCTCCATCCCCTTCGTGGTGATGGACCCGGCGGGCGACCCCGGCGCCGACGTGCCGTCCATCGGCGCCACCAACTGGCAGGGCGGACTCGCCGCCACCCGGCACCTGGTCGACCTCGGGCACACCCGCATCGGGGCGATCAGCGGCCCCACCCGGATGATGTGCAGCCGCGCCCGTGTCGACGGCTACCGGGCCGCCCTGGAGACCGCCGGGCTGCCGGTCGAACCCGACCTGATCGTGACCGGCGACTTCCACCACGAGGCCGGTTACCGGCGGGGCCTGGAGCTGCTGCGCCGCCCCGACCGGCCGACCGCCGTCTTCGCGGGCAACGACCTCCAGGCGCTGGGCCTGTACGAGGCCGCGCGTGAGCTGGGGCTGCGCATCCCACAGGACCTCAGCGTGGTCGGCTTCGACGACCTGCCGGTGGCCCGCTGGGTGGGGCCGCCGCTGACGACCGTGCGGCAGCCGCTGACCGAGATGGCCGAGGCGGCGGCACGGCTGGTCCTGGACCTCGGGCGGGACGACGGCTCCGCGTCGGCGACCCGGGTGGAGCTGGCCACCAGCCTGGAGGTGCGCAGCAGCACGGCGGCGCCCGGCACCGGCTGAGCCACGCGGAAGCGCGAGCCGCGCCGAAGCGCGAGCCGCGCCGAAGCGCGAGCCGCGCCGAAGCGCGAGCCGCGCCGAAGCCCGAGCCGCGCCGAAGCCCGAGCCGCGCCGAAGTCTGAGAATTTACGCAGAATCCCGACCCGCACGTTCCTGATTCAACAATTCCGACTTATGTTCCCTCCGACGGGGCACTCGCGTGGGGACGCGAACGGGACCGGCTGGGGCGGGGGCGGACGCATGGCTGCGCGGGACGCGCGGGACGGGCGCGGTGGGCGCTCGAAGGGGTTCAAGGTGGCCGGCCTGGCGCTCGCCGGGGCGCTGCTGCTCGGGTTCGCCGCGGCGGGCTGGGCGTACTGGCACCTGAACGGCAACATCAACAGCGTCGACATCGAGGGCGCGCTCGGCGACGACCGCCCCGCCCGCCCGGCCACCGTCCCCTCCACCTCGCCCTCCGCCTCCCCGGTGCCCACGGGCGCCCTGAACATCCTCGTCCTCGGCTCGGACTCGCGCAGCGGCGAGGAGAACCGGGAACTCGGCGGCGGCGACAGCGGGGGCGCCCGCTCCGACACGGCGATGGTCGTCCACCTCGACGCGGGCCGCACCGCCGCCACCGTGGTCAGCATCCCGCGCGACACGCTCGTCGACCGTCCCTCCTGCCCGCTGGAGTCCGGTGACTCGACCCGCCGGGCGAGCAACGCGATGTTCAACACCGCGTACGAACTGGGCGGCCCGGTCTGCGCGGTCAAGACCGTCGAGTCCTTCACCGGTGTCCGCATGGACCACTACATCGAGATCGACTTCTCCGGCTTCGCCAAGCTGGTCGACGCGCTGGGCGGGGTCACCGTCACCACGGACGTGGACATCGACGACGACAAGAGCCACCTGCACCTGGACGCCGGCACCCACCACCTCGACGGCACCGAGGCGCTCGGCCTGGCCCGCACCCGCTACGGGCTGGCGGGCGGCAGCGACCTGGCCCGGATAGAGCTCCAGCAGAACCTGGTCAAGGCGCTCCTCGAACAGATCGCGACCACCGACCTGCTCACCGACCCCCCGCGCCTCTACCAGGTCGCGGACGCGGTCACCGGCAGCCTCACCACCGACACCGGCCTGGACTCGCTGGGCGAGCTGACCGGCCTCGGCCGCAGCCTCAGGGGCCTCGCGGCCGACGACGTACGCACCGTGACCATGCCGGTGGACCCGGCGCCCTGGGACCCCAACCGGGTGATCGCCCGCGAGCCGGACGCCGCTGACCTGTGGGAATCGCTGCGCTGACTCAAGCGCGGCGTGTCGCACTGCACCCCTCCGGCACCGCGCCCGCTCCCGTGCGGTGAGCTGCGGGCATGTCAGTTTCCGTCCGGGGCCACGCGAACGAGTGGACGATCCTCGCCTCGCCGGTTCAGGCACCGATGCCGCGCACTCCGCTCAGCCGCCGTCAGCTCACCGGGACGGCCGCACCGGCTGCCCCACCAGCATCGCCGGCGCTCCCGCGACCCGGGTCAGGAACACGGTCGCCGCGTTCGGCCCCTGCGGCTTGACCTTCCGCCGCAGTTCCTCCGGCTCGACCGCCGACCCCCGTTTCTTCACGGTCAGCGTGCCGACCGTCCGCTCCCGCAGCAGCGCCTTCAGCTTCTTCACGTTGAAGGGCATCAGGTCGGTGATCTCGTACGCCGTGGCGTACGGCGTCGGCAGCAGTTCGTCCGCGGTGACGTAGGCGATGGTCGCGTCGAGCAGCCCGCCGCCGACCTGTTCGGCGACCTCGGCGACCAGATGGGCGCGGATCACGGCGCCGTCCGGCTCGTACAGGTACCGGCCGGGTGTGCGGACCTCCGGGTCGGGCAGGCCGGTGCCGGGCAGGGTGCGGGGCCCGGGCAGCAGCGTGGCCCGCACCGCCCCCGCGGCGCCGCCGAACCACAGCACCGCCTCCTTCACGTCCCCGCCGTCGGAGATCCACTCGGCCTCGGCGTCCTCCGGCACCGCCTCGTGCGGAATGCCGGGCGCCACCTTCAGCGCGGCGGCACGGGAGGCCGTACGGGCCGCGCCGACGGCCCAGGACAGCGGCGGCGAGTACGCCTCGGGGTCGAAGATCCTCCCCCTGCCGCCGCGCCGGGCCGGATCGACGAAGACCGCGTCGTACCCGCTGGTGTCCACCGCCTCGACATCCGCCTCGCGCACCTCGACCAGTTCGGCCAGCCCCAGCGCCTCGGCGTTGGCGCGGGCCGCCGCGGCGGTCGCCGGGTCGCGGTCCACCGCCAGCACCCGGATGCCGGCCCGGGCCAGCGCGATCGCGTCGCCCCCGATCCCGCAGCACAGGTCGGCCACGGAGGTGACACCCAGAGCCGCGAACCGCTCCGCCCGGTACGCCGCCACGCTCGCCCGCGTGGACTGCTCGACCCCGTTGGCCGTGAAGAACATCCGCCCCGCGTCCCCGGCCCCGAACTTCGCCGCCGCCCGCTGCCGCAGCCGCGCCTGCCCGAGCGCGGCCGACACCAGCGCGGCCGGGTGTTCGCGGCGCAGCCGGGTGGCGACGGCCAACTCCCGCGCGGGGTCGGTGTCGCGCACCTCGTCGAGGAGCGCGCGGCCTTCGGGGGTGAGCAGGGAGAGCAGGGCGTCGAGGTCGTTCACCGCCTCATTGTGGGCCAGTCGGTGGATGGTGTGCCTCCGGCGCGGTGTCGGACGGGGTCCGGCGGCCCGGGACTGCGAGGATCCGGCACCATGCGAGCAGTCGTACAAAATGACAAAAGCCGGGCGTCTCGGGTGCTGCGGGCGGCGACTGCCCCCGGACCGCGCGGACGCGCCGCCACCGTCACCGCCGTCCTCGCCGTGGCCGCCCTCGCCGCCGGCTGTGCGCAGGACACCTCGGACGTCCGGGGCGCCCACGGCCAGGAGCCCCTCCAGGCACCCCCGGCGCGCGCGCTCGACGCGTACGCGGCCAAACTGCGCGCGGCCCAGGCCGCCCGGGTCGCCGCCGCCAAGCGCTGGGACCTCAGGAAGGTCCCGCTGAACGCTCCCGCGCCCCCCGCGAAGAAGCCGGAGATCAAGGCGCGCGACGGCTTCGAGGTCGAGGGCCAGGAGGAGGACGGCCTCCCGCCGGTCTTCACCACGGTCCCCACCAAGGAGAAGATCGTCTTCCTCACCATCGACGACGGCGCCGAGAAGGACCGGGCGTTCCTGAGGATGATGAGCGAGCTGAAGATCCCGTACACCGTCTTCCTCACCGACGAGGAGATCAAGGACGACTACGGCTACTTCAAGAAGATGCAGGCCCGCGGCGTCACCCTCAACAACCACACCCTGAGCCACCCCTACCTCCCCGGCCTCTCCTACGCGGAGCAGAAGCGGGAGATCTGCGGCATGCAGGAGGTCATGGAGAAGCGCTACGGCAAGCGCCCCGTCCTCTTCCGCCCGCCCTTCGGCAACTACAACCGCGACACCCTGCGCGCCGCGAAGTCCTGCGGCATCAAGTACGCGCCCATCTGGAGCGAGGAGGTGTTCGTCGACCACTGGGAGTACCGCGAGTGGGACCGGGACCTGCACCCCGGGGACATCGTCCTCACCCACTTCCGGGGCCGCGAGGACTGGGACGGCACGATGACCGACATGGCCCGGCGCTTCCTGAACCGGATCACGGCCGAGGGCTACGCGGTGGCCCGCCTGGAGGACTACCTGTGAGGCGAGGGCGGCTCCGGCCGGCCGGGGCCGCCCTGGCCGCCGTACTGCTCACCGGATGCGCCCAGTTCGCCGGCCCCGCCGGACACCCGGCCGCCGGGGAACCGGCCCGGGGCGGCGACCGGTCCGGCGACCAGCACCGGAACCTCCCGCCCGTCGTGGACCACGTCCGCACCACCGACCGGGTCGTCTTCCTCACCTACGACGACAGCGCCGAGCGCGACCCCCGCTTCGCCGCCCTGATCCGCGAGCGGCGCCTCCCCGTCACCCTGTTCCTCACCGACACCGTGGCCGGACCGGCGTACGGCCACTTCGCGGGGCTGCGCTCGGTGGGCGCGAGCCTGCAGAACCACACCCTGGACCACCGCTCCCTGCGGGGCCTGCCCTACGCCGGCCAGCGCGCCGAGATCTGCGGCCAGCAGACCAAGCTCAGGTCCCGCTTCGGCGTCCGCCCCCACCTCTTCCGCCCGCCGTACGGCACGTACGACACGACGACCCTGCGCGCCGCCGCCGACTGCGGCATCACGGCCGTGGTCCTGTGGCGGGCGTCCCTGAACGCCGACGGCCACCTCGCCTACACCCGGGGCGAGCACCGCCTGCACCCCGGCGACATCGTGTCCGTGGACCTGACGGTCCATACGGAGGGTTTGCTGGAGACGATCGAGGAGCAGGGGCTGAAGGTGGGCAACTTGAACGACTACCTCGCTTCCAGCCCGTCCGGCGTTTGAGGACGAGGCCGTTCAGGCCGAAGCGGGGGCCCGGGGGCGGCAGCCCCCAGCATCGTCCACACCCACGCCGGGTGCGCTCCACAGACCGGCGTTCACGAGAAAACCCGGCCGACGCGCTGCCGGCATTGGCACTCCGCTTGACCGAGTGCTAATCGCAGTCATAGTCTCGGCTCTGGCACTCCCCACTGGAGAGTGCCAACTACGCGACGGGCAGGTCCGGCACCCGCGACGACGGATCCACCTGGTCGCCACCTCAGACAGTTAACCCCGTGAGATCTCCGAAGGGGGAGGTCGGATCGTGACGACCACCAGCTCCAAGGTTGCCATCAAGCCGCTCGAGGACCGCATTGTGGTCCAGCCGCTCGACGCCGAGCAGACCACGGCTTCGGGCCTGGTCATTCCGGACACCGCCAAGGAGAAGCCCCAGGAGGGCGTCGTCCTGGCCGTCGGCCCGGGCCGCTTCGAGGACGGCAACCGCCTTCCGCTCGACGTCAGCGTCGGCGACGTCGTGCTCTACAGCAAGTACGGCGGCACCGAGGTGAAGTACAACGGCGAGGAGTACCTCGTCCTCTCGGCCCGCGACGTGCTCGCGATCGTCGAGAAGTAGAAGCGGCTCACCAGCTCTTCACTTCACCGAAGCACCTTGCTTTACAGCTGCGCCCCTGGCTCCCGCGACCATAAAAAGCCGGGCGCCCGGGGCGCAGTCGCCGTTTAACCCCAAGATTTCCGGAAGAGGGCTCACGCTCCCATGGCGAAGATCCTGAAGTTCGACGAGGACGCCCGTCGCGCCCTCGAGCGCGGCGTCAACAAGCTCGCCGACACCGTGAAGGTGACGATCGGCCCCAAGGGCCGCAACGTCGTCATCGACAAGAAGTTCGGCGCCCCCACCATCACCAACGACGGCGTCACCATCGCCCGCGAGGTCGAGGTCGAGGACCCGTACGAGAACCTCGGCGCCCAGCTGGTGAAGGAGGTGGCGACCAAGACCAACGACATCGCGGGTGACGGCACCACCACCGCCACCGTGCTCGCCCAGGCGCTGGTCCGCGAGGGCCTGAAGAACGTCGCCGCCGGCGCCTCCCCGGCGCTGCTGAAGAAGGGCATCGACGCGGCCGTCGCCGCCGTGTCCGAGGACCTCCTCGCCACGGCCCGGCCGATCGACGAGAAGTCCGACATCGCCGCCGTCGCCGCGCTGTCCGCCCAGGACCAGCAGGTCGGCGAGCTGATCGCCGAGGCGATGGACAAGGTCGGCAAGGACGGTGTCATCACCGTCGAGGAGTCCAACACCTTCGGTCTGGAGCTGGACTTCACCGAGGGCATGGCCTTCGACAAGGGCTACCTGTCGCCGTACTTCGTGACGGACCAGGAGCGCATGGAGGCCGTCCTCGAAGACCCGTACATCCTGATCAACCAGGGCAAGATCTCCTCCATCGCGGACCTGCTGCCGCTGCTGGAGAAGGTCATCCAGGCCAACGCCTCCAAGCCGCTGCTGATCATCGCCGAGGACCTGGAGGGCGAGGCGCTCTCCACCCTCGTCGTCAACAAGATCCGCGGCACCTTCAACGCCGTCGCGGTGAAGGCCCCGGGCTTCGGCGACCGCCGCAAGGCGATGCTCCAGGACATGGCGGTCCTCACCGGCGCCACGGTCATCTCCGAGGAGGTCGGCCTCAAGCTCGACCAGGTCGGCCTGGACGTGCTCGGCACCGCCCGCCGCATCACCGTCACCAAGGACGACACCACGATCGTCGACGGTGCCGGCAAGCGCGACGAGGTCGAGGGCCGCATCAACCAGATCAAGGCCGAGATCGAGTCCACGGACTCCGACTGGGACCGCGAGAAGCTCCAGGAGCGCCTCGCGAAGCTGGCCGGCGGCGTGTGCGTGATCAAGGTCGGCGCCGCCACCGAGGTGGAGCTGAAGGAGCGCAAGCACCGTCTGGAGGACGCCATCTCCGCGACCCGCGCCGCGGTCGAGGAGGGCATCGTCTCCGGTGGTGGCTCCGCGCTGGTCCACGCCGTCAAGGTGCTGGACGGCAACCTCGGCAAGACCGGCGACGAGGCCACGGGTGTCGCGGTCGTCCGCCGCGCCGCCGTCGAGCCGCTGCGCTGGATCGCCGAGAACGCCGGCCTGGAGGGCTACGTCATCACCTCCAAGGTCGCCGAGCTGGACAAGGGCCAGGGCTTCAACGCCGCCACCGGCGAGTACGGCGACCTGGTCAAGGCCGGCGTCATCGACCCGGTGAAGGTCACCCGCTCCGCCCTGGAGAACGCGGCCTCCATCGCCTCCCTCCTCCTGACGACCGAGACCCTGGTCGTCGAGAAGAAGGAAGAGGAAGAGCCGGCCGCCGCGGGCCACGGCCACGGCCACGCCCACTGAGCGACACGCTCGTAGAAGGGCCCGGCACCCACCAGGGTGCCGGGCCCTTCGGCTGTCGTGTCCCCCGATGACGGGAAACGGTGGAGCACCTGTTAGCGTCATGATCGATTCGGTCGAGCGCTGCTGACCACAGCGTGTGCCGAACGGCGATGCTCCGTTGAGCAAGGGGGAAGAAGGAATGCCTGACATTCCGTCCGGCGACGTGTTCACCGGCCGCGTGCTGGAGTGGCACAGCGAAGAAGGCTGGGGCGTACTGGTGTCCGATGCCCTGCCGGAGCGGGTGTGGGCTCATTTCTCAGTCGTGGAGGCCGAGGGCTTCCGCGAACTGACCGCAGGCCAGTACGTCGTCTTCACAGCCGAACCGGCCGAGCAGGACGACTACCACTGGCGCGCCGTGTCTGTCCGGCCGGAGACCGCCGCACACCGCCGGCTGGACGAAGAGGACGGACCGGGCTACTCGTCCGGTCTGGACATCGACTTCGACTCCTGACCGCGCGTCGGCCACAGCCGAATCGGTCCCACCAACCGCGCCCGGCAGTCGGGTGGTCTCTGCTGCCGTGCGCGTTCGCAGACAGGATTCCTGTGCTCTCCATATCCACCAGGCGGGCAGCGATCGTGGGCTCTTCAGCCCTCGCCGCCGTGCTCGCCGTCGGAACCGTGCCGGCCCATGCGGGGGTAAACCAGGCCAAGCACACGTTCAAGATGTCCGCTCCGTCCTACAAGCGGACGGACTCCAACGGTACGTTCACAGGACAGGTGAACATGGCCGGCACCGTCGGCAAGTCGGCCAACATGGCGTGGTCCTTCCGCACCTCCAAGAAGGTGCAGGCCATCGCAACGGGGCGGATGACGTGTACGGCCGGGCACATGCAGCTGCCGTACCACGACAAGCACACCAGCGTGGCCGTCGACTACTTCTGGCACTCGTCGGTCCCGGGCAACCGGCGGAACAAGAACTACACCCTCTACGGGAACTGCACGTTCCGCGTGAAGGTGGGCGGCAAGACCGGGACCGCCAACCTCGGCTTCCGGTTCAACTACTCGCTGTTCGACGGCATCAGCAGGTCGGCCGAGGCGAGTGACGGGCCGACCGGGGGCGAAGACACCGCGTACGGCAGCGACTTGGATATCGCCTTCGACTCCTGACGGGCGGGCCGGTTCTCCGCACGTGTGGAGCGTGCGGAGAGCCGGCCCTTCCCGCTACGGGGCGATTTCCCGCGTGCGACCGCATCAGCCCGGTGAGCAGGGCGAACACAGCAACCCGCTCAGCGGCAGTACCCGCTCGGCGAGCTGTCCCCGCAGCCTTCCCCCGGCGGTCTCGGCCTCCACGAGCCAGTCGGCGGTGACCAGCAGTCCGGCGTGCCCGGCGACGTCCTCGGGCCTCAGGGCACAGAACGAGGCGACCGTGTCCAGGTCGAGACCGTCGTCCTCCGCACTGCCGAGACGGCCGTCGGGACGGCTGTGGGCCGCCGTGTACACGGCGAGGAGCCGGGTGGCGGCGCCCGCCTTCTTCTTGCGCAGCTTCCGGTCGCCCACGACCCGCTGCGCCCACCCCGACAGGCGCGCGCGGGTGACCTTGCCGAAGGAGAACGGGCGGGGCTCGCCGGGCAGCAGCGAGGGGACCGTGACCTGGGTGGGTTCCTCGGGCCGGGACGTCAGGGCATCGTCAGCGGTGAAGTCCTCCGGCAGACGCAGCCAGCCGACGTCGACGAGCCCCTGGAGCACCCGCTCGGCGTCGCCCTGCAGCCAGCCGGCGAGATCCTGCCCGGTCACGTTCCCGGTGCCGGCGCGCGCGGCACGCAGGGTGAGCATGAGCACCGCGAGCCGTTCTTGGGCCCCGGGTAGCGGCGCGTGCGTCCTGATGTGCTCCAGCACACCGCGGGCGTGGGCGGCCTGGCCCCGGGTCAGCAGCCGTTCCACCACCGGTCCGTCCGCCTCCACCGGTACGCCGAGCCGGTTGGTGTGCATCTCGCGTGTCGTCCGTGCGGCCGCCTCCGCACGCTCCGCCTCCTCGCGCAGGGACGCGTCCTCGCTGACGGTGGCCCACAGGGCGAAGGCGCGTGCCTTGCGGTCGTGGAGTCCGGCGAGGACGGCGAGGTCGGGCTCGGGACGCCGCTGGTACGCGCGGAACGCGTCCCCGAGGTCGACCAGCTCCAGTCGCAGCACGTCGGGCTGGAGGTCGTCCGGCACGATCCGCTGCGCGACCGTCGCAGGCCGCCTCTTCTCGCGCCGCAGCGAGCCGCCACGCCCTGCCCCGGTCCGGGGGCGGGGCAGCGGCACGGGACGGCCGGCCGGGAACGCGGTGTCGGACGGGCGAGGGCCAGAGGCCTCCGGGCCGAGGTCGGAGAACAACACCCCTCCACCGCCGACCGTTCCCCGGCCCGTACTCACCGAGTTCCCGCGTCCCCCGCGAGTGCCGTCGACGAAGAGTCCGTCCCGGTCACCAGAGCCCGTACTCACCTGTTGTCACCCTCTCTGTTGGCGGTCCGCCCGCGACCTCCCGCCCGCCGCGGGTGCGGCCACTTGACGCTAGGCCTCCCCTGCGCCCCGCCGGGGAGGGATCGGGAATGGACCACACGTTCGGGTTACCGTCTCTTGCGCGCAACGGAGTTGGGCCGGCATGACCTCACGCAGCCCGACGAGGCGGCCCCCACCGCTACTGCGGCCCGTACTTCCGCCCCGTCCGTGAGCTGATCCCGCCCAGCATCCCCCGCGGGACCAGCTTCGCCGCGCCCATCAGGGTCTTGTAGCGGGGGTCCGGGATGGAGAGGGACTTGCCTCGGGAGAGGTCGTCCAGGGCGGCCGCGACGACCTTGTCCGCGTCGAGCCACATCCAGTTCGGGATGTTGTCCGTGCCCATGCCGGCCCGCTCGTGGAACTCCGTGCGGACGAAGCCGGGGGCCAGGGCCATCAGGCGGACGCCGCTGCCGGCCAGGTCCTTCGCCACGCCCTGGGTGAACTGCACGACCCACGCCTTGGACGCGCCGTAGGTGCCGCGCGGCACGAAGGCCGCGACCGAGGCCACGTTGACGACGCCGCCGCGGCCGCGCTCCCGCATCGCCTCCACCGCCGCCGAGGTCAGCCGCAGCACCGCCTCGCAGTGCACCTTGAGCATGGTCAGCTCGTCGGCCATGGAGACGTCGAGGAACTTGCCCTTGTTGCCGAAGCCGGCGTTGTTGATCAGCAGGTCGACGGGGTGCCTGCGCTCGCCCAGCCGGGTGGCCACCGCCTCGATGCCGGCGTCCGTGGACAGGTCGGCCGTCAGCACCTCCGCCTCGATGCCGTGCCGGTCGTGCAGCTCGGTGGCCTGTTCGCGCAGCCGCTTGGTGTCGCGGGCCACCAGCACCAGGTTGTGTCCGTCGGCCGCCAGCCGCCGGGCGAACGCGGCGCCGATGCCTGCCGTCGATCCCGTAATCAATGCCGTTGTCATGGCGCAAGATTAGGGGGCGCGGTGGACAGGTCCCGATCGCTCACCGGTCCCGCCACCAGTGAAGAGCGCGTGAAGAAATTACTGGTGAGGAGCGGTCAGCCGCCGTACCTCGCGACGTACTTCCGCGCCTGCGCGAGCGCCTCCGGGTGCAGCGCCCCGCCGGCCGCGAGCAGCCGGGGCAGCAGATCCCGCTGGGTGGTGACCGCCCGGAACTGCAGGGCCACCGTCACCTCGTGGTCGGGCCGGTGCACGATGCGGACCGGGTCGCCCGCCCGTATCTCGCCGGGCTCCACCACCCGGAAGTACGCACCCGGCGCGGCCTTCTCCGTGAAGCGCTTCACCCAGCGCTGCTCACCCAGGTGGCCCTGGAAGGTGCGGCAGGGGATGCGCCCGGAGGTCACTTCGAGGAGCAGGTCCTGACCGACCCGCCAGCGTTCGCCGATCAGGGCGCCGGAGACGTCCAGGCCCGTGGTGGTGAGGTTCTCGCCGAACGAGCCGCTGGGCAGCGCCCGGCCCAGTTCGCGTTCCCAGGCGTCCAGGTCCTCGCGAGCCACCGCGTAGACCGCCTGGTCCTCGCCGCCGTGGTGACGCGTGTCGCACACCGTGTCGCCGGCCAGCCCGCTCGCCCCGACGCCCTTCGGCCCGGGCGCCGCCACCCGCACGGGGCCGTCGGCCGGCCGCTTGTCGATGCCGGTGACGCCCTCCGGGTGGTCCGTGTACGGCACGGTCTTCGCGCGGCCGAGGTTGACAGACAGAAGCTTCATGGCCGAACGGTAGGACAATCCTCATCAAAGTGTCGACGCGATATTCGTCGTTCGGTCAAAGGGTCACTTATCCTCGGGGGTGTGATCGAGGCTCGTCATCTCCGTGTGCTGCGCGCCGTGGCATCGACCGGTTCCTTCTCCGCCGCCGGGCGCGAGCTGGGCTGCACCCAGCCCGCCGTCAGCCAGCAGATGAAGGCCCTGGAGTCCTCCGTCGGCACCCCCCTGCTCGTCCGCACCGGGCGCGAGATGCGCCTCACCCAGGCCGGTGAGGCGCTGGTCAGGCACGCCGCCGGGATCATCGCGGGGCTCACGGCCGCGGAGGAGGAGGTCGCCGCCATCGCCGGGCTGCGCGCCGGCCGGGTCCGGCTGGTCTCCTTCCCCAGCGGCAGTTCCGCCCTCGTGCCCAACGCCCTGGCCGCCCTGCGTGCCGCGCACCCCGGCACCCGGGTCTCCCTGGAGGAGGCCGAGCCGCCGAACTCCGTCGAGCTGCTGCGCGAGGGCGACTGCGACGTGGCGCTCGCCTTCCGCTACGAGGGCGCGGCGGGCGCGGAGGAGTGGGACGACCTGGTCGTACGGCCGCTGCTGACCGACCGCCTCGTGGCGCTGGTCCCCGACGGCCACCGGCTGGCCCGCGCGGAGTCCGCCGGGCCCGTGGCCATCGGGGAGCTGGCCCGGGAGTCCTGGATCGCGGGCTGCCCCCGCTGCCGGGGCCAGCTGGTCGAGGTCTGCGAGGGAGCGGGCTTCACCCCCCGTATCGACTTCGCGACCGACGACTACCCGGCCGTCGTCGGCCTGGTCGGCGCCGGCCTGGGCGTGGCCGTCCTGCCCCAGCTCGCCGTCGAGTCCGTACGGCCCCGGGGTGTGCGCACGGTGACGCTGGAGCCGGCGGTGCGGCGGGAGATCGTCGCGCTCAGCCTGCCCGACCTGGCCCAGGTGCCCGCGGTGGCGGCGACGCTGGACGAGCTGGCCCGCGCGGCCGCGCGCCTGACGGCGGCACGTCGGACCGACCCCCTCTGAGAAGCAGCTGCTCTGAGTAGCCCCTGCTCCGAGAACCCTGCTCTGAGACCGCTGCTCCGAGAACCCCTGTTCTCGGACCCCCTGGAAAGAAACGTTCCTTCAGTGGTGGGCGGCCGTGTCCCCGCCGGCCGGTCCGGACGCCGACGCCGACACCAGGCGGTGGCGTGCCCGTCCCATCAGCTCCTCGCGCTCGTCCTCGGTCAGTCCGCCCCACACGCCGTACGGCTCACGCACCGCCAGCGCGTGCGCCGCGCACTCGGCGCGGACCGGGCACCTCATGCAGACCTCCTTGGCCGAGTTCTCACGAGCACTCCGTGCCGCACCGCGTTCGCCCTCCGGATGGAAGAAGAGCGAGCTGTCCACCCCGCGGCACGCGGCCAGGAGCTGCCAGTCCCACAGGTCCGCGTTCGGTCCTGGAAGGCGGGAGAAATCTGCCATTGCGTGACCCCTTGTTGGAGATTTGGGTGAATCCCGACGACGCGGCGATGCGGCGATCCAGCGACCCAGCATCCACGACCGTACAACTACGATCTAAGGAGATGAAAATATGACTCATTGCGAATCTAGCCGCAGACACCGCCGAAGTGGAAGAAAAGCGGCTAAATGGGGCACTGGTTGTGATGAAACGGCGCGGGTCCGACGTGCGTGTCTGCTGTGTGGCCGCCCCCTCACGTAGAGTGCCGAAGACGACACACAGCCCCGTAACTCTTTCGAGTGACCATCGTTGAGAGTGCGGAGGCGGTTGAAGGAACAAGTGCTCGGGCGGGCGTCCGGGACGGTCGACCGCACAGGTGACGATTTCGTACCAGCCTGGAGGCTCAACGTGACGCGCAAGAGCTGCGGAGGACGGCCATGACTTCCGTCCTCGTCTGCGACGACTCCCCGCTTGCCCGAGAGGCGCTGCGCCGCGCGGTGGCGACCGTGCCCGGCGTCGAGCGCGTGACGACGGCCGCCAACGGCGAGGAAGTCCTCCGCCGCTGGGGTGCCGACCGCTCGGACCTGATCCTGATGGACGTGCGCATGCCCGGCCTGGGCGGTGTCGAGACCGTCCGGCGGCTGCTGTCCGCCGACCCCGGGGCGCGCATCATCATGCTCACCGTCGCCGAGGACCTGGACGGCGTGGCCCTCGCGGTAGCCGCCGGCGCCCGCGGCTATCTGCACAAGGACGCCTCGCGCGCCGAGCTGCGCGCCACCGTCACCCAGGCCCTCGCCGACCCGACCTGGCGGCTCGCCCCGCGCCGGCTGCGCTCGGCCGAGATGGGCGCCGCGCCCACGCTCACCGCGCGTGAGATCCAGGTCCTGGAGGGCATGAGCCACGGCCGGTCCAACGCGGAGATCGGCCGCGAGCTGTTCCTCTCCGAGGACACCGTCAAGACCCACGCCCGGCGGCTCTTCAAGAAGCTCGGCGCCTCGGACCGCGCGCACGCCGTGGCGCTCGGCTTCCGGTGGGGCCTGGTCCGCTAGGGCCTGCCGCGAAAGTCCCGCCTGCCGGGCGACGCCACGCACGCACTCCCGCCGCACCGGGCCCTGCGCCGAGTACCTCCCGTACGAGGCCCGAGGCCCGGCACGCCGAGAGCACGCACCTGACGCCGTCCGGCCCGCCCTTCGTGCGGACGACGGGACTGTCGCAGCAGGCCCTAGGGGCACCCGTGCGGTGGAGGCCCGGTGCGGCATCCGTGCGGTGGACGCGGAAAGGCCCCGTCGGGGAGGTGACGTTCCCCGCTTATCGCGAGGTGAGCGGGGGTGGCAAGGCGACCCGCCGGGTGCCCGCTGCTCGTTTCGCCGCCGATGACGCATCCTTGAGGTGTGGAGTTCCTCGGGGACGAGTCGTTCAAGCGGAAGGGGAGGGCGCAGGGGATGAGTTCCGGCGCACCTGCTCATAACGCTTCGGTGCACAACAGCGGGCACGGAGCCACGGATCGGACGGCCGCAAGGCACGATGGACCGATGCGTGACGACGAGGCGCCCCGTGACCAGGGGACGGTCGGTGGGCTCGTCCACCGCGCCGTCGACGGGGACGAGCAGGCCACGCACGACCTGCTCGCCCATGTCCACCCCCTGGCGCTGCGCTACTGCCGTACCCGTCTGTCGCGCCTGCCCGGCGACGCCCGCCACTTCGTCGAGGACCTCGCCCAGGAGGTCTGCGTCGCGGTGCTGCTCGCGCTGCCCCGCTACAAGGACACCGGCCGGCCCTTCGAGGCGTTCGTCTTCGCCATCGCCGCCCACAAGGTCGCCGACCTGCAGCGCGCGGCGATGCGCCACCCCGGCTCGACCGTCGTCCCGTCCGACGAGATGCCCGAGCGGCCGGACGACTCCCTGGGCCCGGAGGAGCGCGCGCTGCTCAACAGCGACGCCGCCTGGGCCAAGAAACTGCTCGCCAACCTGCCCCAGAACCAGCGGGAGCTGCTCCTGCTGCGCATCGCGGTCGGACTCACGGCCGAGGAGACCGGCCAGATGTTGGGAATGTCACCCGGTGCCGTGCGGGTCGCCCAGCACCGGGCGCTGAGTCGACTGCGGGCGCTGGCGGAGCAGTAATCTCCGCCGATTGCCGCTGTGAACGGACGGCGGTACCTGTCCGTACAAAACTACGAAGATCGCAGGCCTTCCTGATCGTGGAATGAGCCACGTCCGCTTCCCGTTAGCATGGACATCCGCACCGATCAAGGCCATTTGGGGAAGGTGTCATGACTGCCAACGTCGACGGAGTGCCCGGAAAATTCGCGACACTCGGGCTGACCTACGACGACGTGCTGCTGCTGCCGGGCGCCTCCGCGGTGCTCCCGAACGCGGTCGACACCTCGTCCCGCATCTCCCGCAACGTGCGGGTCAACATCCCGCTGCTCTCGGCGGCGATGGACAAGGTGACCGAATCCCGGATGGCGATCTCCATGGCCCGCCAGGGCGGTGTCGGCGTCCTGCACCGGAACCTGTCCATCGAGGACCAGGCCAACCAGGTCGACCTGGTCAAGCGCTCCGAGTCCGGCATGGTGGCCAACCCCATCACCATCCACCCGGACGCCACCCTCGCCGAGGCCGACGCGCTGTGCGCCAAGTTCCGCATCAGCGGCGTACCCGTCACCGACGACGCGGGCCGGCTGCTCGGCATCGTCACCAACCGCGACATGGCCTTCGAGAGCGACCGCTCCCGCGGGGTGCGCGAGGTCATGACGCCGATGCCGCTGGTCACCGGCGAGGTCGGCATCTCCGGCGTCGAGGCCATGGAGCTGCTGCGCCGCCACAAGATCGAGAAGCTTCCGCTGGTCGACGGCGACGGTGTCCTGAAGGGCCTGATCACGGTCAAGGACTTCGTGAAGGCCGAGCAGTACCCGCACGCCGCGAAGGACGCGGAGGGCCGCCTGATCGTCGGCGCCGCCGTGGGCGCCAGCCCCGAGGCGCTCGACCGTGCCCAGGCCCTCGCCGAGGCCGGGGTGGACTTCCTGGTCGTCGACACCTCGCACGGCCACAACAGCAACGCCCTGAGCTGGATGTCGAAGATCAAGTCGAGCGTCGGCATCGACGTCGTCGGCGGCAACGTCGCCACGCGTGACGGCGCCCAGGCGCTGATCGACGCCGGTGTCGACGGCATCAAGGTGGGCGTGGGCCCCGGCTCCATCTGCACCACCCGCGTCGTCGCCGGCATCGGTGTCCCGCAGGTCACGGCGATCTACGAGGCCTCCCTCGCCGCCCGGCCCGCCGGCGTCCCGCTGATCGGCGACGGTGGCCTGCAGTACTCCGGCGACATCGGCAAGGCGCTGGCCGCCGGCGCCGACACGGTGATGCTGGGCAGCCTGCTCGCGGGCTGCGAGGAGTCGCCGGGCGAGCTGCAGTTCATCAACGGCAAGCAGTTCAAGTCGTACCGCGGCATGGGCTCGCTGGGCGCCATGCAGTCCCGTGGCCAGGGCAAGTCGTTCTCGAAGGACCGCTACTTCCAGGCCGAGGTGGCCTCCGACGACAAGCTCGTGCCCGAGGGCATCGAGGGCCAGGTGCCCTACCGCGGCCCGCTGGGCAACGTGCTGCACCAGCTCGTCGGCGGTCTGCGCCAGACCATGGGCTACGTGGGCGCCGGCACCATCGAGGAGATGGAGTCCAAGGGCCGGTTCGTGCGGATCACCTCCGCCGGCCTCAAGGAGAGCCACCCGCACGACATCCAGATGACGGTCGAAGCACCGAACTACAGCCGCAGCAAGTAGGCAGCAGCCTCCAGAGGGCGGCCCCGGACCATCCGGGGCCGCCCTCTGCGGTGCCCCGCCGTGCCCGTCGGGGATACTGGAAGGCGCTGCAACGCATCAGGGAAAGGCCACAGACGTGACTGAGATCGAGATCGGGCGCGGCAAGCGCGGCCGCCGGGCGTACGCCTTCGACGACATCGCCGTCGTCCCCAGCCGCCGTACGCGGGACCCGAAGGAGGTCTCGATCGCCTGGCAGATCGACGCCTACCGCTTCGAGCTGCCGTTCCTGGCCGCTCCCATGGACTCGGTCGTCTCGCCGGCCACCGCCATCCGCATCGGCGAGCTGGGCGGCCTCGGCGTGCTCAACCTCGAAGGGCTCTGGACCCGGCACGAGGACCCGCAGCCGCTGCTCGACGAGATCGCCGGTCTCGACGCGGACACCGCGACCCGCCGCCTCCAGGAGATCTACGCCGCTCCCATCAAGGAGGAGCTGATCGGGCAGCGCATCAAGGAGGTGCGCGACTCCGGCGTCGTCACCGCCGCCGCGCTCTCCCCGCAGCGCACCGCCCAGTTCTCCAAGGCCGTCGTGGACGCGGGCGTGGACATCTTCGTCATCCGCGGCACCACGGTCTCGGCGGAGCACGTCTCCGGCTCGCACGAGCCGCTCAACCTCAAGCAGTTCATCTACGAGCTGGACGTCCCGGTCATCGTCGGCGGCTGCGCCACCTACACCGCCGCCCTGCACCTGATGCGCACCGGCGCGGCGGGTGTCCTCGTCGGCTTCGGCGGCGGCGCCGCGCACACCACGCGCAACGTGCTGGGCATCCAGGTGCCCATGGCGACGGCGGTGGCGGACGTGGCGGCGGCCCGCCGCGACTACATGGACGAGTCCGGCGGCCGGTACGTGCACGTCATCGCCGACGGCGGCGTCGGCTGGTCCGGCGACCTGCCCAAGGCCATCGCCTGCGGCGCCGACTCCGTGATGATGGGCTCCCCGCTGGCGCGCGCCACCGACGCGCCGGGCAAGGGCAACCACTGGGGCATGGAGGCCGTCAACGAGGAGCTGCCCCGCGGCAAGAAGGTCGACCTCGGGACGGTCGGCACCATAGAGGAGATCCTCACCGGCCCGTCCCACACCCCGGACGGCTCGATGAACTTCTTCGGGGCGCTGCGCCGCGCGATGGCGACGACCGGCTACAGCGAGCTGAAGGAGTTCCAGCGGGTCGAGGTCACCGTCGCGGACTCGCAGCACCGGCGGTAGTCACCCGGACGGCGTAGAGAAGGGGCTCGGAGCAGTCGCTCCGGGCCCCTTCTCGCCTGTCCGGCCCCGCTCAGAGCCGGTGCGCCGCGCCCGTGGGCGTCGCCCCGCGTGTGTCCAGCAGGAGCTGGGCCTTCACCGACAGGCCCTGGAGGTCGTACGTGCGGTGCTGCTGGAGGAGGATCGTCAGGTCGGCGTCGGCGGCGGCCTCGTAGAGGGAGTCCGCGCGGGGGACGGGGCGCTCCGCGACGTTCCAGGAGGGGATGTGCGGGTCGTGGTAGCTGACGGCGGCCCCGAGCCCCATGAGGCGGGTCGCGATCTCCTCGGCCGGGGTGGCCTGCTGGTCGGCGAGGTCGGCCTTGTAGGTGACGCCGAGGAGCAGGACGCGGGCGCCGCGCGCGGACTTGCCGTGCTCGTTGAGGAGGGCGGCGGCGCGCTGGACGACGTAGCGGGGCATCTGGGAGTTGACCCGCTGGGCGACCTCCACCATGCGCAGGCTGTGGGGGGCCTGGCCGGTCAGGTCCTGGGGGACGGAGTGGCCGCCGACGCCGGGGCCGGGGCGGAAGGCCTGGAAGCCGAAGGGCTTGGTCTCGGCGCAGCGCAGGACGTCCCACAGGTCGACGCCGAGGTCGTCGCAGAGGACGGCCATCTCGTTGACGAGGGCGATGTTGACGTGGCGGAAGTTGGTCTCCAGGAGCTGTACCGTCTCCGCCTCGCGGGGGCCGCGCGCGCGGACCACCTTGTCGGTGAGGCGGCCGTAGAAGGCGGCGGCCGACTCGGTGCAGGCCGGGGTGAGGCCGCCGATGACCTTCGGGGTGTTGGCCGGCGTGAAGTCGCGGTTGCCGGGGTCGACGCGGCTGGGGGAGTAGGCGAGGTGGAAGTCGCGGCCCGCGCGCAGCCCGGAGCCCTGCTCCAGGATCGGGCGCAGGAACTCCTCCGTGGTCCCCGGCCGCACCGGCGACTCCAGGATCACCGTGGTGTGCGGGCGCATGTGGGCGGCGAGCGTGCGGGCCGCGGCCTCGACCTGGGTGAGGTCCAGGCCGCCGTCCGGCGCCGGCGGGGTGGGCGCGCAGATGACCGCGGTGCGCACCCGGCCCACCTCGGCCGGACCCGCGGCGGTGCGGAAGCCCGCCGCGAGCATCCGGCGCAGCTCGGCGGGGGAGAGGGGGCCGGCCTCGGGGCCGGTCTTGTAGCCGAGGGTGGGGATGCCGGCGGCGACGGCGGCCTGGGCCAGGGGCAGGCCGTACGGGCCGAGTCCGATGACGGCGAGATCTGCGGGCATGGCGTGGGCCGTCCTTCCCAGTAGCCGAAGCGGGACAGGTGCGCAAGCCCGGTGGACAGGATGGGCGAGCACAACGTCAGACTAGGAGTAAATATGACCGATTTGTGGGATTGATCTGCCTCGTTTCGGGTGAGTCTCGACGGTGACCTGGGGGAAGTCGTCCACAGGCTGAGGGCGTGCGGCGGCCGATGTCGGGCAGGCCGGACAGAATCTGGGCATGGTGGGTACCAGGAGACGGGCTTCGCCCGACGGGTGCGGCCGACGCGACCACAGCGGGAGGCAGCAGTGAGGACAGCGACACTGGGGCCGGCGCAGCGCGCCGAGTCGCTCGCGGCCATGGCCGAGCGCGAACTGGACGTACTGGTGGTGGGCGCCGGCGTGGTCGGCGCCGGCACCGCGCTGGACGCCGTGACGCGCGGCCTGTCGACCGGCCTGGTCGAGGCGCGGGACTGGGCTTCGGGCACCTCCAGCCGGTCCAGCAAGCTGATCCACGGCGGCCTGCGCTATCTGGAGATGCTCGACTTCGCGCTCGTCCGGGAGGCGCTGAAGGAGCGCGGCCTGTTGCTCGAACGGCTGGCGCCGCACCTGGTGAAGCCGGTGCCGTTCCTGTACCCGCTGCAGCACAAGGGCTGGGAGCGGCTGTACGCGGGCTCCGGTGTCGCGCTCTACGACGCCATGTCCATGGCCCGCGGCCACGGCCGGGGCCTGCCGACGCACCGTCACCTGAGCCGCTCTCACGCCCTGCGGGTGGCACCCGCCTTGAAGAAGGACGCACTGGTCGGCGCGCTCCAGTACTACGACGCGCAGATGGACGACGCCCGGTTCGTGGCCACCCTGGTGCGCACCGCCGCGGCGTACGGCGCCCAGGTCGCCAACCGCGCGCGGGTCACCTCCTTTATTCGCGAGGGCGAACGCGTGGTCGGCGCGCGCGTGCAGGACGTCGAGGCCGGCGGCGAGTACGACATCCGCGCCAAGCAGATCGTGAACGCGACCGGGGTGTGGACCGACGACACCCAGTCGATGGTGGGCGAGCGCGGCCAGTTCCACGTCCGGGCGTCCAAGGGCATCCACCTCGTCGTGCCCAAGGACCGCATCCACTCCACCACCGGGCTCATCCTGCGCACCGAGAAGTCCGTGCTCTTCGTCATCCCCTGGGGGCGGCACTGGATCATCGGCACCACGGACACCGACTGGGACCTCGACAAGGCCCACCCGGCCGCCTCCAGCGCCGACATCGACTACCTCCTGGAGCACGTCAACTCGGTGCTGTCGGTGCCCCTCACCCGCGACGACGTCGAGGGGGTCTACGCCGGGCTGCGGCCGCTGCTGGCCGGCGAGTCCGACGCCACCAGCAAGCTCTCGCGCGAGCACACCGTCGCGCACCCGGTGCCCGGCCTGGTCGTCGTGGCGGGCGGCAAGTACACGACGTACCGGGTGATGGCCAAGGACGCCGTGGACGCGGCGGTGCACGGGCTCGACCTGCGGGTCGCCGACAGCGTCACCGAGGAGACCCCGCTGCTCGGCGCCGAGGGCTACCAGGCGCTGTGGAACGCGCGGGCGCGGATCGCCGCGCGCACCGGCCTGCACGTGGTGCGCGTGGAGCACCTGCTGAACCGGTACGGGTCGCTGGCCGAGGAGGTGCTGGAACTGGTCGCCGCCGACCCCTCGCTGGGCGAACCGCTGCACGCCGCCGACGACTACCTGCGCGCCGAGGTCGTCTACGCCGCCTCGCACGAGGGCGCACGGCACCTGGACGACGTCCTCACCCGCCGCACCCGCATCTCCATCGAGACCTTCGACCGTGGGACACGCAGCGCCCGTGAGGCCGCCGAGCTGATGGCACCGGTGCTGGGCTGGGACAAGGACCAGGCCGAACGCGAGGTCCAGCACTACGAGAAGCGGGTCGAGGCCGAGCGGGAGTCGCAGCGCCAGCCGGACGACCTGACGGCCGACGCGGCCCGGCTGGGGGCGCCGGACATCGTGCCCAAGTAGCGTCCGCGGCGGCGGGCCGGACCCCCCGGGCCCGCCGCACGGACCGTCCCCCGCGCCCCCCGGGCCCCCGTGGCACCCTGGGCGTCGAGCACTTGTCGCGTGAGGGACAATGAAGGCTCTGTCAGGGCGGGTTGCATGAGGGGACGCATGTCGGACGCGGAGCGGGCGGGGACACCCCGTACGGACAAGAGCGCACGTCTCCTCGCCGGGCGTTACCGGCTGGGAGACGTGCTCGGCCGCGGCGGCATGGGGACGGTGTGGCGGGCCGAGGACGAGACCCTGGGACGCACGGTCGCCGTCAAGGAGCTGCGGTTCCCGGGCAACATCGACGAGGAGGAGAAGCGGCGCCTGATCACGCGCACGCTGCGCGAGGCCAAGGCGATCGCGCGGATCCGCGACAGCGGCGCCGTCACCGTCTACGACGTGGTCGAGGAGGACGACCGGCCCTGGATCGTGATGGAACTCGTCGAGGGCAAGTCGCTCGCCGAGGCCATCCGTGAGGACGGTCTGCTGGAGCCCAAGCGCGCCGCGGAGGTCGGCCTCGCCGTCCTCGACGTGCTGCGCTCTGCGCACCGCGAGGGCATCCTGCACCGCGACGTGAAGCCGTCCAACGTGCTGATCTCCGAGGACGGCCGGGTCGTGCTCACCGACTTCGGCATCGCCCAGGTCGAGGGCGACCCGTCCATCACCTCCACCGGCATGCTCGTCGGCGCCCCCTCCTACATCTCCCCGGAGCGCGCCCGCGGCCACAAGCCCGGACCGGCCGCCGACCTCTGGTCGCTCGGCGGGCTGCTCTACGCCGCCGTGGAGGGCACCCCGCCCTACGACAAGGGCTCCGCGATCGCGACGCTCACCGCGGTGATGACGGAGAACCTGGAGGAGCCGAAGAACGCCGGCCCGCTGCGGGACGTCATCTACGGGCTGCTCAACAAGGACCCCGCCCACCGGCTCGACGACGCCGGCGCCCGCGCGATGCTGACCAAGGTCATCCACGCGCCCGCCGCCGACGAGATCGATCCGGCCGAAGCCACCAAGGTCGTACCGATCCCGCCCCAGCCGGACGAGCGGACGCGCCGGGGTGGCGGCGCCGGCGGCAAGCGGGCCGAGGAGGCCGGAGAGCGGCTGCGCGGGGCGCTGCGCTCGGTGCGCAAGGCCGCGGTCGGGGCGGGTGCGGCCGGTGCGGCCGCCGCCTCGCGGAGCAGGCAGGGCGGTACGGGCTCCGGGGCCGGCGCGGACTCCGGCTCCACGGCGGGCGCGTCCTCTGCCGCCGCGTCCTCTGCCGCCGCGTCCGGTACGGCCGCCGCCACGGGATCGGCGCAGGGTTCGGGGGCAGGCTCGCAGGGCGGGAACGCTCCCGGTGGCAAGCGGAGTTCCGGATGGCCCGTCGTGCCGCCGCCGGACCTGCCGGCCAGGCCCGTGCCCCGGGCACCGCTCACCGACGTGGTGCCGCGCCGGACGCTGATCGTCATCGCGGTGATCGTGGCGCTCGCCGTGCTCGGCACCGTGCTGGCGCTCACTCTCGGCGGCGACGACGAGAAGGGGGCCGAGGGCGGCAACGGCGGCGGGCCCGTCGCCTCCGCGGGACCGAGTGGCGAGACCAAGCAGGACGACGAGGGCGGCACCGGCGCCGACGGCGCCGCCTCCGACCCGGCGACGGACGGTGACGCGAGCGGCGTGCCGGAAGGCGGCGCGAGCGCGTCCGGCGACGCGGACGGCGGGTCCCCGGACGCCGGGAAGTCCGAGGGCCGGGAGTCCGAGGACCAAGAGGACGTGGCCGCCACCCACAAGGGCGGCCAGGGCTACCGCATCGGGCTGCCCGAGGGCTGGAAGTTCACCTCCACGGGCGCCTCGGGCGACCGGTTCACCGGCCCCGGCGGGCAGAAGCTGCTGATCGCCTGGACCTCCACCCCCAAGAGCGACCCGGTCGCCGACTGGGAGAACCAGGAGCGGTACATGGTCCGCTCGCAGTACCAGAAGATCCGCATAGAGAAGGTGGGCTACCGGGGCTGGAACGCGGCCGACTGGGAGTTCACCTACACCGACGGCGGCACCAAGTACCGCACCGTGGACCGGGGGTTCGTCGTCAACGACCACCAGGGCTACGCGCTCATGTACACCGCGAAGGCCGACGACTGGGACGACGACCTGCGCCGGAACACCTGGCGGACCCTGACGAAGTCCTTCGAACCCAAGTCCTGAGCGGACGGCCTCGGGTTTGAGCGGCCCGATATCTGGCATCAGCTCTTTGCGGGTTGCCTCCGGCACGTATCGTGAGTGCTTGCGGACCGTACGCAGCCGGAACGGCCCGCCGGGCGAACGGAATTGACCGACGGGCTGCCGGGGGTGGCGACGTGGACGACTATGCGGGACGGGTGCTCGCCGACCGCTACCGCCTGCCCCTGCCGCCGTCCGACGAGTACGAACTCACCGAGAGCCGGGCCTTCGACACGTACAGCGGCCAGGAAGTCCTGGTCCGGCAGGTCCCGTTGCCGGAGGTCGTCGAGGCCGAGGTGCTCGACGCGGACGGTCTGCCGGACGGCTTCACGTCCCGTGACGGCGGCGTCCGGCACCCCGGCAGGCGGACCTCCGGCGGGAGCACCGGCATCCGGCGGCCGGCCGACCCCGTGGTGCGAAGGGCCGTCGAGGCCGCGCAGGCCGCCGCCGCCGTTCCCGACCACCCGCGCCTCGATCAGGTCTTCGACGTGTTCGCCGAGGGCGGTTCGCTGTGGATCGTCAGCGAGCTGGTCGCCGCGAGGCCGCTGGCCGCGCTCCTGGCCGAGCAGACGCTGACGCCCTACCGCGCGGCGGAGGTGGCCTCCGACATCCTGCTCGCGCTGCGGGTGCTGCACACCTACGGCTGGGTTCACCGCAACATCACCGCGCGCACCGTGCTGGTCTGCGACGACGGGCGGGTGATGCTGACCGGCCTGGCGGTCGGGGCGGCGGAGGAGGCGCTGTGCGGGTACGACCCGGTCCCGCCGCCCGACGAGGACCCCGCCCCCGGCCCGCTCGACCCAGGCGGGACCTTCGGCCCCGGCGGCGGTGTGCCCGGCCCGGGCGGCGCCGGGCCCGGGACGCCGGGGCCGGTCGGAGCGCGGGCCGGAATCCTGGGTTCCGGTGACTCCGGAATCCTCGGTCCCGGTGGCGCCGATCCGGAGGCCGCCCGGCGGGCCGCCATCGAGGCCCGGGGTGTCGGCGGGCTGCCGGTGCCCGGGGCCGTGGGCCCGGGGGCACCCGCCGGGCTCGCACCCGCGCAGCTCGACACCAGCGGCGACATCCGCGCCGCCCGCGCCGGAGCGATCGCCGCGTACCGCGCCGGGGCCCGGGCCGCCGCCCGCGTCCAGGAGGCCCAGAACGGCCGCGCCGCCCTCCCGGGAGCCCGCCCGGCCCCCGACGAGGCCGGCGCCCGCCCGCCGCACCAGGGCCCCGGGACCGGCCGGCCCGGCCAGGACCCGGGACACCCGGGGCTCGGCGCCCCGTACGCCCTCGGAACCGACCGCCCGCCGCACCCGCCCGCCCCCGCTGCGGGCGAGGAGCCGCCTCCGCGCTTCGAGGGGTCCGGGTACGGCGTGAACTCCTCGGGCCAGGGCGCCGAGGGCCAGGGCGCCGAGGGTCAGGGCGCCGAGGGCCAGGGCGCCGAGGGTCAGGGCGCCGAGGGCCAAGGCGCCGAAGGCCACGAGCCCCGGCGCGAGGCGGACCCGGGCTGGTCCTCCCGAGCCACCGGACCCGGGTCCCCCTACGGAACCGCCCCCGCGGACCGGCCCGCCGAGGACACCCCGCCCGGGCGGATCGCCGACCCCTACGGCGTACGCGCGACCGCCTGGCACGGTGCCACGCCCCGCACCGGAGGCGACCAGGCATCCGCCCCGCCCCGCTTCGGCGGTGATCCGGCGGCTCCTGCGCCCCGTCTCGGCGGTGATCCGGCATCGGCCCCGCCCGGCTTCGGCGGTGACCCGGCGGCTCCTGCACCCCGTCTCGGCGGTGATCCGGCATCGGGCCCGCCCGGCTTCGGCGGTGACCCGGCATCGGGCCCGCCCGGCTTCGGCGGTGACCCGGCGGCTCCTGCACCCCGTCTCGGCGGCGACCCGGCATCCGCCCCGCCCCGCTTCGGCGGTGACCCGGCGACCCCCGCGCCCCGTCTCCCCGGTGACCCGGCACCCCACGCCCCCCGCACCCCCGGCGATCCGGCCGCCCCCGGCCGCGGCCTGCCCCCCGCCCCCCGGCAGGCGGACACCGCCGGGTACACCGTCCCGCCGCAGGAGGGTGGGCCGGTGGCCTCCGGGCGCTGGGACGACCTCGTCGCCCGTACCGCCGCGCCGCGCGGGCCCGCCACCGCGCTCGCCGCCGAGCGGGCCCGGCAGACGCGGATGGCCGTGGTCGGGCCGGTGACCGAGCGGTGGGCGCCCGAGCAGGCCGGGCCGGTGCACGAGAACTGGCAGCTGGCCGCGCCCATCGGCCCCGCCACCGACCTGTGGGCGCTGGGCGCGCTGCTCTACCGCGCCGTACAGGGGTACGCCCCCTACCCCGAGGAGTCCACCGCCGAGCTGGTGCAGATCGTGTGCGCGGAGCCCCCCGCGTTCGCCGAGGAGTGCGGCCCGCTGCGGCCGGTCGTGGAGTCCCTGCTGCGTCAGGACCCCACCGAGCGCATCGACTTCGAGGAACTGCGCGGCTGGCTGCGCTCCCTCGTGCGCTCCGCGCCCGAGCCCGAGGCCGGCCTGCACGTGATCTCGGCCCCGCCCGCCGAGACCGGCCACAGCCGGCTGCCCATCGTGCGCCGCCGCGGCGAGCTGGTGCGCCGGCGCCGGGCCGGACTGCCCGCGCACCACGGCCGGCACAAGCGGGGCCGCGCGGAACCCGCCCGCTCGCCGCGCAGCCTCGGCCGGACCCTGCTCCTGCTGATACTGCTCGCCCTGGCCGGAGCCATCGCGTACGCCATGTTCTTCCTGCCGAAGAGCGACACGCGCGACTCCGGCGCCGCCGACCGCACCGGAACCGCCGGCGACGCGAGCCAGGCGCCGCCCGCCGGGTCACCGGACGTCAGCAGCGAGCCCCGGCCCGAGCAGACGTCCCCGGACTCCACCCCCGGCGGCTCGGAGACCGACGGCGGCTCCACCGAGACGCAGTCGAACGTCGCCGACGGGTTCACCCTGCGCAAGGACCCGGAGGGCTTCCGCGTCGCCGTCGCCGAGGACTGGGACCGCACCCCCCGCAACGGCAGCGGTCAGGTCGTATACAGCAAGGGCGACTTCGAGCTGCTCGTCGTGCCCGGCCGCGACCGCACCTCCGAGTTCGGCGACGACCCGATGGTCTACCAGCGCGACGGCGAGCCCGAGTTGGCCTCCTACCGCGCCTCCAGCTGGGCCACCTCCAGCGGGCTGAAGACCATCGAGGTCGGCGGACGGACCATGGCGGAGGGCCAGTTCACCTGGACCGGCGCGGGCGGCGAGCTGTTCGTGCGCAACGTCGCCATCCTGATCGACGGCCGCTACCACGTGGTGCAGGTGCGGGGTCCGGAGGCCGAGCGGGACGAGGTGAGCCGGCTGTTCGAACAGGCCTCGGCGACCTACCAGTACACGCGCTGACCGCAGTTCGCCCCGATGGTTGCCTCCCGTCACGGAAAGCGACAACCGTCACAGAGCGGTTTCCATGGGACCCCAGCCGTTCCCCGGGAGGGGACCGGTCCCTAGTCTGGCCCTGACAAGACCATTGCGGGGCAACGTGAATCAGATGCAGGGCCGGCTCGTCGCGGGCCGCTACCGGCTCGGGGACGCCATCGGCAGCGGCGGCATGGGCCGGGTGTGGCGCGCACACGACGAGGTACTGAACCGGACCGTCGCCATCAAGGAGTTGACCGCCGCCCTCTACGTCTCCGAGAGCGACCAGGCGATCCTCCTGGCACGCACCCGGGGCGAGGCGCGCGCGGCGGCGCGGATCAACCACTCGGCCGTCGTCACCGTGCACGACGTACTCGAACACGACGGCCGGCCCTGGATCGTGATGGAGCTGGTCGAGGGCCGCTCGCTGGCCGACGCGGTCAAGGAGCAGGAGCGGGTCGAGCCGCGCGAGGCGGCCCGTGTCGGCCTGTGGGTGCTGCGCGCCCTGCGCGCCGCGCACGCCGCCGGCGTCCTGCACCGCGACGTCAAACCGGGCAACGTGCTGCTCGCCGACGACGGCCGCGTCCTGCTCACCGACTTCGGCATCGCGCAGATCGAGGGCGACTCCACCATCACCCGGACCGGCGAGGTCGTCGGCTCCGTCGACTACCTCGCGCCCGAGCGGGTGCGCGGCCACGACCCCGGCCCCGCCTCCGACCTGTGGGCGCTCGGCGCGACGCTGTACACGGCGGTGGAGGGCAGATCGCCGTTCCGCCGCACCTCACCGCTCACCACCATGCAGGCCGTGGTCGAGGAGGAGGCCACCGAGCCCCGGTACGCCGGCCCGCTCGCGCCGGTCATCAGCGCCCTGCTCCGCAAGGACCCGGAGACGCGGCCCGACGCGACCGAGGCCGAGCACCTGCTGGCCCAGGCGGCCGAGGGACGGCGGCCGGACGCGGCCCAGGCGTACGTGCCGACCACCCGGCACACGGGCCCGGTGCGGCAGGGCGACACCCTGCACCACGGGACGGCGGGCACACCCACCGCGACGCCCTACCCGCCGGTGACCGGCCCCACCGCGGCCGTCGGCCAGCCCGCGACGGGCCACACGGCACAGGCGTACGGGACGGGCGCCGTGCCGCCGGGGACCGTACCGCCGGGCCACCCGCACGCCGCGCCGTCCGGAGCCCCCGGCCCCCGGCGCCGTCGGCAGGGCCGTCTGCGCACGGTCGCCCTGGTCGTCGCCGTCGCCGCGCTCATCGGCGCGGGCACCGCCGTGCTGCTGCAACAGCGCGAAGGCGGCGGCACGGAGGCCGGCCCGGAGCCCAGCGGGCCGACGTCCTCCTCGCCCACCACGCCCTCGGGGTCCCCCACCGACGACAAGGGCCCCGGCGGGTCCGTCCCGGACAACTGGAAGCGCCGCGACGACCCGTTGGGTTTCAGCCTCTACCTGCCCGAGAACTGGCAGCGGGAGGCCTTCGACGCCGAGGGCGAACTCAAGCAGGCCGACTACAGCCCCGACGGCGGCAAGCACCTCCTGCGCGTATCCGTCGACACCGCACCCGACTACAACGACCCGCACGCGCACCAGCTCGATCTGGAGGTCCAGCTCCAGCGGCTGGTCGACTACCGGCGGGTCACCCTGGAGCGCGGCACCTACCGCGACCGCGACAGCGCCAGGTGGGAGTACACCTGGACCGCGCTGGCCAAGGACACCCCCTTCCCCGGCCCGCGCCGCGCCGTCGCGCACACGTACATCTCCCGGGACGGCGTCGAGTACGCCCTCAACATGTCGGGGCCAGCGGACGACTGGCCCACCACCGAGCGGCAGTTCAGGTCGGTGCTGCAGAGCTGGCAGGAGCGGACGGGCTGAGACCCGCACCGCGCGGCGCCGGACACCCGCCGGGAGCCGCCCCAACGGCACTCGCGCACCCGTCGGTTGTCGGCCACCCGGGTGGCCGCCGCGCGGAGGCGTCCGGTCCGGTGGGGCATCATGGGACGCATGGTGACCGAGGGGGCCGGCGGGCGTGTCATCGCGGGCCGTTACCGGCTCCATGAGCGGCTCGGCAGCGGCGGCATGGGCATCGTGTGGCGGGCCACCGACCAACTGCTCGTCCGCGAGGTGGCCGTGAAGGCGCTGCCGCTGGACGAGACCCTGTCCGCCGCCGAGGCCAGGCGGCGCCGCGAGCGCACCCTGCGCGAGGCCCGCGCGGTCGCGCAGCTGCGGCATCCGCACGTCATCGTCGTGCACGACGTCGTGGAGGACGACGCCCGCGCGTACATGGTCATGGAACTCGTCGACGGCGGCTCGCTCGCGGACCGCGTCGTCGCCCGCGGCCCCGTCGGCCCCCGCGAGGCCGCCCGGATCGGCATCGCCCTGCTCGACGCCCTGCGCACCGCGCACGCGGCCGGCGTCCTGCACCGGGACGTGAAACCGTCCAACGTGCTGATCGCCGAGGACGGCCGGGTCGTCCTCACCGACTTCGGCGTCGCCCAGGTCGCGGGCGCCACCACCCTCACCGAGAGCGGCTCCTTCGTCGGCTCGCCCGAGTACACCGCGCCGGAGCGGATGTCCGGCGCCGGGACCGGACCGGAGTCCGACCTGTGGTCCCTGGGCGTCCTGCTGTGCGCGATCCTCAGCGGCACCTCCCCCTTCCACCGCGACTCGCTCGGCGGCGTCCTGCACGCCGTGGTCACCGAGGAGATCCATCCGCCCGCCCAGACCGGACCGCTCCTCCCCGTCGTCCGGGGCCTCCTGGAACGCGATCCGCGACGGCGGCTGGACGCGGCGGAGGCGGACCGGATGCTGCGCCTCTACCTGAGTACCGGCCGCACTCCCGCGACGGCGGCGGCCCGCGAGGCCCGGCGGATGAAGCGGAGCGTGCTCATGGCGGTGCTGCTGGTCGTCGCGGCGGCCGGCGCGGGCATCTCGGCGGCGGTGCTGCTCGTGGACGGCGACGACGGCGGGGGCGGCGCCCCCACGAGCTCGGCGCCCGCGACACCGACGACGGATCCCGCGTCCCCCTCGGTGTCCCCGTCCGGCGCTCCGTCCGCCCACGAGTCCCCCGCATCACACCTAAAGGGGAGATAAGCGGCAGCGCGCGTCACGGGTCTGTGACCACCGTGCACCCGCGGTGGATACGGGCTTGTCCGGCGCGATATGGATGGACCCATGAGCAGCAACGGGGGACCCCGCAGGGGGTCGGACGAGCCGACGAGTTTTGGCCTGCAACCACCGAACCAGCCCGTCGCCGTGCCGCATCCCGGCAACCCGTACGCGGCACCCACCCAGGTCGTACCGTCGGTCGTACCGTCGCAGCCGGGTTCACCTCCCGCCCAGACTCCGTCCGCCCAGACGCCGTCCGCGCAGCCCCCGGCCGCGCAGGACCCGGGTGCCGGGCGTCTGATCGCGGGCCGCTACCGGCTGCTCGGCAAGCTCGGACACGGCGGCATGGGCACGGTGTGGCGGGCGCAGGACGAGACCGTGGACCGCGAGGTGGCCGTCAAGGAACCCCGCGTACCCGATCACCTGCCCGAGCGGGAACGGGACAACGCCTTCGAACGGATGCGCCGCGAGGCCCGCGCCGCCGCCCGGCTCGACCACCCCGGCGTGGTCAACGTGCACGACGTGGCGGTCGTCGACGGCCAGCCGTGGATCGTGATGGAGCTGGTGCGGGGCCGCTCGCTGGGCGACGCGTTGCAGGAGGGCACGCTGGGCGCCCGCGAGGCCGCCCGCATCGGCCTGGAGGTGCTCGGCGCGCTGGAGGCCGCGCACGCGGCCGGCATCCTGCACCGGGACGTGAAGCCGGACAACGTGCTGCTCGGCCGGCACGACCGGGTCGTCCTCACCGACTTCGGCATCGCCCAGATCGAGGGCGAGACCAGCCTGACCGACACCGGCGGCTTCGTCGGCTCGCCCGAGTACATCGCCCCGGAGCGGGTGCTGGGCCAGCGCCCCGGCCCGGCGAGCGACCTGTGGTCGCTGGGCGTGGTGCTGTACGCGGCGACGGAGGGCGTCTCGCCCTTCCGCCGCAGCAACACCCCCGCCACGCTCCAGTCGGTGCTCAACGCCACCCCCGCGGCGCCCGCCGCCGCGCAGGGCCCGCTGGCCGAGGTGATCACGGCCCTGCTGGACAAGGACCCGGCGCGCCGCCCGGACGCCGCCCGGGTGCGCGGCCTGCTGGACGCCGCCGCCAACCCGCCCGCGCCACCGCCCACCCAGGTCGTGCGCGTCGCCGCGGCGGACGGGCCGTCGGGGCCGGCGTCCCGGTGGAGCGTCCGGCTGGGCCGCAACGCCTGGATCACCCTCGGCGCGGCGGTCGTCGCGGCGGCGGTGGCGTCGTACCTGGTGGTCGCGGACCCCTTCGCGGGGCCGCTGCCCGAGGGCTGGAAGGAGCAGAAGCTCGACGCCAGGCTCGGGATGAGCGTCGGCCTGCCCGCCGAGTTCGTGCGGCAGAAGCGCGAGACCGACTGGGACGGCACCAACGAGAGGTTCACCGATCCCAGCGGCGCGGTCACCGTCTTCGTCGACCGCGACATCAAGGCCGACGACAAGCAGGACCAGATCCCGGACACCGCCATGGCGGGCGCCTGGGCGGACTGGGACACGTTCAAGGACGGCGAGTACTCCTACGACTTCGCCGACGACCCCGCCCCCAGGGGCGAGCCCAGCGAGACCGAGTCCCAGGGCGGCAAGGCCGCCGAGAACACCATCCAGTACACGACAACGGACTCGGAAAGCCCCCGGGAACGCGAGTTCCACATCGTCTACTACCGGGCGGGCAACGGCGACATGTACAAGGTGTGGATCGACTATCCCCGCAAGGGCTACTTCGCCGACGAGGGAAAGGAGATCGCGCGCACGGTCGTCGCCAACTGGACGGTCGCAAAGCCCTGATCAGCGGGTTTGTGCCAGCGATCACTGGCGTCGTGTGAGTACTCGGTGAATCCCCGTTACCGACGGGTACACAAAGGCCCCGCGGCGTCATACCCTGCGGCTCATGACGGACGCGCAGGCCCCGGAACTCACCGGCACGAATCCCCTCGCCCCCTCCCCGGAGGGCGCCCGCACCGCTGCCGACGTGGTCACGCCCGAGCTGGTCGCCCAGCTCACCAAGGGCGTGGCCGGCTCCGGCCGCACCGCCAACCACTCGCCCTTCACCGGCGAGAAGCTCGCCGACCTGCCCGAGTCGACGCCCGAGGACGTGGCCCGCGCCTTCGAGCAGGCCCGCGCCGCCCAGGCCGTGTGGGCGCGCACCCCGCTGCGGCAGCGCGCCGCGGTGCTGCTGCGCTTCCACGACCTGGTCCTGGAGCGCCAGGCCGAGGTCCTCGACCTCATCCAGCTGGAGACCGGCAAGGCCAGGCTGCACGCCCACGAGGAGGTCCAGGCCGTCGCCGTCGCCGCCCGGCACTACGGCCGCAAGGCGCCCGCGTACCTGCGGCCCAAGCGGCACACCGGCGCCGTGCCGACCCTGACGAAGGTCACCGAACTGCGTCACCCGCGCGGCGTCGTCGGCCAGATCGTGCCGTGGAACTACCCGTTCGAGCTGTCCGTCGGCGACGCCCTGCCCGCCCTCGTCGCGGGCAACGCGGTCGTGATGAAGCCGGACACCGAGTCCTGCCTGACCGCGCTGTGGGCCCGTGACCTGCTGATCGAGGCCGGGCTGCCGGCCGACGTCCTCCAGGCCGTCATCGGCGTCGGCCCGGTCATCGGACCCGAGGTCGTCAAGCACGGCGACTACGTGTCCTTCACCGGCTCCACCCGCACCGGCCGCGAGGTCGCGACCGTCGCCGCGGACCGGCTGGTCGGCGTCTCGCTGGAGCTCGGCGGCAAGAACGCCATGCTGGTCCTGGACGACGCCGACATCGAGAAGGCGGCGGCGGGCGCCGTGCGCGCGTGCTTCTCCTCCGCCGGCCAGCTCTGCGTCTCCATCGAGCGGCTCTACGTCCACGAGTCGGTCGCCGACGCCTTCCTCGACCGCTTCGCCGCCCGCACCCGCGCGATGCGGCTGGGCAGCGCCCTGGCGTACGGCGCGGACATGGGGTCGCTGGTCAGCGGCCACCAGCTGGAGACGGTCAAGCGGCACGTGGAGGACGCCGTCGCCAAGGGGGCGCGGATCGTCGCCGGCGGTGTGGCGCGGCCGGACGTCGGCCCGTACTTCTACGAGCCCACGATCCTCGACGGTGTCACGGACGCCATGACCCTGTGCTGCGAGGAGACCTTCGGCCCGGTGGTCTCCGTGTACCGCTTCTCCGACGTGGACGAGGTCGTCGACCGCGCCAACGCCACGCCGTACGGCCTGAACTCGTCGGTCTGGACCAACAATGCCCGCCGCGGCCGCGAGGTCGCCGCCCGCCTGCGCACGGGCACGGTCAACATCAACGAGGGCTACGCCTCCGCCTACGGCAGCGTGCAGTCGCCGATGGGCGGCATGAAGGAGTCCGGACTCGGCCGCCGGCACGGCTCCGAGGGCATCCTCAAGTACACCGAGTCGCAGACCGTCGCCCACCAGCGCCTGCTGCCGATGGCCCCCTCGCTGGGCATGGACGACGAGAAGTACGCGGCCTTCATGAGCCGCAGTCTGCGGCTCATGAAGGCATTCCGGTTCAGGTGACCCACTGAGGGGCGCGGGGCTGTATCGATATGCGGCTCCGCCGCCCGGGCGCGACCGGCCACAGAGCACCCGCACGCGAAACTCGACGAGGAGACCACCGTGCCTCAAGACGCCTACGACTACGACGTCCTGATAGTCGGCTCCGGCTTCGGCGGATCCGTCTCCGCCCTCCGCCTCACGGAGAAGGGCTACGACGTCGGCGTCCTGGAAGCCGGCCGCCGTTTCACCCGGGAGTCGCTCCCCAAGAACTCCTGGGACCTCAAGAACTACCTCTGGGCGCCCAAGCTCGGCATGTTCGGCATCCAGCGCATCCATCTGCTCGGCAATGTCATGGTCCTGGCAGGCGCGGGCGTCGGCGGCGGTTCCCTCAACTACGCCAACACCCTCTACGTGCCGCCGAAGCCGTTCTTCGAGGACCCCCAGTGGCGTGACATCACCGACTGGCACGAGGAGCTGACGCCGTACTACGACCAGGCCCGCCGCATGCTCGGGGTCCGGCTGAACCCGACGATGACCCCGTCCGACGTGCACCTGAAGGCCGCCGCCGAGCGGATGGGCGTCGGCGACAGCTTCCACATGGCGCCGGTCGGCGTGTTCTTCGGCGACGGCGAGGACTCCGACGGCCGGGCGCGGGCGAAGCCGGGGGAGCGGGTGCCCGACCCCTACTTCGGCGGCGCGGGCCCCGACCGCAAGGCCTGCAACGAGTGCGGCGAGTGCATGACGGGCTGCCGGCACGGCGCGAAGAACACCCTCAACGAGAACTACCTGTACCTCGCCGAGAAGGCGGGCGCGGTCGTGCACCCGATGACGACGGTCGTCTCGGTCACCGAGGACTCGCGCGGCGGCTTCGCGATCGCCACCCTCCCCACCGACCGGCAGAAGAAGGACGCGGGCCGCACCTTCACGGCCCGCCGGGTCGTCATCGCCGCGGGCACCTACGGCACCCAGACCCTCCTGCACCGCATGAAGGCGGGCGGTCAGCTCGCCCACATGTCCGACAAGCTCGGCGAGCTGACCCGCACCAACTCCGAGGCCCTGGTCGGTGCCCAGACCGACGACCGCCGCTACCGCAAGGCCACCGGCGAGTCCCGCGCCGACTTCACGCGCGGGGTCGCCATCACGTCCTCGATCCACCCGGACGCCAACACCCACATCGAGCCGGTCCGCTACGGCAAGGGCTCCAACTCGATGGGCGGCCTGTCGATCCTCCAGGTCCCCTACGCCGGGCACACCGCCTCGGGCGCCTCCCGCGTCCTGGGTTTCCTCGGTCACGCGGCCAAGCACCCGCTGCTGGTCCTGCGCTCCCTGTCCAACCGCAAGTGGTCGGAGCGGACCATCATCGGCCTGGTCATGCAGTCGCTGGACAACTCCCTGACCACGCACCTGAAACCGGCGGGCGTCGGCAAGGGCCTGCTCACCGCGCGCCAGGGCCACGGCTCGCCCAACCCCAAGCAGATCAAGGCCGCCACCGAGGGCGCCTCCGCGCTCGCCGCCGAGATCAACGGCTTCGCCGGCTCCAACGTCGGGGAGCTGATGGGCACCCCCCTCACCGCCCACTTCCTCGGCGGCTGCCCGATCGGCGCCTCCCGTGAGACCGGCGTCATCGACCCCTACCACCGGCTCTACGGCCACCCCGGCATCTCGGTCGTGGACGGCGCCGCGGTCTCCGCCAACCTGGGCGTCAACCCGTCCCTGACCATCACGGCGCAGGCCGAGCGGGCGATGTCGTACTGGCCGAACAAGGGCGAGAGCGACCCGCGCCCCGCCCAGGGGACCGCGTACGAGCGGCTGGCGCCGGTCGAGCCCAAGTCGCCGGCGGTCCCGGCGGAGGCCTTCGGCGCGCTGCGTCTGCCGTTCCTGGGGATACCGGCGGTGCCGCCGAAGAAGTAGCGCGAAGGAGGTGAGAGGGACCCGCACCCCCCTCCGAGCGCGGGTCCCTCTCCACACGGGCGCGGCACAGCCGCCGTCCGTGGGATGCCTCGGCCTGTTGGATCGGTGAACCCTGTGAAGGGTTGCCCCGGCTTCACGGAATACTTATGTGGCTTACGTCACGTACACGCCGCGTTCCGTGGACGCCGGGCACGGCGAAGGGCCCCGCGGACTACGGCCGCGGGGCCCTTCCTCAGCCAGCACCGGCGTCAGGGCAGCGCCGGTGCCTCGGAGCGGCGCCGGGGGGTAGCGCCGCTGGTCTTGAAGGCTGTTCCGTCGGCCGGCCCCGGGCGTCCCCGGAGCCGGCCGTTCTCTTGGGTGACCGGGCTGCTGTCCCCTGCCGTCCGGTCACTTGTCTGGAGCGAGGTCCCACGACGTACGGCACGATCCGCACGTCTCATCGCTCCAGCGAGCCACGCGTGGTTCTCTCGGGCCCGCCCCTGGCTGACACGGACACCGGGACAACGAAGCCGCTCGCGCCGCGGTCACGCGCCGTACGGGTGAGACGGCGCCCGAACTCAGATACGAGGCTCAGACCCGCCCCCGGCACAGCTCCAGCACGGTCATCGCGAGCGCCGTGCCCGGCTTGCCCAGCGCCGACCTGTAGTGGTCGAGGACCTCCATCTCGCGGGAGAGGTTCACCCGCCGGCCGCCGGAGGTGATCCGCGCCTCCTGGATGACGGCGGACACCGCCATCCGTTCCTGGATGAGGCCGATGATCCGGTCGTCCAGGGCGTCGATGCGGTCCCGCGCGCCGGTGATCACCTCGGCGGCCTCGGTGGTGCGCGCGCCGGTCTTGTCCGCGGCGGTGACGGACTCGGCTGCTGTGGTGACGGTCATGTCGGTGGCTCCTCGCCGGTGGAAGGCGGTGCCCGGAACCGGCAGGGTCCGCGAACGCCAGGCGCCCCGGACCTTGTCGGCCCGGGGCGCCTGGGAAGTCGCTTGTCAGTTGCTCAAGCAGCACGACCATGGCAGCCGGTGGGCCGGTTGCCATAGGTAAACAGGAAAACCTGGTGCGTGAGCATGGCGCCAGTATGCCCGCGCCGCCGGGCGGTGTCCAAGCCGGTCCGCCCACCGGACCGCCCGCCGGTCCGCCCATCGGGCCGCCCGCCGGTCCGCCCGGCGGTCCGCCCATCGGTCCGTCCACCGGGGGTGCACCGGGCCGCGCACCGGCCGGGACGGGCCACCCGCCCGTCTCGGTAGAATCGGCAGCACAAGACCCCCGCCCGACCGCCGGAAGGCACCCCGTGTCATCAGCGACTCCCGCTGCCGCCGCCCCCGACACCGTCCTGGTCGTCGACTTCGGTGCGCAGTACGCCCAGCTCATCGCCCGTCGTGTCCGCGAGGCGCGGGTCTACAGCGAGATCGTGCCCAGCTCCATGCCGGTCGCGGAGATGCTCGCCAAGAACCCGGCGGCCATCATCCTCTCCGGCGGCCCCTCGTCGGTGTACGAGCCGGGCGCCCCCACCATCGACCGCGGCCTGTTCGAGGCGGGCGTCCCCGTCTTCGGCATGTGCTACGGCTTCCAGCTGATGGCACAGACCCTCGGCGGCACTGTCGACAACTCCGGCGCCCGCGAGTACGGCCGTACCGACCTCTCGGTCTCCAAGCCGTCCTCCACCCTCTTCGAGGGCACCCCCGCCGAGCAGGCCGTGTGGATGTCGCACGGCGACGCCTGCTCCGCCGCCCCCGAGGGCTTCACCGTCACGGGCTCCACGCAGGTCGTCCCGGTCGCCGCCTTCGAGAACGACGAGAAGAAGCTCTACGGCGTCCAGTACCACCCCGAGGTGATGCACTCCACGCACGGGCAGCAGGTGCTGGAGCACTTCCTGTACCGGGGCGCGGGCCTGCGCCCGGACTGGACCACCGGGAACGTCATCGACGAGCAGGTCGCGGCCATCCGCGAGCAGGTCGGCGACAAGCGCGCCATCTGCGGCCTGTCCGGCGGCGTGGACTCCGCCGTCGCCGCCGCCCTCGTCCAGAAGGCCATCGGCACCCAGCTGACCTGCGTCTACGTCGACCACGGCCTCATGCGCCAGGGCGAGACCGAGCAGGTCGAGAAGGACTTCGTCGCCGCCACCGGCGTGCAGCTCAAGGTCGTCGACGCGCAGGAGCGCTTCCTGAAGGCGCTCGCCGGGGTCTCCGACCCCGAGGAGAAGCGGAAGATCATCGGCCGCGAGTTCATCCGCGTCTTCGAGCAGGCGCAGCTGGAGATCATGCGGGAGGACGGCCCCGAGGTCGCCTTCCTCGTGCAGGGCACGCTCTACCCGGACGTGGTCGAGTCCGGCGGAGGCTCCGGCACCGCCAACATCAAGTCCCACCACAACGTGGGCGGGCTCCCGGACGACATCGAGTTCCAGCTGGTCGAGCCGCTGCGCAAGCTGTTCAAGGACGAGGTCCGGATGGTCGGCCAGGAGCTGGGCCTGCCGGAGGAGATCGTCCACCGCCAGCCCTTCCCCGGCCCCGGCCTCGGCATCCGCATCGTCGGCGAGGTCACCGAGGAGCGGCTCGACCTGCTCCGCGCGGCCGACGCCATCGCCCGCGAGGAGCTGACGGCGGCCGGCCTCGACCGCGAGATCTGGCAGTGCCCCGTGGTCCTGCTCGCCGACGTCCGCTCCGTCGGCGTCCAGGGCGACGGCCGCACCTACGGCCACCCGATCGTGCTGCGGCCCGTCTCGTCCGAGGACGCCATGACCGCCGACTGGTCCCGGCTGCCGTACGACGTGCTCTCCAAGATCTCGACCCGGATCACCAACGAGGTCAAGGACGTCAACCGCGTCGTCCTCGACGTGACGTCGAAGCCGCCGGGCACCATCGAGTGGGAGTGAGCGCCGCGGCAGGCGCCGCAGCAGCGGCTACGTGCGTTTGACCGTGCGCACGGGCCGGCCGGGCTGCCAGATCTCGACGACGAGGTACGCGTCGTCCTCGACGTAGGTCCGCACGACCTCCGTCAGCTCGGTACGGAAGAGGTGGAACGGCTCCGGCGGTTCCACCTCTTCCACGTACCGGGCCCGGGCCGCGGCGTCCTCGGCCGCCACCGCCCGGCCGCCGATCCGGACGTCCCCGCCGCCCATGCCGGTGCCGTCCCCCGGGTTCGCCTGCAACGCGAAGCGCGGGTCGCGGCGCAGGTCGAGCGCCTTCACCGACCCCGGCATCATGCCGAGCCACAGCTCGCCGTCCAGGAACCGCACCTCCAGGCCCGTGGTGCGCGGCGAGCCGTCCTTGCGGAGAGTGGCGAGGACATGGTGCGTGTACGCCCCGAACCGCGCCTCGACGGTGGCGGCCAGAGCAGGTTCGGCGGTGACGAAACCGGCCCAGTTCGTGGGTGCGTCGGGTGCCGTGTCTGAGGTCATGGACTCAGTGTGCGGCCGAAACCCGACACCCTGTGTCGAGTATCCCGCCCGGATCTGTCGCACCGGCCGCACCCCCGGTAACTTCCGGCACGTAAGGCAATTCCAGTGCCGGAGGACAGAGGACACATGCACGGGACGCCCGGGGCCACTCCGCCCCCGCCGCTGCCCACCGACAAGCTGCGGTTCGCGATGCCGCCGATGCACGACTCGGTCGAGGACGAACGCCGGCACCGCAAGGAACGGCTCGCGGGCGCGCTGCGCCTCTTCGGCCGGTACGGCTTCGAGGACGGCGTCTCCGGACACATCACCGCCCGCGACCCCGAGTACACCGACTGCTTCTGGGTCAATCCGTTCGGCATGCCCTTCGCCCACATCACCGTGAGCGACCTCGTGCTGGCCAACTCCGACGGCCAGGTGGTGCAGGGCGGCCACCACGTCAACCAGGCCGCCTTCACCGTGCACTCCCAGGTCCACGCCGCCCGCCCGGACGTCGTCGCGGTCGCCCACTGCCACTCGGTGCACGGGCGCGCGCTGTCGGCCCTCGGCGACCTGCTCGACCCGATCACCCAGGAGAGCTGCGCCTTCTACGAGGACCACGCCCTGTACGACTCCTACTCGGGCGTCGCCGTCGACGCCGAGGAGGGGCGGCGCATCGCCCGGATGCTCGGCTCCGGCAAGGCGCTCGTGCTGCGCAACCACGGACTGCTGACGGTGGGCGACTCGGTGGACGCGGCGGCCTGGTGGTTCCTGTCGCTGGAGCGGTCCTGCCAGGTGCAGCTGACGGCCCGGGCGGCGGGGCGGCCGGTGCTGATCGACCACCGTCAGGCGGTGGCGACCCGGGAGCAGCTCGGCGGCGACCTGGTGGCGTGGATCAACTACCAGCCGCTGTGGCAGGAGATCAGTCGGAGCGAGCCGGACCTGTTCGACTGACCCCCTCTCGCGACCGCGTCAAGGCGGTGCCCCGAGCGTCACCCCTGCTGAGCACGAGGGACCGGGGCCGCCCGGCGCGCGGGGGGTCGTGTACGGCACAATTCGCTCTCGTGCCAAGGGACTTAGGGACTCAGGCGCATGGGGCCCTAGGGAACAGGGGGCGCTTTCACGGATGTTCATTCACGGACGTTCATTCATGGTTACTCATCCTCATTCACGGATGTTCTGTCGCAGGGGTGCGGGAAGGCGGGCGTAGGGCGTGGCGGTGCAGGAGGCGAGACGCGGGAGCGGCTCGGACAAGGGCGCGATCGAGGCGGCCCACGACGGCGGCTGCACCTGCGGGGACTGCCCGCACGGCGCCCGGGAGGGGCACCGCCGGGCGGTCGCCGCTTTCCTGCGGCGGCGCGACGAGTTCGCGGCCGGGCAGGGGCTGCCGGCCGCCGTGGCCCACTCGGCCTCCGCCTCCCGCCAGTGGGTGTCCGAGGAACTGACACAGTCCGCCGAACTCGTCGCCCAACGCGGCCGCGCCGAGGGCGACGCCTGGCTCGCCGGTCTGGGCCGGCGCACCGTGGCGGCCGTGTGGGCGGCGGTCGTCCTGCTGCTGCTCGGCCAGTCCCTCACCGCGATCGGCGCCGGCTGGACGGCGGCACGCACGGCCGGACTCGCCGCCGCGCTGGTGGTGGCGGGGGCGCTGACGGCGGCCTCGTGGTTCCACCGGACGCGGGGCGGAGCGCTGGCTCCCGTCATCGGGGAGGACAACCGCCTCTCCACCTCCCGGGCCGTGGCGGCCGCCTGGGTCCTCCTCGTCGCCTACGCCGTGCTGGTGCTGGCCGGACAACTGGCCCTCGCCTCGGGCCACGAGGGGCGGGACACGCTGATCTCCGGTCTCGGACTCGGCCGGGCCACCGGCGCGGTGACCGTGCTCGCGGTGGTGTGCGGCATCGCCGTCCTGGTGCGCCGCGTGGTCGGACTGCGGGTGCTGGGCCAGCGCCTGCAGAAGGTACGGGCGGACCGGCCGCGCGCCTCCGACCTGCTGACGGACGACGCGGGCCGCGGGACCTTCGCCGACATCCAGTACGTGGTGATCAGCGCCGTCGCCCTGGTCTTCGCGGCGGTACGGCTGGCCCGGCGCCCGGAACACCTCCCCGACCTGCCGTGGGGGCTCGCGGTGGTGGTGCTGGTGTCGGCGGCGACCTACGTGGCCGGCAAGTACGCCGAGGGCGGCAGGCCGGTGATCCTCTCCGTGGTCCGGGCACGCGAGGCCGGCGACCTGGACGGGCCGATCCGCACGGGCGACGACATCGAGATCCGCGGCGCCGGATTCGTACCCCCGGGCGCCCAGCGCGCGGACCGCCTGTCCCGCATGGTCGTCCGCATCGGCGCGGTCAACGTCCACGTCCCCCTCGTCCCCGTGACGGGCGGCTTCAGCAACCCCGCGGACGACGTGCTGACCGTCCCCGTACCGGCCGACGTGGAACCGGGCCGGGTCGACGTCCAGGTGGTCACCGGCGCCGGAGCCGAGACCAACCGGTACGCGATCGACGTCACGGATTGAGCCTCCGCCAACTTGAAGTCGCAGGTCAGAGGGCTGGTGTGACCGGTTCTCGGAGTGCTCGTGCTGGTCGTGGGCGGCAGTCCACGGAGAAGATAGCCCGTCAGCGGTTGACTTCGAGGTTCGTCAGGACGAGTAGAGCGCGCAGGAACCGGCCGCCGAGAGCAACCCGGTTACGCCGGTATCGAGCCGTGGCGCTGCCGTCTCGTCGCCGCCGGTACGCCCGTACCGCTTGAGTCGTCGCCCCGGCCCGTACCGTCGCTGCCGTTCCGGCCCGTGCAAGCCTGCGTCCGAGTCGCCCGTGTTCGCGTCGCTCTTGCCGTCCGTGTCGCTCAGCGGGTCCTTCCCTACGCACGTATCGCCCGCGGCACTGTCTCATCCGAGCGGCGGGAGCGGGAACGCCTGTGCTGTGGGGCCTCGTTTGTCCGGGAGTTGGGGCGGGGAGGACGGGGTGGGAAGGGCTGTTCAGGTGCGGGGGAGAGGGTGTGGGGATGCTGACCGAATCGCTGTTGGCGCTGGCCGCGGCGGGCGGGGCCGCTGTCGCGCAGGCCGCCGGTACGGAGGCGTGGGGGACCGTGAGCGAAGGCGTGGCCCGCATGTTCCGGAGGCGTTCGGGGCGTGGCGGTGAGGACGAGGTGCAGCGCGACCTGGAGCGGACAGCGCTGGTCCGGGCGGCGGACGATGCGGAGGGAAGCCGACGTCAGGCGGGCCTGTGGCAGCGGCACTTCACCGCCCTGCTCAGCGATGCCGACGACCAGGTCCGACAGCGGACGGAGACGGAGCTAAGGCGGCTGATCTCCCTGGTTCCGGGGGTGGTGGACCGGTATCAGGTGCTGAACATTCACGGTAATACTTACGACAAGTCGCCCCAGCAGTACGGCAGCCACAACCACCAGCAGATCCACTACGGCTCCGACACGTGAGGCGGGGTTCCGACTCCCCGGACGGTTCCCGCGGACACCGGACAGGCGGCACGAGCCTGACCGGGAACACCTACCGCAACAGCGGCCAGCAGATCGGGGACGGCAACCGCCAGTTCAACATCTGGAATCTGCCCCGGGAGGGCAGGGCCCAGGCGGTGGGGCGGATGCCCGACGTCGGCCGCTGGATCGACCGGGAGGACGAGACCCGACAGGTGCTGGCCCGGCTGGACCCTCGTCGCGGCGCCCTGGGACCGGTGGTCGTCCACGGACCGGCGGGTGTGGGCAAGACCCTGCTGGCCCGGGCGGTGGCGCAGGAGGCGAGGCGGGCCGGGCGCCGCTGGTTCAGCAGCGAGCTGTTCATCGACGTGGACAACCGGCCCGGTGACGTGGGTACGCCGTACGATGCGCTGAGTCGGGCCGTGCGCATGCTGGCGGTGGCCCTGCACCGGTCCGTGCCCGGGGCGGGGACGCTCGACGAGCAGCAGGAGCTGTTCGGCCACTATCTGCTCGACCACGCCGAGCAGCACGGCAAGCCGCTGCTGATCGTCGTGGACGGGGCCACCGCCGCCGAACAGGTCACCCCGTTCCTGCCGCCCGGCGGGACCGGTCGGCTGCTGGTCACCAGCCGCCGCCAGCTGACCGAGCTGCTCGACGAGCACGCAGCGTTCCAACCGCTCGACCGCCTCGCTCCGTCCGACGCCGTCGCGCTCCTGGGATCCGTCGTCGAGCACGCGCTCGGCAGGGACCGGCGGGTCGCCGACGACCCCGAGGCCGCACGAGCGGTGGCCGAGTTGTGCGACCGCCTGCCGTTCGCCCTCATGCGGGTGGCACACCTGCTCGTCACCCGTCCGGGCATGTCCCTCGACGGTCTCCGCGACCGACTCGCCGACTCCTCGGGCCGGCTCGCCGAACTGAGCACGGGGGACCGGAGCGTACGTTCCATCCTGGACGAGTCCTACCGGCTGCTCTCGATGCCTGCGCGGGAGATGCTCCGGCTGCTGCCCCTCCACCCCGGGCCCGACATCGGCGTCCACGCCGCGGCCGCACTCTCGGGGGTCTCGCCGGCCAGGGCCGACGACCGGCTGAGCGAACTGCACGGCCTGCGCATTCTCGAAAGGAGCACCGGCTACGACGGTTATCGCTTCGAATCCCTGGTGCTGCTCCACGCCCAGGAGCTCTGCCAGGAGGTCACCGCCGAAGAGCGGGACGCCGCGTTCACCCGGCTCATGGACCACTACGACGTGACGGTGGAGGCCGCTGTCGCACGGCTGCCTGGTGGCCCGCACCGCTCCCCCCGGCCGTACCCCGCGTTGTATGCGCGTGACCCGGCCCCGCACTCCGCCGCCCGCGCGAACAAGGGCATCAGGACCACCGGCTCCGCGCTCGCCTGGCTGGACGCCGAGCGACCGAATCTGGTGGCCGCCGTGATGCGCTCCCAGGACCACCCGCCCTCGCAGGACCGTGCCGTTTCCCTGGCGTCCTGGCTCACGCCCTACTTCGACCTGCGCAAGCTCTGGTACGACTGGCTGCTCTCCCACGAAGCGGCGGTCCACGCGGCGGAACGTCTCGGCCTCGCGAAGAGCCGTAGTCATCTGCTGAGGGAAATCGGCAGGGCGTACCACCAACAAGGGCTGCTCGACCAGGCGTTGCCCTACTATCGGGAGGCGGTGGACGTGCCCTTCGGGCAGAGCCATCGCGCGGAGGAGACTCTCTCTCTGATGTACCGGGCGCTGAGCGAACTCGACCAGCCCGGGCGACACGGCGACGAGGGCGTCGCCGCGCTGAGACTCGTCGTGCAAGCCTGCGAGCCGCCTGTGAGCGCCCCGCACGCTTGGAAGGCCTGGAGCGGGCTCGCGGCGATCCTCGACAACCTCGGTGTCGTCGAGACCCGACACGGGGACGAGCAGCGGGCCTTCGCCTACCACGAGCGGGCCGTCGAGCTCGGCAGGCGTGCCAGGGACAGGGCCAGCGAGGGCCGGTCGCTCCTCCACGTGGGAAACACCCAGCTGCGGAGCGGCGATGCGTCGGCCGCTCGCGACTCCTACCGGCAGGCGCTCCGTGTGATCCCCGCCGAGGACCTCTTCGGACTGGGGCAGGCCGCGTACAACCTGGGGATCGCCTGGGCCACGTCGGGTGAGGTCCGCCAGACGCGTCACTGGTTGGGAGCCGCCGCCCAGTACTTCTCCGAGGTCCAGCCAGACACGGCGCAGCACCGGGCGCGGGAGCTGGAGCTGCGCGCCCGGGAGGCGCACCGGAGCGTCCGGCGTCTCGTCCGCCGTCGCGCTTCGCTGCGGCGCATCCGGCTGAAGCCGCTGAGCCCGCTGATCGCCCTGCCGCCAGCGGCTGCGCTCCTCATGGAGGACGCCTCCCCGGGCACCCCTGCCAGTCTCGCCGTCGGGCATCTGTTTCCGGACGGCCGCAACGCCTCGCACGGCCTGGTCCCCCTGTCGCCCGCGGACGACGCCGCACTCGCCGCACTTCCAGTCGGCACCGCCGCCGACGCGACCGGCCCCGTCGCCTCCCCGCTGCCCGTCGACGCCGCCGAGGAACAGCCCCCACCTCCTGCACCGCCCAGGGGCATGTACTCCGGCACGGGTGGCGGCCACCCCTCGTCCGCCGCCGCAAGCGACGAAGGCTCTTTCTCCAGCAGCTCCAGCAGCTCCAGCAGCTACGACTCGTCCAGCGACTACAGTTCCTCGTCCGACAGCTACGACTCGTCCAGCGACTATGGCTCCTCGTCCGACAGTGGTGGGAGCAGCACGTCCGGCTACGGCGACGATCCCTATTAGGTCCGGCTCTGTCAGCCGATCTACTCCGCAGACAGCCGCCGACGACCAGCGCGAGTATTTCGAGAGCCGGTCACACCAGACCGCTGACCTGCTTCTTCAGGTTGGCGGAGGCTCATTGATCCCTCGGGCTGACTCCCGACCGGCGGACGCCAACCTGTCGAAACCGACAGCAAGAAACCGGTTGCGGGAGGGTTGAGCGGGGCCTGGGTGTCGTACGTATGGTCTGGTGAGGGGCTCGGCATGCGCGGCGAGAGGCGGCTGGCAGTGATGACGCACGGTATGCGGGGCGATGTGTACTCCTCCCGGCAGAACGGCGGCGACTGGCGGGACAACGCCGCCCGATACGCCCTCCTGCCCCTGCGGATCTTCCTTGGCGTCACCTTCATCTACGCGGGTCTCGACAAGCTCACCGACAGCGCCTTCATGAAGGACTCGGGCGCCGGTTCCATCGGCGACATGATGCGGACCGTCCGGGACTCCTCGGCCATCCCCGCGCTGGTCGACATGGCCCTGAAGAGCCCGTCCGGCTTCGGCTACGCCATCGCCCTGGGCGAACTGGCCGTAGGTATCGGCACCCTGCTCGGACTGCTGACCCGCCTGGCCGCACTCGGCGGCGCCCTGATCTCGCTCAGCCTGTGGCTGACCGTCAGCTGGGCCTCCGATCCGTACTACTACGGCAATGATCTCGCCTACCTCATGGCCTGGACCCCCCTCGTCCTGGCGGGCGCGCCACTCCTCTCCATCGACGCCGCCCTGCGCTCGCGGCGCCGGGACCGGTCGGGGGACGGGTACCGGTAGAGGCCGCCGCGACCGGCCGTACGCCCCGCCCCCGGCGCGGGCCGGTGTCCCTCGGGCCGTTACCCGGGCAGGTCCGCCCGGGTGTCGTCCCGGCGCGCGGAACGGGCCACGACCCCGACCGCTCCCGCGAGGCAGAGCCCGCCCACGACGAGCGGGATGATCACGAACCACGGTGTCTCCCACAGGCCGCCCGCGTCACCGGCGTAGACGACGCCCGCCAGCATCAGGAAGAAGCCCGCCACGAGCCGTCCGGGCTGGAACCTATGACGCAGCACGGGTCACCTCCGCCTGTCCGAGGCCGACCTGGAGATCGAGGTCGAGCGTCCCGCTGTCCTCGTCGCTCATGGTGGGAGCCAGGGTGACCTCCTTGTGCTTGCCCGGAGCCACGTCGACGTCCTTCTCGTTCTCCCCGGGCAGCTGGATGTCGCCGACGCCCACCTCGACGCTGAGCCGCACGGTCACGTCCTGCGGCACGATGACCCGTATTCGGCCCACGCCCACGTCGGCGCGGGTGGTCACCGTCTGCCCGTCGGCCACGTTCAGCCGGGAGAGGTCGAGTGTGCCGTCGCCCGCCCCGACCTCGTACTGCTCGCGCACGTCGGTCACCGCCGTCGGCCTCCAGGTGGTCCGGGTCCACTCGGTGCCGACGTCCTTCGGCACGGCTGCCGACCCGGCGAGCAGGGCGGCCGTGATGATCGCCAGGAAGACGGACCCTGCTCCCGTGCGCCCCAGGAAGGCGCTGACCGCGATACCGAGGCCGAAGACGGCGAGCGCGCAGGCCAGTCCGGTCTGCAGGCTGGTGCCGAGCGGCTGGTCGTCCCAGGTCAGCCGGGTGCCGAGGAAGCCGGCGAGCAGGGCGAGGAGGAACACCCAGCCGCCGATGCCGCGCGGGCCGCGCGGCCGCGGGGACCGGGGGCGCCGTTCACCCGGCGTGCGGCCGCACCGGTGCGGGGCGCCGCGGCCGATGTTGACGGCCGCGGCGATGTCGCGCTCGTCGGAGCCGGGCGGACCCCACAGGTAGCCCGTACCGCCGTCATGGGTGCCGTCCTTGACTATGGGGTCCCGCCACCAGGAGGGCCAGGTGAACATGATCGGGGGCGCCTGCGCCTCCGGCGGGGCGTCCGCGGCGGCCTGCGCGGCTATCGGGTCGGGGGCGGGGGTCCTCCGCTGCCGCGACCAGTACCCGGCGCCCGCGAGGAGGAGGGAGAGGACGACGGCGAAGGTGAGCACTCCGCCGTTGTTGAGCATGGTCAGGAAGACTCCGCAGCCGACCAGGGCGAAGAGCACCGCGGCCAGGGCCTGACCGTCGATCCGGCCGGTGAGCAGCTTGCGTACCTCGTTCTCCTCCTCTTCGTCGGCGGGGACGAAGAGCCAGGCGAAGCCGTAGAAGATGAGGCCGATGCCGCCGGTCGCGGAGAGTACGGCCAGGGTGATGCGGAAGATCACCGGGTCGAGGTCGCACTGCCGGCCGAGGCCGGCGCAGACTCCGGCGATCGTCCGGTGCTGCCGGTCGCGCCGGAAATCCTGCGGCGGCCCGGGAGGGCCGCTGCCCTCGCCGGTGTCGACGCCGCCCGCGCCCGGGCCGGTCGCGGCACCCGTGGCATCCGCGGCGGGCGCGGCATCCTGCGGCCCGGCACCCCGTGGAGGGCGCGGGCCGGAGCCGGGTCCCGGACCCGTCGCGGCGTGCTCGTGATCTGTCATGAGTCCATGGTGACGGGCGCGGCGTCCGGACGGGAGTCGGTTCGACCCTGGTCGGACCCTGATTTCGGCCCTGACGCGGGGCCCGGGGAGTGTTCGAGGCCGCTGCGGCCCGAAGATCAGGGGAGTCTCGGGGGCCGACCCTGATGCTCCGCCTCCCGCACCCGTGTGACCATCAGTGTCATGCCGGAAGCCGCAGCAGCACCCCTCGTCGAACCGCGGCCGCCGCGCAAGCTCTACCGCAGCAGTGACGGACGTTGGCTCGGTGGCGTGGCGCGGGGGCTGGCCGGTCATCTCGGCCTGCCCGTCATCTGGGTGCGGTTCGTCTTCGTCGGTCTGTTCATGGCCGACGGACTGGGCGCGCTGCTGTACGCGGCCTTCTGGTTCTTCGTGCCGCTGGGCGTGGGCGGCGTCGACGCGCAGAAGCCGCCGTCCCTCGTCACCGCCGAGACCGCGCCGGACGGCCGCCGCAGACTCGTCGCCCGCAAGCCTGACAAGGGCCAGATCGTCGCCCTGCTCCTCATGGTCGTCGTCGCCCTGGTCTTCGTGGGCAACGTCGACCTCGGCGGCGGGGCCCGCGTCTACCTCTGGCCGACCGTGCTCGTAGGCGCCGGTGTCGCCCTCGTCTGGCGCCAGGCGGACAACGCGCGCCGGGCCCGCTGGGCCGAGGTGGGCCGCCACCGGCGCACCGTCACCCTGCTGCGCTCGGTGGGCGGCGTCCTGCTGGTGACGGCGGGCGTCACCGGCATCTTCGTCCTCCAGGGCTCCGCCGCCCACCTCGGTTCCGTCCTGCAGGCGGCGCTCGCCGTCCTCGTCGGCATCACGCTCCTCGCCGGTCCCTACCTGGTGCGGATGACGCAGGACCTCTCCGAGGAGCGGCTGATGCGCATCCGCGCGCAGGAGCGGGCCGAGGTCGCCGCCCACGTCCACGACTCGGTGCTGCACACCCTGACCCTGATCCAGCGCAACGCGGAGAACGCGGGGGAGGTGCGCCGCCTCGCCCGCGCCCAGGAGCGCGACCTGCGCTCCTGGCTCTACAAGCCGGAGGGCAACGGAAAGGACGAGGACGACGAGCCCACCACCCTCGCCGAGGCCGTGAAGCGCAATGCCGCGGAGGTCGAGGACAAGCACGGAGTCCCCATCGAGGTCGTGGTCGTGGGCGACTGCCCGCTCGACGACAGAATCGGCGCACAGATGCAGGCCGCGCGCGAGGCGATGGTGAACGCGGCCAAGTACGGTGGCGAGGGCGGCGCCGTACAGGTCTTCGCCGAAGTCGAGGGCAGGACGGTCTTCGTGTCCGTCCGCGATCGCGGTCCCGGCTTCGACCTCGACTCGATACCCGCCGACCGCATGGGAGTCAGAGAATCGATCATCGGCCGCATGGAGCGCAACGGCGGCACGGCGCGACTGCGCGCGGTGCCGGACGGCGGCACGGAGGTCGAACTGGAAATGGAGAGGGCGGAGAAGACGTCATGAGCGACCCGACCGAGGCGAACGGTACGGCGGGAGCGGACGAGGCGGCGGAGCCCGCGCAGCCGGCCGGCGGCACCGCGGGGGAGCGGCGCGTGCGCGTGGTGCTCGTCGACGACCACCGCATGTTCCGTACCGGCGTCCAGGCCGAGATCGGCCAGACCGCGCAGACCGGCGTCGAGGTCGTCGGCGAGGCCGCCGACGTCGACCAGGCCGTCACGGTGATCACCGCGACCCGCCCGGAGGTGGTCCTCCTCGACGTCCACCTCCCGGGCGGCGGTGGCGTCGAGGTCCTGCGCCGCTGCGCGTCCTTGATGAGCGACACCGAGCGTCCCGTCCGCTTCCTCGCCCTCTCCGTCTCGGACGCGGCCGAGGACGTGATCGGCGTGATCCGCGGCGGCGCCCGCGGCTACGTGACCAAGACGATCACCGGCACCGACCTGGTGAACTCGGTCTTCCGCGTCCAGGAGGGCGATGCCGTCTTCTCCCCGCGCCTGGCCGGTTTCGTCCTGGACGCGTTCGCCTCGACCGACGCCCCGCCGGTCGACGAGGACCTGGACCGCCTCACCCAGCGCGAGCGGGAGGTGCTGCGCCTGATCGCCCGGGGCTACGCGTACAAGGAGATCGCCAAGCAGCTGTACATCTCGGTGAAGACGGTCGAGTCCCACGTCTCGGCGGTCCTCCGCAAGCTCCAGCTGTCCAACCGGCATGAGCTGACGCGGTGGGCTACGGCGCGTCGGCTGGTGTGACCCGGACGGTCAGTTCGGCCCAGACCTCCTTGCCGATGCCGCAGCTTCTCCTCGCCGCGCCCCAGTCGTCCGCCAGTGCGGTCACCAGCGAGAGGCCGCGGCCCGACTCGTCGTCCAGGTGAGCCGTGGCCGGAGACGGGAGTGTGTCGTTGGCGTCGGTCACCGTGATGCGGAGGTGCTCTTCCGTGAGTACGCAGCGGGCCCAGATCTGGCGGCCGGCCGGGACTCGGGCGTGGCGGTAGGCGTTCGTCATCAGTTCGCTGAGGAGCAGTTCCGCCGTGTCCGTCACGTCTTGCGGCAGCTCCCACGAGGCCGCCTGTTCGCGGAGCAGGGCGCGGGCCCTGCTCACGCTGCGCGCGTGACGGGGCAGCCGCCATTCGATGTCCTTCGGGGCCGTCGTGGGCAGCGGCATGTGCGGTTCATCCCTTGCGTCGGTGTTTCGCGGTTGGCGAGATCACCGTCCCGGTTCGCGCGTAGCCTCAGGAGTAACGGCCCGGGTACAGCGCGTGGTTGTACCCGGCGTGGTTCCGGCGGAGGTGTGCGTGTCGACCGAGGTGAACTCCCAGCCGCCGATCGCATGGCGGTACTGCGGCAGCCAGATCAAGATGTGGCGTACCGACGCGGGTGTCGGCCGGGAGGCGCTGGCCAAGGAGGCCGGCTACGACTACGAGTACGTCAAGTCCATGGAGAACGGCCGCCGTCGGCCCACACTGCGGCTGTTGCAGATCGCGGATCAGGTGTGCGGGGCGGGTGGGAAGCTGGTTGCTGCGCAGGAGTATTTGAAGCCGGAGCCGTTTCCTGCGCGGTCGCAGGAGTTCATGGCCATCGAGGCGGAGGCCATCAGTTTCGCCTGTTACGAGCCGTTGCTCATTCCGGGACTGTTGCAGACGGAGGCTTACGCGCATGCGCTGATCGGTGACAGTTCGCCGCCATTGGACGACGAGACGGTTGGCGAGCGAGTGGCAGCCAGGCTCCGTAGGGCCGAAGGACTTCGCCGCAAAGTCGGTGTGATGTACGGGTTCGTGATCTACGAGGCCGCATTGCGTACCGAGGTTGGCGGGATCCATGTAATGGGTGAGCAGTTGCGTCATATCTTGGAGGTGGGTGCGCTCCGCAACGTGTCGGTTCAGGTCTTGCCGTTCGGCCGCTGTAGCGGCGTCGCGCTGAACGGCAGCATCGTGCTACTGGAGACACCCGAGCATGAGCACTATGGGTACATCGAGGCACCCGAGGTCAGCGTTCTGCAGAGCAGCCCCGCAAAGGTGAGCGCCCTTACACAAGCCCATGCGATGATCCGCATGCACTGTCTCAGTGTGGAAGAGTCGGCCACGTTCATCAGAAGGGTGGCGGAGGAGCGATGACTGAACGCTTGACCTGGTTCAAGTCGAGCTACAGCGACAGCCAGGGCGGCAACTGCCTCGAAGTAGCCCTCGACTGGCGTAAGTCCAGCTACAGCGACAGCGAGGGCAGTAACTGCCTCGAAGTCGCCCCCTGCCCCCACACCATCCACGTCCGGGACTCCAAGCTCGGCCCCGGCAGCCCCCGGTTTGCCGTTGCCGGAGCCGCCTGGGGTGCCTTCGTCGCGCACGCGCGTACCGGCGCTACGCCACCCGCGTAGCCCCCGCGAACGGCATCTGGTCCACGGGTGCCACCCGGACCGGCGCCGACGGGTTCGGGGCGTGGATCATCTGGCCCTTGCCGACGTAGATGCCGACGTGGCTGATGCCGGAGTAGAAGAAGACCAGGTCGCCGGGGAGGAGTTCGGACCGTGAGACCCGGCGGCCCGTGTCGATCTGGGCGTAGGTCGTGCGGGGCAGGGACACCCCCGCGGCGCGGTACGCGGCCTGGGTGAGGCCCGAGCAGTCGAAGGCGTTCGGGCCGGTCGCGCCCCAGACGTAGGGGCTGCCGAGCTTCTGGTAGGCGTAGGCGACGGCCGCCGCGGCACGGGAGTTGGGGGCCTGGGCCGAGGCAGGCAGGCCGGTCCGGGGCGCCGAGGCGGAGCGGGAGGCCCGGTCGCCGGTGCCGTCGGCGAGGCCGGCGCGTTCCTCGGCCGTCAGCCGGGACAGCAGGCGGCGGGCCGTCTCCAGCTTGCCGGTGACGGTCTCGCGGTGACGCTTCAGTTCGGCCCGGCGTGACGTCAGCGAGGTCAGCTCGACGCGGGCGGCGCCGCGCAGGCGCTCGATGTCCCGCAGCTCCTTGCGCACCCGGCCCACGGCGGCCGTCTGCCGGCTGCCCGCGCGTTCGACGAAGGCGGCGCCGTCGAGATACCGGTCGGGGTCGGCGGAGAGCATGAGCTGCACGGCCGGGTCGAGGCCGCCGCTGCGGTACTGCGCCGCGGCGACCGACCCCAGCGCCTCCCGGGCCGAGTTCAGCCGGTCCTCCTTGCGGGCGGCCTGGTCCCGCAGTTTCTCCAGGCGCTGTTCGGCGGCGTCCGCTTTCTCCTTGGCGCCGTTGTACTTCTCGGTCGCGACCTCCGCCTGCTGGTACAGCTTGTCGACCTCGGCCCTGACCTGGGCCGCCGTCGGCTGCGGGTCGGCGTGACCGGTCCCGCCCAGGCCCGTCGCGGTGGCCGCGCCCGCGAGGGTGATGGTGGCCGCCGTACGGGCCCTGCCGCCGCCCGTCACGCGCTGTCGCGGCCTGCGGTGGGTTCCCACCTGCGATCCACGTCCTTCCGTCTTCCGTACGACTCGACTCCGGCCGTGCCGGGTCGGCTCCGGTCCGCTCCGGCTGCCTGGAGGAGGACGCTAGGCGCGTCGGTAACGGTCCGGTGACGGGATGCGCGGAAGTGGCGGTACCGGATCGGCCCGCGTACGCATCTGACCGCGTGCCCGTCCGGCGGCCGTCGTCTTCACGCGGGGTGATGACCGAGCCGGCCGATCGGGGGCGGTTGAGGGACCTGAGCTGTTATGGGACGCATATATGCGCCGGGTCGTCCCGCCCGTGGCCGGGCCGGTGGCGGACCGTGTCGGGCCGCTCATTAGGCTCCGGCCTCATGGACGTACTCATCCACCTCTTCGTCGGTCTGCACATCATCGGCATCGCCGCGCTCCTCGGCGGCTTCCTGACCCAGATGAAGGCGATGGGCCGGGGCACGGCCCGCTTCATCCCCGCGATGCTGCACGGCGCGCTGACGATGCTGGTCACCGGTGTCGCCCTGGTCGGCCTCAACCAGGCCGACGACCAGTCCGTGGACAACCTCAAGATCGGGGTGAAGCTCGCCCTGCTGATCGTGATCCTCGGCCTGGTCTACGTGAAGCGCGACGACGAGAAGGTCGACAAGCCGCTGTTCGGCCTCGTGGGCCTGCTGACCGTCGCGAACATCTTCATCGCGGTGCTGTGGACGTGACGGCGGAGGCACCCGCGCCCGCAGACCGGGCCCCGGCCCGGGCCTGGGCGACCGCTCCCGCCGCGACCGCCAGCCACCCGGCCACCGCGATCCACAGCAGGACCTGGCCGGGTGTGTCCAGCCACGCGAGGTCGATCGCGGCGGCCACGGAGAGCGTCGCCGCCGCCGTCATGCCGAGCGGGAAGGCCGTCGACCAGCGCCGCACGTCGTAGCGGAGCCGCGGCCAGACGAACTCGGCGACCAGCAGGACGACGTACCAGGCGAGGTCGAGGGTGAGCAGGAAGACGGTCACGTCGTGCAGCACGGCGCTGTCGTCGGAGTTCCACAGGTACATGCCGGTCCCGGCCGCCGCGATCAGTTTGGCGCCGGCGAGGGCCGAGATGGCGAGCGCGCCGCCGGCCACCCAGTGGTCACCGGAGCCCAGCGCCACCTGCCGCAGATCGAAGCGGAACAGCGCGATCAGGTAGAGCACGATCCCCAGCCAGAACGGCACCAGCGCCGCGTGCGCCAGCCAGGGTGTCGAGGTGACCGCGGAGAGCGTGGCGCCGAGCACCGCCAGCCCCTCCGTGGCCACGCACCCCAGGAACACCGCCCCCGGCATCCTGCGCCCCCAGTGCCGCACGACCAAGAGGATCAGCACCGGCCACAGGAGCGCCGCCAGTGCCAGCAGCGCGGCGGCCAGGGGCGTCCAGCCGTGCAGCGCGAACCGGGTGCCGAGCACGGTGGTCGCGGCGACCGCGGTGAGCGCGCCCGGTGTCCCCGCCCGCGTCAGCCACTGCGGGCGTTCGACCAGCAGCAGGTAGACGAAGTTCGCCGCCAGGGTCAGCCAGGCGGCGCTGGCCAGGAACAGCGCGATGCGGGACAGGACCTCGTGTCCCGTCAGATGCAGGGCGACCGACAGGATGCCGGTCGCCATCACCGCGGCCCCGGCCGCCGGTGGACGCTGCGCCCACCAGGCGCGCAGGGGGAAGGGGAGAGTGCCTGACGACGTGCCTGGTGACGTACCTGACGACATGCTCCCGATGCTAGAGAGCCGCGCCGGTCAGGCGGGTCGCACCACGCTGTGGATCGACGACTCGCCGTCGTAGTAGATCGACTCCTCGCGGACGTACGCGCCCGGCTTCGGGGCGTGGATCATCATGCCGTTGCCGATGTAGAGGCCGACGTGGCTGAGGTCGTCGTAGAAGAAGACCAGGTCACCGGGTTGTGCCTGGGAGACGGGGACGGTCGTTCCGGCGTTGACCTGGTCGTACGTGACGCGCGGCAGTGTCACCCCCGCGGCCTTCCAGGCGGCCTGGGTGAGGCCGGAGCAGTCGTAGGAGCCGGGGCCGGTGGCGCCCCAGACGTACGGCTTGCCGATCTGGGCGCGGGCGAAGCCGAGCGCCTTCTCGGCCTTGGTGCCGTACGACGAGTCCGGCGTCGAGGAGCCCGACGAGCCGCTGCCGCCGGACTCCGAGGAACCGGAGGAGGTGCCACCGCCGCTCTCCTGCCGTGCGGCCTCCTCCCGCCGCTCGCGCTCCTCGGCCTGCTGCCGGGCCTGCTGCTCGGCCAGCTCCGCGGCCTTGCGGGCGGCCTCCTCCTGCTTCTTCTTCTCGATCGCCGCGAGCCGGGCCTTCTCCTCGGCGGTCAGCTTCGAGAGCAGTTCACGGGCGGTGGCGAGCTTCTTCTGGACGGTCGACTTGGCCGTCTTCAGGTCCTTCTGCGAGCCGGTGAGCGTCTCCAGGCTCTCGGCGGCCTCCCGGCGCTTCTTCATCGTCTCGGACTGCTGCGTGACGTAGTCGTCGACCGCGGTCTTCTGGCGGCCGGTGAGCCGGCCCATCAGCTGGTTCTGGTCGAAGTACTCCTGCGGCGAGTCCGCGAGCAGGAAGGTCGCCGTCTCCGGGACCGCCGTGCCCGTGCGGTACTGCGCGGAGGCGAAGGAACCCAGTTCCTCGCGCGCGTCGTTGAGCTTCTGGGTGCGCTGGGCGACGTCGTCGAGGAGGGTGTCGACCTTCTTGCGCTGCTTGGCGGTCTTCTCCTTGGCCGCGTTGTACTTCTCGGTGGCCGACCCCGCCTGGCGGTAGAGGTCGTCGACCTTCTTCTCGACCTCTTCGAGGCTCGGCCTGTCGTCGTCCGACGGCGTGGCGTTCGCCGTCTGGGACAGCAGGGCGACGGAGGTCAGGGCCGCCGTGGCGAGGGCCGGGGTCCGTATGCCCGCGACGCGTGAACCGGTGGGGCGCGACTTGCGGTGCGACGCCAAGGAGGCGCTCCTTCCAAGTGCTCCGCCTACCGGGTTAGCTGTCGGGTTCGGGCGGCACGGAAGGGTTGCCCTACGGCGGACCGTCCTCGCGGGAGGCGGTACGGCCGATTCACCCCAAGTTCTCGGTTGGGTCCCCGGCTCCGGGCGCCGTGGCGGGCACGTCGGACTCGGCGGAGGCCGCGCGGCCCGGCGAGGTTCGCCGGAGGGGGTCGTTCGGCCTGCCCGCACCGTAGCCAACTCGTGTGGCCGCTGTGAAGGTTGGTGGGTGATATGCCCGATACATTTTCGTTACCTCGGCGACGGGTGTCACTCTTCGTATCCCGGCACGTCGCAGGGCGTACCGGTGTGAGGTGTCCCGGCCATTTTCCGGGGTGGCGCCGGGTTGTCGGTGGGGCGCCCTAGACTCGGAGAGCGATGAGCAGCCTCTTTGACGACAGCTTCCTGGCGAGCCTCCAGACCCCCCGGGGTCATGAGGAGGAACCCCCGCCGCCGCCCGAGGACGGTCACGGACCGGAGCCGGTCCCGCACGACCTGTTCGGCGGGAAGTTCGACGCGCCCCCGGAGCGCGACCGGTACTACCGGGACGGCGCCCCGCGCCCCGCCCTGGACCCGGCCGCCCTCCTGGACGGGCTGAACGACAACCAGCGCGCCGCCGTGGTGCACTCCGGCTCCCCGCTGCTCATCGTGGCCGGCGCCGGCTCCGGCAAGACCCGCGTGCTCACCCACCGCATCGCCCACCTGCTGGCCGAGCGCGGCGTCCACCCGGGCCAGATCCTCGCGATCACCTTCACCAACAAGGCCGCCGGCGAGATGAAGGAGCGCGTCGAGCAGCTCGTCGGCCCGCGCGCCAACGCGATGTGGGTGATGACCTTCCACAGCGCCTGCGTCCGCATCCTGCGCCGCGAGTCGAAGAAGCTCGGCTTCACCTCGTCCTTCTCGATCTACGACGCCGCCGACTCCAAGCGGCTCATGGCGCTGGTCTGCCGCGACCTCGACCTGGACCCCAAGCGCTTCCCGCCCAAGTCCTTCAGCGCCAAGATCAGCAACCTGAAGAACGAGCTGATCGACGAGGAGGACTTCGCCGCCCAGGCCGCCGACGGCTTCGAGAAGACCCTCGCCCAGGCGTACGCCATGTACCAGTCGCGGCTGCGCGAGGCCAACGCCCTCGACTTCGACGACCTGATCATGACGACGGTCAATCTGCTCCGCGCCTTCCCGGACGTCGCCGAGCACTACCGCCGCCGCTTCAGGCACGTCATGGTCGACGAGTACCAGGACACCAACCACGCCCAGTACGCCCTGGTGCGCGAGCTGGTCGGCGGGGCGTCGGAGCACCCCGTCGACGTGCCGCCGGAGGCCGAGGTCCCGCCCGCCGAGCTGTGCGTGGTGGGCGACGCCGACCAGTCGATCTACGCCTTCCGCGGCGCCACCATCCGCAACATCCTCCAGTTCGAGGAGGACTACCCGAACGCGACGACGATCCTCCTGGAGCAGAACTACCGCTCCACTCAGACCATCCTCACCGCCGCCAACGCGGTCATCGAGCGCAATGAGTCCCGCCGGCCCAAGAACCTGTGGACCAACCAGGGCGCCGGCGCCCAGATCACCGGGTACGTCGCCGACACCGAGCACGACGAGGCCCAGTTCGTCGCCGACGAGATAGACCGCCTCACGGACGCGGGCGAGGCCAAGGCCGGCGACGTCGCCGTCTTCTACCGCACCAACGCGCAGTCCCGTGTCTTCGAAGAGGTCTTCATCCGCACCGGGCTGCCCTACAAGGTCGTCGGCGGCGTCCGCTTCTACGAGCGCAAGGAGGTCCGGGACGTCCTGGCCTATCTGCGGGTGCTGGCCAACCCCGAGGACTCGGTGCCGCTGCGCCGGATCCTCAACGTCCCCAAGCGCGGCATCGGCGACCGGGCCGAGGCGATGATCGACGCCCTGTCGCAGCGGGAGAAGATCAGCTTCCCGCAGGCGCTCAAGCGCGTCGACGAGGCGTACGGCATGGCGGCGCGCTCCGCCAACGCCGTCAAGCGGTTCAACACGCTCATGGAGGACCTGCGCACCATCGTCGAGTCCGGCGCCGGACCGGCCACCGTCCTGGAGGCCATCCTCGAACGCACCGGCTACCTCGCCGAGTTGCAGGCCTCCACCGACCCCCAGGACGAGACCCGCATCGAGAACCTCCAGGAACTCGCGGCCGTCGCCCTGGAGTTCGAACAGGAGCGCGCCGAGGGCGAGGAGGCCGGCACCCTCGCCGACTTCCTGGAGAAGGTCGCCCTGGTCGCCGACTCCGACCAGATCCCGGACGAGGAGGACGGCGACGGCGTCGTCACCCTGATGACCCTGCACACCGCCAAGGGCCTGGAGTTCCCGGTCGTCTTCCTCACCGGCATGGAGGACGGCGTCTTCCCGCACATGCGCGCCCTCGGCCAGGCCAAGGAGCTGGAGGAGGAGCGACGGCTGGCGTACGTCGGCATCACCCGCGCCCGCGAGCGGCTCTACCTGACCCGGTCCACCCTGCGCAGCGCCTGGGGCCAGCCCTCCTACAACCCGCCCTCGCGCTTCCTGGAGGAGATCCCGGCCCCCCACCTGGAGTGGAAGCGCACCGGTGCGAACGGACCGGCTCCGTCCGCGCCGGTTTCGGGAGTGGCGGCCTCGCTGTCGTCGTCCCGTTCCCGTTCCTCGGCGTCGGGCGCGTCCGGCTTCGCCACCCGCCGGTCCGCCGGCGCGGAGCAGCCGACGGTGTCCCTGGCGGTCGGCGACCGCGTCACGCACGACCAGTTCGGGCTCGGGACGGTCGTCGGGGTCAAGGGCACCGGGTCCAACGCCGAGGCGACCATCGACTTCGGCGACACCAAGCCGAAGCGCCTGCTGCTGCGGTACGCGCCGGTGGAGAAGCTCTGACGGTGCCGGGACCGGCCGCGCGGGGCCCGGGCTGCGGCTCGGGTCCGCGGCCGGGCGGCGCACACCCCGGGGGCGGGCCGACGGCTGAGACGCCGCGCCGTTACTGCGGGTTGAGGCCGTGGCTGCGCAGCCACGAGAGCGGGTCGATCGCCGAACCGCCCGAGGGACGCACCTCGAAGTGCAGGTGCGGGCCGGTGGAGTTGCCCGAGTTGCCGGAGAACGCGATGGCGTCACCGGCTTTGACGGTCGTACCCGAGGGAACCTGGTAACTGGAGAGGTGGCAGTACCACGTCTCCGTGCCGTCCTTCGCCGTCACGATCATCATGTTGCCGTACGCGCTGTTGTACTGCGTCCGGACGGTGCCGTCGGTCGCGGCCATCACCGTCGTCCCGTACGACACGGGGAAGTCGATGCCGCTGTGCACGGACATCCAGTTGATGCCGGCCTGCCCGTAGTACGCGCTGAGGCCGTGCTGGGCCACCGGGAGGGCGAACTTGGGGCGCAGCCGCTCCTTGCGGGCCGCCTCCTCCGCCGCGCGCTTCTTCTCGGCGGCCTGCTCGGCCTTGAGGTCGATGCGCTCCTGCGTCCGGCTGGCCCGGTCGGCGAAGTCGTCGGCTCCGGCGGCGAGGCTGGTGAGCTGGGTGTCCAGCTTGTTGTTGGCTGTGGACGGCTTCACCGGCGCGGCCTGCTGCTCGCCCGGGTCCGCGGCCGCCGCCGTGGTCTCCGTGCCCTCGTCGCCGGTGAGGCTGCCGACGGAGGCGGCCGCGATACCGGCGACGCTCATCACGCAGGCCGACGGCACGGCGATGGTCAGCAGCGCGGAGCGCTTGGCGGGCTGGCGGCGCCGGGAACGCGCCCCGGCCCGGGAGGCGCCGCGCGCGGCCGGGATGTGCGGGGCCGGGGTGACCTCCTCCTGGCCGTCCAGGAGTGCGGTCACGGTGGGGAGTTCGCCGGTGGCGGCCGACTCGCCCTCGTGCGGGGCCGGTTCGTCCCCGGCGGACAGGATGTCCGGGGTGGCGTCCTGCGCTGCCGCGGGCTCCGCCGGGTGCGCGGTGGTGCCGTCGGAGTTCCACTGGGTGGCGTCGTAGGCGCCGGTGTCGAACGTGCCGGTGGCGAAGGCGTTGGCTTCGAAGGTGGCCGTCTCGAAAGCCGTCGCCTCGAAGGTGGCCGTCTCGAAGCCGGCGGTCTCGTCGAAGGCGGCGGTCCGGAAGGCGCCGGTGTCCAGGGTGCCGGTGGTGTAGGCGCCGGTCTCGAAGCTGCCGGTCTCGAAGGTCTGCGTGCCCCAGTCCCACTGCTGGGTCCCGTCGGCCGGGGTGCCGGACGGATCCGGCTGGGTCCAGGCGCCGGTGTCCCACTGCCCGGTGGCCTCGGCGCCCGTGGCCTGAGGCTGCGCACCGGCGGGCTCCTGGTAACCGGCCGTCCACGCGGTCGCGTCGTAGGGCCCGGAGTCGTAACCGGTGTGGTGCTGGGCGGCGTACGCGTCGTAGTGCTGCTGCCCGCCGCCGTCGGGCCACTGGGTGGTGTCGTAGGTGCCCGTGGTGCCGTACGAGCCCGTCGTGTCGTAGGTGCCCGTGGCGTGGCCGGGCATGTTGCCGAAGAGGGGGTCCGCGTCGAAGGCCGCGGGGGCGGGGCCGTTGGTCGGAAAACCAGTGGTGTCGTAGCCGCCGTACGTGGTGAGGTCGCCGTACTGGGCCTCCCCTGTGCCGTACGACGCGTAATGCGCCGACGCGGCGTCGGAAGCCGGAGCCGGGGTGGTCATGGTCCCCGACGGGTGACGGTCGTTCACCAACTTCTCTTTCGCCTCGACAACAGGGGCTGCCAGAGCAGTGCGGCGACTGTACCCGGCGGTATACGGGCACGACAATCTTCGTCAGGTTTCGCTGGCGCAGGAAACGGGCAATCGGCCGTGTTTTGGGGGACGGCGGGCACGAGTTTGGCTTTTTGTTCGAGCAATGTTCGATGCTGAACGGGTTGTTTCGGAGTCAGGCGACCGTCAGACCACCGGCCCGTCCGCCCGATCCCGCTCGTCCACCGGATCCCGCTCGCCCGTCCGATCCCGCTCGCCCGTCCGTCTCCGCGCCGGTCTCCGCCTCGACGGCGTCCAGTGCCTGCCGGATCCCCGTGGCCACGGCGGGGTGCACCGGCAGTGCCAGGTGGCCGACGCCACTCACCCGTACGTTCTGCACGGTCAGGTCGGGATGGTCGAGGCAGGCCGTCTCCAGCGGGTCCATCACCCGGTCCAGGTCGCTCCAGAAGCTGACGAACTGCGTACGGCAGCCGGGCGTGGGCCGGGACAGCTCCTCGATCACCGCCGACCCGGGGCGCATCTGGCGCACGATCGGGTGCGCGTTGGCCAGCGGGACCACGCGGGTGCCGGCGTGCGGGGTGCCGAGCGTCACCAGCGTCCGGACCCGCAGGTCACCGCCGAGCCGCTGCACGTAGTACCGCGCGATCAGCCCGCCGAGGCTGTGCCCGACGACATCGACGCGCTCGCTGCCCGTGCGCTCGCAGATCTCCTCGACATGCCGGCCGAGCAGCTCGGCCGCCGTGCGGATGTCGCAGGTCAGGGGCGAGTAGTTCAGCGAGTCGACCTGGTGCCTGCCGTGCTGGGCCAGGCTGCGGCGCAGCAGCAGGAAGACCGAGCGGTTGTCGATGAAACCGTGCAGCAGGACGACCGGCGTACTCGCGGGGGCCGGGAGCCGGGGGGCCGGCGGGGAAGGCTCCGGGTCCCGTGAGCCGACGGAGGGGAGGGGCAGGGAGGGGCGGCGCTCCTGGATGATCCCCGAGGGGTAGAGGAGCACGTGCCCGGCGAGGATCGCGACCTCCAGGGCGCTCGCCTTAAGGAGGGTCAGCGAGAGCCCGGTCAGACGTCCGGGCAGGCTCGCCAGTTCCGACAGTCCCGGGATTCCCGGCAGGCCGGGCAATCCCGGGAGGAGACGCTGGAAAAGCGGAAGAAGGGGCAGTGCTGTCGTGGTGACCTTCATGGGGCCGACCTCCGTCCGGCACGCGCAGGGACGCCTCTGTCCCCCGTGTGCCCTCGTTGGAGTGCCGTGACACCGGTGTCTGGCGATGTTCGTGAGGTTTACCCGGATGGGTGTGCCGGCGTGCGGTATCCGAGCCAGGGGTGTCCCGTGGGTCTGGTCTGACCTGTGGGTTTCGCCTGGCCCGTGGTGTCGGCGATACGGCGACGAGGCCCGCTGCTTCCCCGTCCCGCCCTCGCTGCGGCTCTCCGTGCGCGTGATGCCGCCGCGCCCCGGTGCGGTGCGCGGCGAACGTGTCCCACCGTGTGATTTCCCCCTCTGTATCCACCGCGAAACCGCCGGTTGCGGGATGCTGGAGATAACGTTCGTTCACTTCCCGGACGCCGTGGTGCGGGACCTGCGCGCCGCGAAGGTGCGCGCTTCGCGGACTCCGTGCACGCGTGCGGTTCTGAGTGCCGTGCTCCTGTGTACGGCGTCGGCGAAGTGTGCGGTACTTGTCGGTACGGATGGATGTAGTCGCTTCATGGAGGCAGTGATGGGTGTGGCAGCCGGTCCGATCCGCGTGGTGGTGGCCAAGCCGGGGCTCGACGGCCACGATCGCGGGGCCAAGGTGATCGCGCGGGCCCTGCGTGACGCCGGTATGGAGGTCATCTACACCGGGCTTCACCAGACACCCGAGCAGATCGTGGGCACCGCGATCCAGGAGGACGCCGACGCGATCGGGCTGTCCATCCTCTCCGGTGCGCACAACACGCTCTTCGCCGCCGTGATCGCGCTGCTGCGGGAGCGGGACGCGGCGGACATCCTCGTCTTCGGCGGCGGGATCATCCCCGAGGCGGACATCGCTCCGCTGAAGGAAATGGGCGTCGCCGAGATCTTCACGCCGGGTGCCACGACGGCGTCGATCGTGAACTGGGTCCGCGCGAACGTGCGGGAACACGCGGAGGCGTAACCGCCCCCCTCTCGGGCGGTCGTGGTGGGGGCGGCTCCCACGCGTGCGCCACGTCCTACCCCGCTGCCAGCTCCTCCGCCATCGCCGCCCGCAACCGCAGTGTCGTGACGAGCCGTTGGAACGCCTCCGCCCAGTAGCCACCGGCGCCCGGCGACGCGTCCTCCGACTCGTCCGGTATCGCCAGCAGGCCATCGAGACGGCCCGCCTCCGCGGGGTCGAGGCAGCGTTCGGCCAGCCCCATCACGCCGCTGAAGCTCCACGGATAACTCCCGGCGTCCCGGGCGATGTCGAGCGCGTCCACCACGGCACGTCCGAGCGACGGGGCCCACGGCACCCCGCACATGCCGAGCAGCTGGAACGCCTCGGACAGCCCGTGCGTGGCGATGAAACCGGCCACCCAATCGGCCCGTTCACCCGCCCTCAGCGTGCCGAGCAGCTTGGCCCGCTCGGCCAGGGACACCGCGCCGGGACCACCAGCCTCGGGCGCCGTGGGCGCTCCCAGCAACGCCCGTGCCCACGCCCCGTCACGCTGCCGCACCGCCGCCCGGCACCATGCCGCGTGCAGCTCGCCCCGCCAGCCGTCCGCCACCGGCAGGGCGACGATCTCCTCGGGGTCGCGTCCGCCGAGCCGGGCCGGCCAGGTCGCCAGCGGGGCCGCCTCGACCAACTGGCCCAGCCACCAGGACCGTTCGCCCCGCCCGCCGGGCGGCTTGGCCACCACGCCGTCCCGCTCCATACCCGCGTCGCACTCGTGCGGAGCCTCGACGGCGATCGCCGGATGGTCCGGGGCGCGGTCGAGGGACACGCAGGTCACGGCCCGGGCCGCCATCCGCGCGGCCAGCGCCGAGTCCGGCAGGGCCGAGAGCAGCTCCGCCGCCGTCGCCCGTACATTGCGGCTGCGGTCGGCCAGCGCCTGTTCCAGGAAGGGCTCGTCCGCCGGTGCGAGTCCGGTCCGCAGCGAGTCGAGGAACATCAGCCGGTCCTCGGCCCGTTCCGTCGCCCAGGTCGAGGCCAGCAGCCCGCGCGCGCCGGCCGGGTCGCGGGCGCGCAGGGACGCCAGCAGGGCGACCCGTTCGGCGAACAGGCCCTCGTCCCAGAGCCGCCGCACCCGGTCCGCGGCGTCGGGGCCGGGCGGCGCGGTCCCGCCGCCCGGCGCGGCGCGGAGGGCGAACCGCCAGTCCGGATTCAGCCGGGCCAGCCACAGGGCACGCGGTCCCGCGAACCGCAGCGCCGCCGGCCGGAGGTCCGTGCGCCCGCGTGCCGCGTCCAGCAGCGCCGGAAGCGCCTCGGGCGGCGCCGCGAAACCGCGCGTGTTGGCCGTCGCCAGCCACTGGGGCAGCAGCTCCATCAGATCGGGCGCGGCCCCCCGGCGCCCGCCGGCCGCGGCGCCGGGCCGGTCGGCGAGCAGCATCGTGAGGCGCCGGGCGGCCGCGGCGGGCAGGGGAGGGCGCGGATCATCGGGAGCCGGGTCGGGGCGCCGCGCCGCACGGGCCGGCCGCAGCCCGGCACGGCGACGGACGGTCTCCGCGGCCGCCGCGTCGAGCAGCGCGGCCGGCGCACCCGGTCCGGGCTCGCTGCCCGGCGGCGTACGCCGGTCCGTGCCGAGCAGGGCGGCGGTGACGAGTTCCTCCCAGGAGGCCGTCGTCGGCGATGGTGTGCTCGGGGGAGTGGGTGTGCTGGTCATGCGGTTCCCCTCTGGTTCCCTCTGGTGTCCATGGCCTGGGGCGGGTCGGTGGGGCGTGGGGCGTTCAGTTGTCGGCGTGGGACCTGGCGGGTGCGGGCGCCGGGCGTTCAGGTGTGGGCGCGGACCCGGCGGGTGTGGGCCCGGGGGGGCAGGTGTGGGTGTGGACCCGGCGGGTGTGGGCCCGGGGGGGCAGGTGTGGGTGTGGACCCGGCGGGTGTGGGCGCGGGGCGTTCAGGTGTGGGCGTGGGACCCGGCAGGTGCGGGCGTGGGACGCGCCGGTGCCGACGCCGGGCGGGTCAGTGCAGCGGCACCGCCGGACCGGGGCCGGTCGGCCAGGCCGTGAGCGGAGTGAAGCCCCGGTGGCCGCACTCGCCGAAGACCGTGACGGGCGCGCCGCCCGACAGTGCGGCCAGCCGCCAGATGCCCGCCCGGTTTCCGGCACCCGGTACGAGCGGCAGCGCGGTGTCGTCGTCGGCGTCCGCCAGCTGCCACGCGTCGCCGTCCGGCACCGGGACGACGCGCCCCAGCGTCAACGGGACCGAGTCCAGCCACGGGTCGTCGCTCAGGGCCTCGCCGAACCGGGCGGCGGCTCTGGACGTGGTCACTCCTCTCGGGCGTGTCTCCGTGGTCGCGGGCTGGGCGAACCGCCGCCCCAGGGCCGCCCGCTGCTGTCCGGCGCCCGGATACGCCGACACCTCGGCCTCCAGCGTCAGCCCCACCGGCAGCGCCAACTCCGGTGCCCTGCCCGCGGCACCGTAGGAGAGGAGCAGCGCGGTCCGGTCCGTCTCGGTGCCGTACAGCCAGATGCGGCGGGTCGTCAGCCGCGCGTCCGCGGCGTCGTACTGGGCGAGGACCAGCCAGCGGTCCCGCACCGGCGGACCGTCTGCGGAGGCCGGCAGGCCCACGCGTGCACGGACGGTCGCCGCCAGTCCGTCGGGCAGGCTCTCGCGCCGCAGCCAGCCCTGGTCGAGCAGGTGGAGGAGGGCGCACTCCTCCAGCAGCCGGACCGGCCAGCCGGGGCCCGACGACGGTATGGAGCCCAGCTCCCGCACGCGTGCGGCCAGACCCGGGGCCTGGGCGTCGACCATACGGGCGGCCGTCTCCTCCCACAGTCCGTAGCCCGCCTGCTCGGCGCCGGCCAGACCGCCGCGCAGCAGGTCCGCCAGCCGCTGCTCCAGCTCCGTCGCGCCCGCGGTGATCCGCCCGGCCCGCTGCAGGGCCCGGCGCCGCGCCGCCTCCGGATCAGCCGTCCCGGACCCCCGTCCGGGCGCCGCGCCCGTCCCCGCTCTCCCCTCCCCGCGCTCGCGTCGTCCGGCGAGCCACCGCTCCGCCCACTCGGGCGCTGTCGCCCCCGGCGCCGCGACGCCCCCGCCCGACCAGAGCAGCAGCAGCCCCAGCGCGTGCTTGCACGGGAGCTTGGGACTCGGGCACGCACACCGGTACGCGGGCCCGGACCCGTCCGCGACGTCGACGACCGTCCGGTACGGCTCGCTGCCGCTCCCCTTGCACAGCCCCCACACCGCCCCCTCGTCGGAACTCCCCACCCCGGACCACGGACCGGCCGTCGCCAGCCTGCCGCCCGCCGCACGTGACGCGGCGTCAGGTGCCAGTGCCAGCACCTGGTCCGTGGTCCAGCGCACCCCCTGCTGAGTCATGACACCGAAGGTAGATCCTCCCACTGACAACGCCCCCGGCGAGAGCGTTTTCACTGGTCAGAGCTATTGTCAGTGGCGTGGTGCACCGTGGATGACAGATCGAACCGGCCGAGCTGGAGGGGGAATCAGCCATGCCTGTGTCTGTGGAAGCGATGTCCGTGGAAGCGATGTCCGGAGTGGAGAGGCTGCGGCCCCACGCAGAGCAGGCCTTCGGGGCCGAACTGGCCGCGCTGGCCGCGCAGGACGACCGTCCGCGCCCGGCCCGCTGGAAGCTGTCGCCCTGGGCCGTCGCCACCTACCTGCTCGGCGGCACCCTGCCCGACGGCACCGTGATCACCCCGAAGTACGTGGGTTCGCGCCGCATCGTCGAGGTCGCCGTCAGCACACTCGCCACCGACCGCGCCCTGCTCCTGCTCGGCGTGCCCGGCACCGCGAAGACCTGGGTGTCCGAGCACCTCGCGGCTGCCGTCAGCGGCGACTCCACCCTGCTGGTGCAGGGCACCGCCGGCACCCCGGAGGAGGCGATCCGCTACGGCTGGAACTACGCGAGGCTCCTCGCCGACGGCCCGAGCCGCGACGCCCTCGTGCCCAGTCCCGTCATGCGGGCGATGGCGGACGGCGCGACCGTGCGGGTGGAGGAGCTGACCCGCATCCCCGCCGACGTGCAGGACAGCCTGATCACCATCCTGTCGGAGAAGACCCTGCCGATACCGGAGCTGGGCCAGGAGGTGCAGGCGGTCCGCGGCTTCAACCTGATCGCCACCGCCAACGACCGCGACCGCGGGGTCAACGACCTGTCCAGCGCCCTGCGCCGCCGCTTCAACACCGTGGTGCTGCCGCTGCCCGAGAGCGCCGAGGCCGAGGTCGAGATCGTCACGCGCCGCGTCGACCAGATCGGCCGCTCCCTCGACCTCCCCGCGGCCCCCGACGGCATCGAGGAGATCCGCCGCGTCGTCACCGTCTTCCGCGAGCTGCGCGACGGGCTGACGGGCGACGGGCGTACGAAGGTGAAGTCGCCCAGCGGCACCCTGTCCACGGCCGAGGCGATCTCCGTGGTCACCGGCGGTCTGGCGCTGTCCGCCCACTTCGGTGACGGGGTGCTGCGGCCCGGCGACATCGCCGCGGGCATCCTCGGCGCGGTCGTCCGCGATCCCGCCACCGACCGCGTCGTCTGGCAGGAGTACCTGGAGACGGTCGTCCGGGAGCGCGACGGCTGGCAGGACTTCTACCGCGCCTGCCGCGAGGTGAGCGTGTGAAGGGCACGGAGGCGTGGACGAGGACGCGGCACCGAGTGGAGACGCGGGTGGCCGGCGCCACGGGCGACGACGAGGACTCGACGTGGGCACGCAGGCTGCGGACTCAGGGGCGGGGGACCCGGCGTCGGCGGAGCGGTGGGCGAGGGGGACGGTGTGACGGGCACTGACCGCGGAGCGGCCGGCGGCGCGCTCGGACCGCTGCTGCTGGGCGTGCGTCACCACGGTCCGGGGTCGGCGCGGGCGGTCCGGGCGGCGCTGGAGGCGGCCCGGCCCGGGGTCGTGCTGATCGAGGGGCCGCCCGAGGCCGACGCCCTGATCCCGCTGGCCGCCGACGAGGACATGCGGCCACCGGTGGCGCTGCTCGCGCACGCCGTGGACGAGCCCGGCCGCTCGGCCTTCTGGCCGCTGGCCGAGTTCTCCCCGGAGTGGGTGGCCCTCCGCTGGGCCCTGGCACACGACGTGCCGGCCCGCTTCATCGACCTCCCGGCCGCGCACTCACTGGCCTGGCGGTCGCAGGAGGACACGCAGGGGGAGGACGCGGAGGGGGAGAGCACGGCGGGGAAGGACGCGGAGAGAGCGGGCGAGGAGCCGGAGGCGGGACCGGGGGACCCCACCTGCGCGTCGGCCCCCGAGGTCCGGGTCGATCCGCTCGCCGCCCTCGCCGGGGCCGCCGGTCATGACGACCCCGAGCGCTGGTGGGAGGACGTCGTCGAGCACCAGGGCCACGGGGGAGGCGACGGGGACGCGCTCGCGCCGTTCACCGCGCTGGAAGAGGCCATGGGTGCCCTGCGGGAGACCGGGGAGGGCGGCGGCCACGACGAGCGGGACCTGGTGCGGGAGGCGTACATGCGGCTCCAGGTGCGGGCGGCACAGCGGGAGTCCGCCCGGGGCGTCGCCGTGGTGTGCGGGGCGTGGCACGTGCCCGCGCTCCGGCGCAAGGTCACCGCCACCGCCGACCGGGCCCTGCTGAAGGGGCTGCCGAGGACCAAGGTGGACCTGACGTGGGTGCCCTGGACGTACCGACGGCTGTCCCGGTCCGGTGGGTACGGGGCGGGCGTCGAGTCGCCCGGCTGGTACGCGCATCTGTTCGGCGCGGCGGACCGGCCGGTCGAGCGGTGGCTGACCAAGGTGGCCGGGCTGCTGCGGGACGAGGGCCGGACCGTCTCCTCGGCGCACGTCATCGAGGCGGTGCGGCTGGCCGGGACGCTCGCGGTGCTGCGCGGGCGCCCGCTGGCCGGGCTGGGCGAGACGACGGACGCCGTGCGGGCGGTGATGTGCGACGGCTCGGACGTGCCCCTCGCGCTGGTCCGGGACCGGCTGGTGGTGGGGGACGTGCTGGGAGAGGTCCCCGCCGGGGCGCCCGCGGTGCCCCTGCAGCGCGACCTGGCCCGCCTCCAGCGTCGGCTGCGGCTCAAACCGGAGGCACGGCGAAGGGAGTTGGAACTCGACCTGCGCAAGGACACCGACGCGAGCCGCGGCAGACTGCTGCACCGGCTGCGGCTGCTCGGCGTCGGCTGGGGCGAGCCGGCCGCCTCCCGGGGGAGTACGGGGACGTTCCGGGAGACATGGCGGCTGCGCTGGGATCCGGAGCTGTCGGTGCGGGTCGCCGAGGCCGGAGTGTGGGGCACGACCGTGCTCGCCGCCGCGACCGCCAAGGCGGAGGCGGACGCCGTCACCGCGCGCGACCTCGCCGAGGTCACCGCGCTCGCCGAACGCTGCCTGCTGGCCGGGCTGCCGGACGCGCTCACGCCGGTGATGCGGATACTCGCCGACCGCGCGGCGCTCGACACGGATGTCGGCCACCTCGCGCGGGCCTTGCCGGCCCTGGTCCGCTCGTTGCGCTACGGCGACGTGCGCGGCACCGACACGGGTGCGCTGGCGGAGGTCGCCGCGGGGCTCGCCCAGCGCGTCTTCGTCGGTCTGCCCGCGGCCTGCGCGGCCCTGGACACCGACGCGGCCGACGAGATGCGCGGCCATGTGGACGCCGTGCACGGAGCGGTGGGCCTGCTCGGCGACACCCCCGCGCCGGGCCACGGCGGCCTGCGGTCCCGCTGGCAGGAGGTGCTGCGGACCCTTTCGGCGCGGGACCTCGTGCCCGGTGTCGTCCGGGGTCGTGCCGTGCGGCTCCTGCTGGACGACGGTGTGCTGGCGGCGGACGAGGCAGCGCGGTTCATGGGCCTGGCGCTGTCCCGGGGGACGCCGCCGGCGGACGCGGCGGCGTGGATCGAGGGCTTCGTCGGAGGCGGCTCGGGCGGCGGCCTGCTCCTCCTGCACGACGAACGGCTGCTCGCCCTGGTCGACGCCTGGCTGACCGGCGTGGCGGCGGAGGCGTTCACGGACGTGCTGCCGCTGCTGCGACGCACCTTCGCGGCCTACGAACCAGGGGTGCGCCGCGGCCTCGGTGAGCTGGTCCGGCGCGGACCCGGGGCGCGGGGCAGGGTGACCACGGCCGGCCCCGGGATACCGGGCTTTGCGGCCGATCTCGACACGGAGCGCGCCGACGCGGTGCTCCCGGTGGTCCGGCTGCTGCTGGGCCCGGAGGGCAAGGCCCCGGCGCGAAGCGGCACGGACGGCAACGACCTGGTGGGGGTGGACGCATGACGACCGAACCGGTGGGGTCCGACGCCGCGCAGGAGCGGCTGCGGCGGTGGCGGCTCGTGCTGGGCGGGGACCCGGCCGACGGCACCGGCCGCACGCTCTCGGGGCAGGACGCCGCGATGGACGGGGCGCTCACCGCGCTCTACGGGAAGGAGGCCGCCGCGCGGGGCGGACGGGACCGAGCGGCGGGGCTCGGCGGCTCCGCACCGGCCGTCGCGCGCTGGCTGGGTGACATCCGGACGTACTTCCCCTCCTCCGTCGTACAGGTCATGCAGCGGGACGCGATCGACCGGCTCGGTCTCGCCACGCTCCTGCTGGAGCCGGAGATGCTGGAGGCGGTGGAGGCCGACGTGCACCTGGTCGGCACCCTGCTCTCGCTCCACCAGGCGATGCCGGAGACGACGAAGGAGACGGCGCGAACCGTCGTGCGCAAGGTCGTCGAAGACCTGGAGAAGCGGCTGGCCTCGCGTACCCGGGCCACTCTCACCGGCGCCCTGGACCGCAGCGCCCGCGTCACCCGTCCCCGCCACCACGACATCGACTGGAACCGCACGGTCTCGGCCAACCTCAAGCACTACCTGCCTCAGTACGGGACGGTCGTACCGGAGCGGCTCGTCGGCTACGGGCGGGCGTCCCGGTCGGTGAAGAAGGAGGTCGTCCTCTGCGTCGACCAGTCGGGGTCGATGGCGGCATCGGTCGTGTACGCGTCGGTGTTCGGGGCGGTGCTGGCGTCCATGCCGTCGATGGAGACCCGGCTCGTCGTCTTCGACACGGCGGTCGTCGACCTGACCGACCAGCTGGACGACCCGGTCGACGTGCTCTTCGGCACGCGGCTCGGTGGCGGTACGGACATCAACCGGGCGCTGGCGTACTGCCAGTCGCGGATCACCCGGCCCGCGGAGACCGTGGTCGTGCTGATCAGCGACCTCTACGAGGGAGGCATCCGGGACGAGATGCTCAGGCGGGTCGCGGCGATGCAGGCGGCGGGCGTGCGGTTCGTGACGCTGCTGGCCCTGTCCGACGAGGGGACACCCGCCTACGACAGGGAGCACGCGGCGGCGCTCGCCGCGCTGGGGGCACCCGCGTTCGCCTGCACGCCCGACCACTTCCCGGAGGTGATGGCGGCGGCTATCGAGAGGCGGCCCCTGCCGATACCGGACGCCGGGTGACGATTTGCCCATCCGGGGTGGCCCAATTCCCGCCGCTGAAACGGACATCGCTACCCATCGGTAATGAAGGGCTTGTGCAAACCGCGGAGTCCCGTGCGAGGATCGCGCGTCATCGGCGCGTTGTTCGACGCGCGAGCCGTTCCGCCGCCGCACGGGAGGAATCTCCCCCTCTTGATCTGGTCAGCCGTCCTGCCCGGTGCCGCTCTGCGCGTGATGCGCACGGCGGCCGGGCGGCGTGCCCTGCACGTGGCGCTGCTGGTGGGCGGCTTGTTCGTGCTCGGCGTGGTCTGCGGGGAGCGGGCACAGGCGGCCGAGGGGACGCCCTCCCTGCGGGACACCGTGCGGCAGGTCGTCGACGTGCCGGCGGGGCGGCCGGCGCCGGAGGCGCGTGAGCCGGCCCTCCACCCGACGAAGGACGCGCTCTCCGCCGTCGGGGACGTGGTGGAGAAGACGACCGAGCGGCTGCCCCTGCTCTCCGCCGTTTCCGACGCGGACCCGGGCTTCTCCGACCCCGCGTCCTCCGCCCCCGGCTCCTCCGACCGCGGCTTCACGGACCCCGGATCCTCCGATTCCCCGGTCCCCACGTGGCCGTCGTTGCCTCCGCTGCCGGAGCTTCCGGACCTGTCCGGGGCCGGCGGTTCGGACGGTTGGGCCGACCCGTACCTTCCGGACGATCGCCGGTCGGGTCCGGCCGCGGCCGACGGCTCCGCGCACCCTTCCGACGGAGCCGGCACCTCCGACGCCTCCGAGGCCACCGAACCCCGCACCGCCGCCGCCGGCACCGGGCCCGGCGCCACCGACCACGCGGCGCACATCGGCCCCGCCCCCGCCCCCGCACCCGTGGCGGTCGTCACCGGCGCACAACCTCCGGTGACGCACTCCGGCGACCCGCGCCGCACCACCCCGGCGCCCACCGGCCCCACCCCCACCCGGCACGCGCCCACCGGCGCCCCCGACGGCGCGCTGGGTAGCGCGACCGGTGCCGACCAGGGGATGCCGCGTCACGGTGACGCTCACGCGGTGACCCCGCAGTACCGGATCCCTTTCCGGCTCGTCCCCGTGGTGCTGGAGCGTGCCGACACGGGCGAGACCCGGGATCCGTACCGGGACATCCCCGTCTCTCCCGCCTAGCCGGCGGAACCCTTCTGCCGCGAGCGCGCGTCTGAGGCCCCTGGGGCGGACGCGCCCGACGGGCGTCCGCCGGCGCGCTCGCGCCCTCGCCCTCCCGTACCTCCGCCCTACCCACAGACTCCGCGAAGCGGCAGCCCGAGACGGTCGAAAGCCGTCGGCCTCCCTCGGGCCGAAACTCCGCGGACGGGCCGGCCGGTCCCCATTGGGGTGGGGACCGGCCAGCCGCACACCGGAGACCCGCACCCTGCGGGCTCCGGGCCGACGGGCCTCACCGGGCCAACCCCAGCCCGGTGAGGCTCACCCGCCCCCCGCCCTGCCTCCCGCGCCCCGCACTGCCCGCCCCCGCACCCCGCCGAAGAGGCTCACATCCGGCACCGCGTGCCAGTGAGCGCGGCATCATGTGACAGGCATCACCGCTCAGGTGTGACCCACGATTTAGGGACCCCCGGCATGCGGCGATAACCTGCGAGACGGACATGCCGCGCGCTCGGTCACCGTGTGCGCTCCCCTTGTGACACAGCGGACGTCACGTTGCCCTTCGCGGCACGCCCACGCATCCAACGAACCGCGAGATCACTGATAGGGACGGAAGCGCGTGGACCTGTTCGAGTACCAGGCGAGGGACCTCTTCGCCAAGCACGATGTACCGGTGCTGGCCGGTGAAGTCATCGACACGCCTGAGGCGGCGCGCGCGATCACCGAGGGTCTGGGCGGCAAGTCCGTCGTCAAGGCTCAGGTGAAGGTCGGTGGCCGCGGCAAGGCCGGCGGCGTGAAGCTCGCCGCCTCCGCGGACGAGGCCGTCGCCCGCGCGACGGACATCCTCGGGATGGACATCAAGGGCCACACGGTCCACAAGGTGATGATCGCCGAGACCGCTCCGGAGATCGTCGAGGAGTACTACGTCTCCTTCCTCCTCGACCGTGCCAACCGCACCTTCCTCTCCATCGCCTCCGTCGAGGGCGGCGTGGAGATCGAGGAGGTGGCGGCCACCCGTCCGGAGGCCGTCGCCAAGACGCCGATCGACGCGATCGACGGCGTGACGCCCGAGAAGGCGCGCGAGATCGTCGAGGCCGCGAAGTTCCCGGCCGAGGTCGCCGACAAGGTCGCCGACATCCTGGTCAAGCTGTGGGACACCTTCATCAAGGAGGACGCCCTCCTGGTCGAGGTCAACCCGCTGGCCAAGGTCGCGGGCGGCGACGTCATCGCCCTCGACGGCAAGGTGTCGCTCGACGACAACGCCGAGTTCCGCCACCCCGACTTCGAGGCCCTCCACGACAAGGCCGCCGCCAACCCGCTCGAGGCGGCCGCCAAGGAGAAGAACCTCAACTACGTCAAGCTCGACGGCGAGGTCGGCATCATCGGCAACGGCGCGGGTCTCGTCATGAGCACCCTGGACGTCGTCGCGTACGCCGGTGAGGCGCACGGCAACGTGAAGCCCGCCAACTTCCTGGACATCGGTGGCGGCGCCTCCGCCCAGGTCATGGCGAACGGCCTGGAGATCATCCTCGGTGACCCGGACGTCCGCTCCGTGTTCGTCAACGTCTTCGGCGGCATCACCGCCTGCGACGAGGTCGCCAACGGCATCGTCCAGGCGCTGAAGCTCCTGGAGGACCGCGGCGAGAAGGTCGAGAAGCCGCTCGTCGTCCGTCTCGACGGCAACAACGCCGAGCTGGGCCGCAAGATCCTCACCGACGCCAACCACCCGCTGGTCCAGCGCGTCGACACCATGGACGGCGCGGCCGACAAGGCCGCCGAGCTGGCTCACGCCGCCGCCAAGTAAGCACTCAGGACGAGGACACCAACACACCATGGCTATCTGGCTCAACAAGGACAGCAAGGTCATCGTCCAGGGCATGACCGGCGCCACCGGCATGAAGCACACCAAGCTCATGCTCGGCGACGGCACCAACGTCGTGGGCGGCGTGAACCCGCGCAAGGCGGGTCAGTCCGTGGACTTCGACGGCACCGAGGTACCGGTCTTCGGCACCGTCAAGGAGGCCATCGAGGAGACCGGCGCCAACGTCTCCGTCATCTTCGTGCCGGAGAAGTTCACCAAGGACGCCGTCGTCGAGGCCATCGACGCCGAGATCCCGCTGGCCGTCGTGATCACCGAGGGCATCGCCGTGCACGACTCGGCGTCGTTCTGGGCGTACGCCGGCAAGAAGGGCAACAAGACCCGCATCATCGGCCCGAACTGCCCCGGCATCATCACCCCGGGCCAGTCCAACGTCGGCATCATCCCGGGCGACATCACCAAGCCGGGCCGCATCGGCCTGGTCTCGAAGTCCGGCACGCTGACGTACCAGATGATGTACGAGCTGCGCGACATCGGCTTCTCGACCTCCGTCGGCATCGGTGGCGACCCGATCATCGGCACCACGCACATCGACGCGCTCGCCGCGTTCGAGGCCGACCCCGAGACCGACCTGATCGTGATGATCGGCGAGATCGGCGGCGACGCCGAGGAGCGTGCGGCCGAGTACATCGCGAAGAACGTGACCAAGCCGGTCGTCGGCTACGTCGCGGGCTTCACCGCGCCCGAGGGCAAGACCATGGGCCACGCCGGCGCCATCGTCTCCGGTTCGTCCGGCACCGCCCAGGCGAAGAAGGAGGCCCTGGAGGCCGCGGGCGTCAAGGTCGGCAAGACCCCGACCGAGACGGCCAAGCTCGCCAGGGAGATCCTGAACGGCTGACCCGCCTTCCCGTACGACGCCGAGTGGGCCCGTCCTCCGCGAGGACGGGCCCACTCGGCGTACCGCCGGGCCGTTCGGCGTACCGCCGGGCCGTTCGGCCCACCGGCGGTCATTCGAGCCGTGGAGTCAGCCGCTCCGGCCCGTCCTGCAGCTGGTCGCGCAGCTTCTGCCGCAGCTCCAGTTCCTCGTCCGACAGCGCGCCCGGTGCCACCTTGGGCGGCACACCGCGCACCGTCTCGCCGGGGGAGACCGGCGGCTCGTAGTGCGTGGGCGCGGTGCGCAGGGCCAGCGCGGTGGTCCCGATGAGGGCGACGGTGAAGGCGATCGCCGCCCGGGTCCGGAACCGGGCCCGTCGTTCGCTGCCCACCCGTACCGTCGGCGGCTTGGCCGCGCGCAGCCGCTCGTTCGAGGCCACCTCGGCCAGCCGCCGGTGCAGCACCTCGGGGTCGGCCAGTTCGGGCAGCCGGCCGGCCATGGCCCTGCGCGCGTTCAGCAGCCGGTTGGCCGTGGCCGGCGTGCTCGCCTCCGTCTCCGCCGCCGTCTCGGGCAGGTCCAGACCCACACCGTCGTACAGCAGGAGCGTCCGACGGTGGCGTGGGGGGAGCCGCAGCAGGGTGTTCAGGAGCGTGCGGTCGCCGGGGTCGGCGGGCGGCGGCTCCGGGTGCCGGTGGCGCGGGCGGAACCGCTGCCAGGGCGAGAGCGCGTACTCGTACGCCACCGCCCGCACCCACCCCACCGGGTCCGGGTCGCGGGCCACTTCCGGCCAGTTCTCCCAGGCGGTCTGGAAGGCCCGCTCCACCGACTCGCGTGCCAGCTCCCGGCGTCCGGTCAGCAGGAAGGTCTGCCGTACGAGGGCGGGGGTGCCGAACTCGTACAGCGCGTCGAACGCCTGAGCGGGCGTCAGCGCGACCGGCTCCGGCTCCGGCACCGGTTCCGGCATCGGTTCCGGTCGCCTTTCCTGCTGCTCCTCCGTGGGCAGCGCCTTCGCCGGCAGGACGAGGCTGTCGGTGTCCTCGGCCGGGCTCCCGGGGCCGGTGCGGACGGCCACGACGACGGGCACCGGCGCCGGCTTCGCCGCTGCCGACTCCTGCTCGGCCAGGGTCTTCAGCAGTTCCGCGTACGCCTCCCGCTTCCGGCCGCGTGGTGTCGTGCGACCGCTCTCCCACGTACGGACCGTCGCGCGGGTGACGCCCATCCGGTCCGCGAGCTGAGTCTGCGTCAGCGAGGCCGCCTCGCGCAGGCGTCGGCGGGCCTTGGGAGGGGGGAGCGGGGTTCCAGGGCTCCGTGTCACAGGGCGCCCCTTCGTACGAAAAAGAACATAAACATATATTGGGCGACACAACGGTGCTTCGCCTGTTACGCCGGGAAAGCGCGTGTCGTTGGGAGCATGGCGGGCGTGACCCAGACGACCGCCCGCCCGGCCCCGCTGACCCTGCTGCGCACCCGCTGGCGCGACCGGTCGCCCGGCCTGGGCGCCGGTCTCCTGGGGGGCGCGGTCGCGGCGGTGCTGGGACTCGCCTCGTGCGCCGCGCTGGTCACCCTGCTGTGGATCAGTTCGCCCTACCCCGACAGCGGCCCCGAGGGCACCCTGCACGTCGCCGCCTCCCTCTGGGTGCTGGCGCACGGTGCCGAACTGGTCCGCGCCGACACGCTCTCCGGCGCCCCCGCTCCGGTGGGCGTCACCCCGCTGCTGCTGGTCCTGCTGCCGGTGTGGCTGCTGCACCGCGCGGCCCGGGACGCCACCGACCCCGGTGACGGGGTGGGCGTGGCCGTCGGCTCCGGACCCGGGGCGGGGGCCGGGACGGGCTTCGCGGGGGAGGGGGGCCTCCGGGACGCCGGGCCGCCGCCGGTCTCCGCGCGCTTCGCCTGGGTGGGGGTCGTCGCCGGCTACCTCTGCGTCGCCGGGCCCGTCGTGCTGTACGCGACGGGCGGCGCGCTGCGGCCCTCCTGGTGGTGGGCCGGCCTCTGTCTGCCGCTGGTCGCCATGGGCGCCGCGGGCGCGGGCGTGTGGACGGCGTTCGGCCGGCCGGGCGGGCCGGTGGGCCGGGCGCTGCGCGTGCTGCCGCGGAACCTGCGGGAGCTGATGGTGGAGCCGGACGCGCGCCTGGGCGCCTCGGCGCGCGCCGCGGGCGCCGGTGCGGCGGTGCTCGTCGGGGGCGGGGCGCTGCTGGTGGGGGTCTCGCTGGTGTGGCACGGGGCCGCCGCGCAGGAGGCCTTCCTGCGGCTGACCGAGGGCTGGTCCGGGCGGTTCGCCGTACTGTTGCTCTGCCTGGCGCTGGTGCCGAACGCGGCGGTGTGGGCGGCGGTCTACGCCCTCGGCCCCGGGTTCGCGCTCGGCGCCGGGCATGTCGTGCACCCCTTGGCCTCCGCCCCGGCCCCGCTGCTGCCGCCGTTCCCGCTGCTGGCGGCTGTGCCGGACGCGGGGCCCGGTACGCCGCTGCACTGGGCGGTGGGAGGGGTGCCGCTGGTGGCGGGGACGGTGGTGGGGTGGTTCACGGCGCGGGCGGCCACGGGGGCCCCCGTGGGAGCGGCGCTGGGGGAAACCGCCCGGGGTGACGGGGGCGGCGGGAGCGGCGGGGGCGGCGGGGTGTGGTCGTGGCGGCGGACCGCCGGGTCCGCCGTCGTGGCCGCCGTGCTGTGCGCGGTGCTCGTCGCCCTGCTGGCCGCGTTCGCGGGCGGGCCGCTCGGGAGCGGTGCCCTCGCGCGGTTCGGTCCGGTGTGGTGGCAGGCCGGGGGCGCGACGCTGGCGTGGATCGTGGTGCCGGCGGTGCCGGTGGCGGTGGCGGTGCGGGCCTGGCGGGGGCGGGGTGCTGCCGTGCGGGAGCCGGTCGTGGACGGCGGCGAGGTGGCCGACGGGGGCGGGCGGGGGCGGGCGCCGGTGCCCTTCGTGGGGCGGTGGTGGAAGCGGGGTGGCGGGGGCGATGCGGAGGTCGGCGGGGATGCGGGGGAGGCGGGGGAGGCGGACGAGGAGGCGGTGCCGTTCGGGCTGTACGACGGTGACGACGAGGAGGCGGTGCCGTTCGGGCTGTACGACGGTGACGACGAGGGTGGCGGCGGGCCGTACGATCTGCTGCCGGTCGATTCTCCGGCTGAGCCGCCGCCGCGGGGCTAGCGGTGAGGGTGTTTCGCCCCCGCCGCCCCCACCCTTCCCGTCCCTGGGGGCTGCGCCCCCAGACCCCCCTTCGGCCTGACGGCCTCGTCCTCAAACGCCGGACGGGCTGCGAGCGGCGGCTAGCCCTCCGTGCCCAGCAGGTCCCGCAGCTGTTCCGGGAGCAGGCGCTCGCAGCCCTGTTTCGCCGCATTGGTCAGGGCGTCCTCGCGGCAGGTGTAGTAGTCGTTGTAGACCAGCTGGGCGCCGAAGGACGCGGCGACCAGGAGGATGGCCAGGGACGACGTGACCAGGCCGCTGATGGCCGCGGTGCGCTGCGGGCGGCCGGTCTGCTCGGCGGGGCGGGCCGGGGTCTCCGGGTCGGCGGCGGCGCGGGGCTTGGCGCGCAGGGAGCTGATGCCCCAGTACAGGGCCAGCGCGCCGAGCAGCAGCGCCACGTACGGCCAGGTGAAGAGCGCGAAGAAGAGGGCCCACATGCCGCACAGCAGGGCGTAGCGCGCACGCCGCTGGGACGGGTCCGTGGGGTCCCAGCGCGGGCCCGGGCCGCCGCCCTGCCCCTCGGGACCCGAACCGGAAGCGCCGGGCCGCTCACCGAAGCCGCCGGAGGAGCGGCCGGGCTGCCGGTCGCTCCACTGACCGCCCCACGGCGAACGCCCGCCGCCCTGGGAACCGGACGAGCCCTGCGGGTCGCCGCCGTCGCCCGACGGGTGCCGCGGCTGCCAGGGCCGGTCCGGCGTGCCCTCCGGGGGCGGGGCGAACGGGTTGTCCCGGTCCGGGGTGGCCGGGTTGTCCTGGGAGCCGTCCTGCCCGCCGCCGTTGCCGCGGTCCGAGGGCGTGTCGGGCGGTGACGAGGGGCGCTCCCGCAGCACCACGGTGCTGCGCCCCCCTGGCTGCGCCGACTGCTGGGGGAGCGTGAGCGGTCTCAGGCTGCGGTCCGGCATCAAGTGAGCGTCTTCCCCTTGGCGGCGATGAACGGGTGGAACGGGCGAACGGGTCGGCACGACTGGTGAACGCGTGACGCGCAGGTCGCGTTCCCGGTCCGGCTCCACGCAGACGCTACCTTCCGGCCACGCCCCCGTCCCGAGGGGGCCGTCCGGTGTGCCGGTATCGTTGCTGACGGTCGGCCGCTTCGTAGACTTCCCCGTATCCCGGGGCGCGAAGCATTCGTACGACTGTACAAACCGACGAACGTACCGCTTCCCCGAGAAAGGCCCTCACCGTGGCCGCCAAGCCCGTGGCCCCGCGAGCCAAGCGCCTCGTCGTGCTGGTCTCCGGATCCGGCACCAACCTCCAGGCGCTGCTCGACGAGATCGCCGCCACCGGCGTCGAGGCCTACGGAGCCGAGATCGTCGCCGTCGGCGCCGACCGCGAGGGCATCGAGGGGCTGGCCCGCGCCGAGCGCGCCGGGCTGCCGGTCTTCGTGACCAAGGTCAAGGAGTACGGGAGCCGCGGCGAGTGGGACGCGGCGCTCGCCGAGGCCGTCGCCGCGCACGAGCCGGACCTCGTGGTCTCGGCCGGGTTCATGAAGATCGTGGGCAAGGAGTTCCTGGCCCGCTTCGGGGGGCGGTTCGTGAACACCCACCCCGCCCTCCTCCCCAGCTTCCCGGGAGCCCACGGCGTGCGGGACGCGCTCGCGTACGGCGCCAGGGTCACCGGCTGCACCGTCCACTTCGTCGACGACGGCGTCGACACCGGGCCGATCATCGCGCAGGGCGTGGTGGAGATCCGGGACGAGGACGACGAGAGCGCTCTGCACGAGCGCATCAAGGAAGTCGAGCGAAGGCTGCTCGTCGATGTCGTGGGGCGGCTCGCCCGCAACGGCTATCGCATCGAGGGACGAAAGGTAGTTATCCAGTGACCGCCGAGAGCAACAAGCGGGCCGTCCGACGGGCGCTCGTCAGCGTCTACGACAAGACCGGCCTGGAGGAGCTGGCGCGCGGGCTCCACGAGGCGGGCGTCGAACTCGTCTCCACCGGGTCCACGGCCGGCCGTATCTCCGCCGCCGGCGTCCCCGTCACCGCGGTCGAGGAGCTGACCGGCTTCCCCGAGTGCCTGGACGGCCGGGTCAAGACCCTGCACCCCAAGGTGCACGCCGGAATCCTCGCCGACCTGCGCCTGGACAGCCACCGCGAGCAGCTCGGCGAGCTGGGCGTGGAGCCGTTCGACCTGGTCGTGGTCAACCTCTACCCGTTCGAGCAGACCGTCGCCTCCGGTGCGTCGCCCGACGAGTGCGTGGAGCAGATCGACATCGGCGGCCCGTCCATGGTCCGCGCCGCCGCCAAGAACCACCCCTCCGTCGCGGTCGTCACGAGCCCCGCCCGGTATGCGGACGTGCTCTCCGCCGTGCAGGACGGCGGCTTCGACCTGACCGCCCGCAAGCGGCTCGCCGCCGAGGCGTTCCGCCACACCGCCGAGTACGACGTGGCGGTCGCCGGCTGGTTCGCCGGGGAGTACGCCGGTGACGGCGAGCAGTTCCCGGAGTTCATCGGCGTGACGTACGAGCGCAAGAACGTGCTGCGCTACGGCGAGAACCCGCACCAGCCCGCCGCCCTCTACACGGGCGGCTGCGGCGGCCTGGCCGAGGCGGAGCAGCTGCACGGCAAGGAGATGTCGTACAACAACTACATCGACACGGACGCCGCCCGCCGTGCCGCGTACGACCACGCCGAGCCCTGTGTCGCGATCATCAAGCACGCCAACCCGTGCGGCATCGCGGTCGCCGCGGACGTCGCCGAGGCGCACCGCAAGGCGCACGCCTGCGACCCGCTCTCCGCGTTCGGCGGCGTGATCGCGGTCAACCGCCCGGTGTCCAGGGAGATGGCCGAGCAGGTCGCGGAGATCTTCACCGAGGTCGTCGTCGCGCCGGACTACGAGGAGGGCGCCCTCGAAGCCCTCACCAAGAAGAAGAACATCCGCGTACTGCGCTGCCCCGAGGCGCCGCAGCCGCCCGCCGAGTTCCGCCCGATCGACGGCGGCGGCCTGGCCCAGGTCAAGGACGTCTTCCAGGCCGAGGGCGACGACCCGGCGCACTGGACGCTGGCGACGGGCGAGGCGCTGAGCGACTCCGACCTCGCCGGCCTGGCCTTCGCCTGGAAGGCCTGCCGCGCCGTCAAGTCCAACGCGATCCTCCTCGCCAAGGACGGCGCCTCCGTCGGCGTCGGCATGGGCCAGGTCAACCGCGTCGACTCCGCGAAGCTGGCGGTGGAGCGTGCGGGCGCCGAGCGGGCGCAGGGGGCGTACGCTGCCTCCGACGCCTTCTTCCCCTTCCCGGACGGCCTGGAGATCCTCACCGCGGCCGGCGTGAAGGCCGTGGTCCAGCCGGGCGGCTCGGTCCGCGACGAACTCGTCGTCGAGGCCGCGAAGAAGGCCGGCGTGACGATGTACTTCACGGGGACGCGGCACTTCTTCCACTGAGCGGCACGTACGGAGCGGCCCGCCGGTAGTCACCCGGACACCGGCGGGCACCCCGGCTGGAGGGCCCGCTTAGCACGAAATCTCCGGAAGGCACCCCCGAAAAGTTATAGGTACCGCGCGGCGCGGCAACTCCCCAAGCTGGTCACTGTGCTTGCCGGGGGGCAGGCACACGACACGTCCACACGGAGGGGAACAGCATGCGAGCTCTCACGAAGGCACTCGTCGGTGTCAGCGCCGCCGTCGGGATCGCCGCCGGCGGCCTGGCGACCGCAGGCACGGCCACGGCGGCTCCCGTGTCGGCCCGGCAGGCGGTGAGTGCCGAGGCGGTCGCACCGCTCGCGGTGGTCAACCTGGGGCTGGACACCGCCCATGCGAAGAGCTGGCAGTGCTGGCTGCGCACCACCGGCTACAACCCCGGCACGATCGACGGGCAGCTGGGCACCAACAGCTGGAAGGCGGCGCAGCGGAAGTTCGACGCCATGGGCTACTACAACGATTCCATCGACGGGATCGTCGGACCCAACACGATCAAGGCGCTGCAGCGGTACCTGAACCTCCACGGTGCCAACCTCGCCGTCGACGGGCTGGCCGGGCCGCAGACCAGGTCCGAGTTCTGGGACTTCGCCGGCACCCACCGCTGCTGAGCCGACGCGCTGCCGCACATCCGCCGCGGCCCGTCCTTCCTCGAAGGGAAGGGCGGGCCGTGACGTCGCGATGCCATGTCGCCCCGCACGGTCGCGGACGCCTCAGCGGCAGCCGGCGCCGACCAAGGCCGTCAGCTGGACTCCCCGCCCTTGCGAAGCGCCTGCCACGTAGCAGGCCCCACGATGCCGTCCGCGTCCAGTCCCGCCCGCTTCTGGAAGATGACGACCCCGCTGTGGGTCTTCGGGCCGAAGTCGCCGTCGACCTCGCCGACCTCCGGGATGCCGTGCAGGTGGCGGAGGAGGCACTGCAGTTCCCTGACCTGGCTGCCGCCGTCGCCGCGTTTGACGGTGAAGTCCCAGGTGCCGCTGTGGCCCGCCATGTGTCCGCGGCCGTCGGCGCCCTCGTACACCATGGGTTTCTCGCAGGTGGGAGGGGCCGTGGCGGCGGGCGCTGACTCCCACGGGGCGGTGTGGGCGAGGCTCGCCGCCCCGACGAGCGCCGCCGCGAGCCCCGCCGCCCAGGCAGGGCGGCGCCATCGCCGGGGACGCGGTCTCGGCAGCCGGGCCGAGCGGGAGGCGCCCGCCGCCTCCTCGACCCGGCGGAGCAACGCGGCGGTGTCGGTGGGGCGTTCCGCGTGGGTCGGGGCCAGGCAGTCCTGGAGGATGTCGCGCCAGGCCGCCGGAAGGCCGGGGGACAGGCGCAGTTCCTCACGGCCGTGGGCGTAGCGCGTCGCCGCGTCGGAGCGGTCCTCCGAGGTGCCGCCGGGCAGAGGGAAACCGCCGGTCAGGACCACGTGGGCGAGGACCCCGAAAGCCCAGACGTCGGCGGACGGGCGGATCCGCGTCCCGCGCTCGTCGACCTCGGGCCACAGCAGTTCGGGCGGCGTGTAGTCCGGGGTGGCGAAGGCGGGGGCGTAGGCGTGGGTGCCCTCCAGTTCGGCGGCCGTGTTGAAGTCGGCCAGCCGCGCCGAACCGTCCGCCATCAGCAGGACGTTGGCCGGTTTCAGGTCGCCGTGCACCCAGCCCGCGTGGTGCAACTGGTGCAGCCCTTCGCAGATCTGCGCCAGCAGGGCGGGCCCCGACTCCGGGGCCGGCGTCCGGGTCAGTACGGCGTCCAGGGAGCCCTCGGCCCGCTCCAGCACCAGCACGGTCGCGCCGTCCAGCTCCGGATGGTCCGGGTCGTCGACCGTGAGGGTGTCGTACATCCGGATCAGGCGGGGCGAGCGCAGCCGCCGCAGCAGCTGCACCTCGCGCTCGGCCAGGTCGCGCAGATGGTGCAGTTGTCGCGGGGTGCGGGTGCCGGTGGGCAGGAACTTCAGCGCCGCGCGCTGCGGCAGTTCACCGGTGTCGGAGGTCCGGCGGGGCCCGCCGGACGCGTGGCGGACCCCTGCGTAGACGGTGGCGAACGCGCCGGACGCCAGCGGCTCACGCACTTCCCACGGCCCGACCCGGAAGCCCTTCGGCACCGGGACCGCGTACGGCCGCCCGGTCACCGTGCCGCTCCGCTCGGGGCCGGGGCGAGCACCACGAGGTCGTCCTCGCGGACCAGGTCGAAGCGGAGGGCGAGTGAGGCGAGGGACTCCTTCTTGCCGTGGGTGCGCCGGCCCGGCTCGGCGGTGTCCGGACCGGGTCTCAGCCGTAACTTGACCGCGAGGTAGTCGATGTTCCAGTAGACGGCGGAGCGGCTGACCTTGGGCCAGCTTGGGCGCAGCCGCTCCACGATCTCCTCGACCGCGGGCAACGGGGCACGGGGCTCACCGCGCAGGCGCCGCTCGCACAGGGCGGCCAGCACCGCGAAGTACCGCTTGGTGCGGTCCAGGGCGAAGGCCGGGACGGTGCCGGCCCCGTCGAGACCGTGGCGCTCGATGCTGCGGATGGCGTGCCGCGGTGCCCAGACGTCGAAGGTGAGCAGGTCCCCCGCCGCGGGCAGGGTCACGCGCGCCAGCTCGAACGGCACCGGCGCCTCCACCCGCCCCGGGCCGACCTTGATGTGCTCACCCGCGCCCTCCGGGTTCTCCACCACGTAGGTCTGGTCCACGCTGAGATTGCTCAGCAGCCAGAACGTTCGGTGGGCCGCGATCTCCCCGGCGACCCGGGGCACGCCCGCGTGTGCGATGGCGAGTCCGCCGCTGGGCTCGGCTCTGCCGAACTCGATGCGCTCACCCGCGCTGATCCTCAGTTGTTCGTCCACACTGCCGCACGACGGCGGCACGACGATGACGCTGTACATGGAGTCGTCCCCTCCCCCGAGACCCTCGAGGTCACCCTTCCCCAGTCCAACAAGGGCAGCGTACGGGGAGCGGGTGAGGGCACCCTAAGCATTCGGACGGCCCGGCGGGTCGCGTGAACCTGGGACGTCACAGGGTCACTCGGGCCCCTCGGGCGTGTACTCCTTGAGGTGGTGGGCGACGCGGTCGGCGTAGTCACGGTACTTCGGGGGAACCCCGCCCGCGTCGTTCACCTTCTTGTACGACGTCCGGTACGCGACGGCGACCAGGACGGAGCGGTCGCCGGGCAGGCCGGCCTCCAGACGGGGCGTGATCCAGCACAGGTAGCGGCCCATCGCGGGGATGGACTCGGCGGGCGGGAACGGCGGCTCCGGGACGGTCTCGCCGGGTGTGCCGTCCTCGTTCATCCACCAGCGCAGCACGCTCGGGGTCCAGCGGGCGATGCCGTACTCGTTCCTGGCCGGGTCGGACAGGTCCGGGTCGAAGCCGCTCTCCACCTTCAGCATGGCCGCGATCAGGGCCGCGCTGACCTCCTTCCGGTCGCAGTCGTGCGCCGTCTCGACGATCAGCAGCCGGTAGGCGGGCGGCACGTCGCGGTCGGTGCGCAGCACGTCCGCGCCGTAGGCGGCGGCGGAGACGCTCGCGGTGCCGCCGCCGCGCGGGCCTGCGGCGGGCGGCCGGCCGTCACCGGCCCAGGAGACGACGCCGTAGGCGAGCGCGGCCAGCGCCACGGTGCCCGCGGCCGAGGCCGCGACAACGCCCCGTCGGGTGCCGCCCCGGGCCCGGAGCGAGAACCTCGCCGCCCCGCTCGCGGCGTCCGCGGCCGCCGTCACCCGGCGCAGCAGGGCGGCGGTGCCGGTCCGGCCGGCGTGCGTCCGGGTCAGACAGTCCCGCACGATCTCCCGCCACGCCTGAGGCAGTTCGGGGGAGAGCCGCAGCTCGTGGGTGCCGCGGGCGTAGGCGACGGCGGCGTCGCGACGGGCCGTCGGCGTGCCGCCGGGCAGCGGGAAGGAGCCGGTGAGGACGAGGTGGGCGAGGACACCGAAGGCCCACACGTCGGCGGACGGCCGGATGCGGCGGCCGCGTTCGCCGATCTCGGACCAGAGCAGTTCGGGCGGTGTGTAGTCCGGGGTGGAGAAGGCGGGCGTGTAGGCGTGGGTGCCCTCCAGCTCGGCGGCCATGTTGAAGTCGGCCAGCCGCACCGAACCGTCCGCCATCAGCAGGACGTTGGCCGGTTTCAGGTCACCGTGCACCCAGCCCGCCCGGTGCAGCTGCGCCAGCCCCTCGCAGACCTGGGCGAGCAGCGCGGGCCCGTCCGGCGGGCGGGGCGCGGCGGCGATCAGGGCGGACAGGGAGCCCTCCGCCCGCTCCAGGACGAGGACGGTGGCGCCGTCCAGCCGGGGGTGGCCGGGGTCGTCGACGGTGAGGGTCTCGTACATCCGGATCAGCCGGGGCTGCCGCAGCCGGCGCAGCAGCGCGATCTCGCGCTCGACCAGGTCCCGCAGGTGGGCGAGTTGCCGCGGGGTGCCGGTGCCGGTGGGCAGGAACTTCAGGGCGGCCGTGTCCGGCAGGTGCCCGCCGCTTCCACCCCCGCCCTCGGCGCCTCCGGTGCTCTCGACGCGGCGTGCGGCGTACACGCTGCCGAAGGCGCCGGTGGCGATCGGCTCGCGCACCTCCCACCCGCCCACGCGGTAGCCCCGGGGCACCGGGACGGCGTACGGCTCGGTCATCGCGGCGCCCGTCCGGACGGTGGCGCGAGGAGCGCCAGGTCGTCCTCGCGGACCAGGTCGAAGCGGAGCGCCAGGGAGACCAGCGACTCCTTCTTGCCGTTCAGTCGCGGGCCCGGGTCGGCGGTCTCCGGGCCCGGCTTCAGCCGCAGTTTCACGGCGAGGTAGTCGATGTTCCACTGCACCGACGTACGGGACGCGGTCGGCCAGGCCGGGCGGAGCCGCTCGACGACCTGGTCCATGGTCGGCAGCGGCGCGTGCGGCGCCCCGCGCAGCCGCGGTTCGCACAGCGCGGCCAGCACCGCGAAGTACCGCTTGGTGCGGTCGACGGAGAAGGCGGGCGCGGTCGGCTCGCCGTCGGCGCCGTCCTCGGCGCGCAGATAGTCGTGGCGCGGCGCCCACACCTCGACCGGCAGCAGGTCACCCGCCGCGGGCAGCACGATCCGCGAGAACTCGAACGGCACCGGCGCGTCCAGCCGCCCCGGGGCGACCTTGATGTGCTCGCCCGCGCCCTCCGGGTTCTCCACCACGTACGTCTGGCGGGCCGAGAGGTTGCTCATGGTCCAGAAGGTGCCGTGGGCGGTGATCTCACCGGCCCGGCGGGACACCCCGTCGTGCGCGATCAGCAGCCCGCCCTCGGGCACGGCGCGTCCGAAGACGAGCCGTTCGCCGGGTGCGAGCCGGAGCTGGGCGCTGCTGTGTTCGTCCTCCGAGGTCGGCGGAGGTACCACGATGATGCTGAACAAGGTGCGTCTCCCCGTGCCTGACGGCTACCCGCGTCAGACTATTGCGACGCGCCAGGGCCGTGCCCCCCTCGTACGGGTGAGACACGGCCCTGTGACGTGATTGGCGAGAAGTACGCACTGGCGTAAGCCGGTTCAGTACGGCTTCAGTACTGCGGGCGGGTGAACCAGTAGCTGCCGTTCCGGTTGGCGCGGAAGACGATGATCAGGATGCCGAGCACCAGGCTGATGAGGGCGAAGACGTTCGCCGTGAACAGGCTGATGACGCTGAACAGGGTGACCACCGACGCGTAGATGATCGCGGAGACGCGCACCCCGCCCCGGCCCGTGGCGAACTTGACGCCCGTGAATATCGCCCAGAACGCAAACGCCAGCACGATGACCCCGAGGACGATCATGATGCCGGTGCCGACGCTGGCGGCGGCGTCCGCGTCCTCTGCCGACAGGCTCGGGTCGGAGTTGACCGCGTCCTCGAACTCCTCCGAGAACCAGGCGCTGGCGATCATCATCAGCAGGCCGCCGATGACCTGGAAGCCGCCCAGGACGAACAGCATCACGCGCGCTGCCTTCACCGAGCCGGGCATCGCCACCGGGGCGGGCGCGTAGCCGCCGCCGTACGGCTGCTGTACCGGCGGGGCCGCGGGGTAGCCGTAGCCGGGCTGTCCCTGGGGCTGCTGCTGGGGGTAGCCGTAGTTCGGCTGCTGGCCGCCGCCCTGGGGCGGGCCGTAAGGGTTGTTCGGATCGCCGAAACTCATGGCGGGACTTCCTCCGTCGCTGTCAGGTGCGGGGACGGCGCGCGGCGCGAGTCGGAGGAGTTTCTTCGTTGCGGTTCGTCCCCCCGGTACGGCCCCGCGGCACTGTGCACCCCAATCGTTCTTGACCGGTCTCTTACTTGTCCAGCCCGCTCACAAGGTGTTGTGCAAGTGCAACAACGTCGATCATCAATCGACGACCGGATGCCGGCCGGATTGGAACCGGGGGCCGGTCATCCGCGAGGATGGGGGCATGACCGCCCAGATTCTCGATGGCAAGGCCACCGCAGCCGCGATCAAGTCCGAACTGACCGCCCGCGTGGCGGCGCTGAAGGAGAGGGGTGTCACACCCGGTCTCGGCACCGTCCTGGTGGGCGACGATCCCGGCAGCCAGAAGTACGTCGCCGGCAAGCACCGCGACTGCGCGCAGGTCGGCATCGCCTCCATCCAGCGTCACCTGCCGGCCACGGCGACCCAGGACGAGATCGAGGCGGTCGTCCGCGAGCTGAACGAGGACCCGGCCTGCACCGGCTACATCGTCCAGCTGCCGCTGCCCAAGGGCATCGACGAGAACCGCATCCTGGAGCTGATGGACCCGGACAAGGACGCGGACGGCCTGCACCCGATGAACCTCGGCCGCCTGGTCCTGAACGAGCCGGCGCCGCTGCCCTGCACCCCCAACGGCATCCTCACCCTCCTGCGCCGCTACGGCGTGGAGATCAAGGGCGCCGAGGTCGTGGTCGTCGGCCGCGGGGTCACCATCGGCCGCCCGATGCCGCTGCTGCTCACCCGGCGCAGCGAGAACGCCACCGTGACCCAGTGCCACACCGGCACCCGGGACCTGTCCGCCCACCTCAAGCGCGCCGACATCGTCGTCGCCGCGGCCGGCTCCCCGCACCTGGTCCGCGCCGAGGACGTGAAGCCGGGCGCCGCCGTCCTCGACGTGGGCGTCTCCCGCAACGCCGAGGGCAAGATCGTGGGCGACGTCCACCCGGACGTGGCCGAGGTCGCCGCCTGGATCTCCCCGAACCCCGGCGGCGTCGGCCCGATGACCCGCGCCGAGCTGCTCGTCAACGTGGTGGAGGCGGCGGAGCGCCGTGCCGGCTGAGGACACCCACGCCGAGCGCCCGGGCCGGACGACGGACCGCGCTCAGGCCCGGGAGGACACCGCCGTGCGCGCCGACAGGGCGGACAGGGCCGAGGGCACCGAGGCGGTCGAGGGCACCGAGGTCACCGAGGTCACCGAGGCCACCGAGGGCGCGGAACGGGCGCCGGACTCCGGCGACACCGCCGGGTCCGCCGGGTCCAACGGGTCCGCCGGGTCCGCCGAGAAGACCGGGCGCCCCGACCGTGCGGGGGACGCCTCGGACCCCGAGGACCCCGAGGCCCCCGACAACGCCGAAGATCCCGAGGAGATCGTCGTCCGGGACCCGGTCAGCGCGCCCGACGCCCAGGGCAGGCCGAAACGCGCCACGCGCCGGTTCCCGCTCTTCACCCGCGACACCGCGCGCCCCGAGGGCGGCGGCCGGGCCGCGGCCGGCGACGCCCCGGCGCCCGCCCGGCAGTGGCCGGTGCTCACCGTGGCCGGCCTGGTCGGGATCGGCCTGCTGATCACCGGGCTCGACGTGTTCCGGTGGGGACTGGTGCTCGTCGGCGTCGCGCTGCTGATCGGCGCCGCGCTGCGCTGGTCCGTGCCGGACGTCGGCATGCTCGCGGTCCGCTCGCGCTTCACGGACATCGTCACCTACGGCGTGCTGGGCACCGCCATCGCCATGCTGGCGCTGATGGCCCAGCCGAACGCGCCGCTGAAGATCCCGTTCCTGAACGATCTGCTGCACTTCACCGTAAGCAGTTAGCGAAGCCCCGCTCGAACGGCGGCCCGTCCCCACCCCCGTGGAAGGACGGGCCGCCGTCGGGATCCACACTCCTGCACGTCGAACGCGCTGTTCAACGCCTGTCAGGGCGCTGTGGCACGGAAGTGACCGTTCCGCTACTCCGTCACGCGGGCCCCGGAAACGGCTCCGTTCAGGGGTTCCGTCACCAGCACGGGAACGCCGGTGGGAGACTGGACCAGGTGTCGGTGGGCGTGCGACCGTGCATGCCTGCGGCCTCTGTGCTCCTGTGCGCCCCCACCCCGGGAACTGAGCTCCTGATCGGGCGCATCCCTGTGGGTAGCCAGAACGGCGGGGGAACGACCAGCACGTACCGGGGGAAGAGGGGGGAAGCAGTGCCTCGTTGGAAGGCCTTGCCGGAGGAACTCGATCCGCAGATCAAAGAGTTCACCGGCCAGCTGCGCCGACTCGTGGACCGCAGTGAACTGAGCGTCGCGTCGGTGGCCGACGCCACGGGCTACAGCAAGACGTCCTGGGAGCGATACCTGAACGGACGGCTGCTGGCGCCGAAGGGCGCCATCATCGCCCTGGCGGAGGTGACGGGGACCAACCCCCTGCACCTGACCACCATGTGGGAGCTGGCCGAGCGCGCCTGGAGCCGCTCGGAGATGCGCCACGACATGACCATGGAGGCCATCCGCATATCCCAGGCGCGTGCCGCCCTCGGCGATCTGGGCACCACGTCCGGCAAGACCGCGGGACCGGCCCACGGCGGCAGGAACGGCCGCGGAAGCCGCTCCGGCCGCCACGGAGGCGGCGCGTCGGCCGCTCCCGGCGTCGCGGGTCCCGCCGGGGTGGCGCCCACGCTGGGGCCGACGGTCCCCGCGCAGCCGACGGCGGCGGACAGCCCCGACTCGGCCGCCGGCCCGGTCCGGGGCGGCGGCCCGACCGGCGCCCCCTCCGCCCCGTTCTCCGACGCCCCGTCCGCGGGCGGCGCCACCGACGGCAACTCGTGGGGCCTGGCCGGATACCGGGGACCCGCACCGACCGGTGACCGCACGGCACGCCCCGGGCACCGGGCCGGTTCCGGCGAGGCCGCGACGGCCATGGGCCCCGCGGCGGCGCCCGGCCCCGCCGCGTCCGACGGCCGGAGTCCCTCCGCCGGATACGGCGAGCCCCCGCGCGGCGGCTCGGGCTCGCGCGGCCGGCCGGGCGGGGGCGGCAGCAGGCGGATGACGACGTTCGTCGCGGGTGCCGTGGGCGTACTCGTCGTGATCGCGGGCGCCTTCTTCCTGCTGAACGACGGCGGGGACGAGAAGAACGAGGGCACCAAGCCCTCCCCGTCCCCCACGGTGAGCAGCGAGCAGCAGCTGCCGCCGGGCGTGAAGTGCAGCGGCGACGCCTGCACCGGCAAGGACCCGGAGGTCATGGGCTGCGGAGGCGAACTGGTCACCACCGCCGCGACCGCCACCGTCGGCACGACCGCGGTCGAGGTCCGCTACAGCAAGACCTGCGGTGCGGCGTGGGCCCGCGTGACCCAGGCCGCCCAGGGCGACGAGGTCCAGGTGAGCGCCGAGGGCAGGGACCAGCAGACGGGGACGGTCTCCGGAGTCGGCGACACCGTCGCGTACACCCCGATGGTGGCGGTGAAGTCCGCGGCCGCGGCGGAGGCGTGCGTGACGACCGCGTCCGGCGTCCAGGGCTGCACGGAGTAGGCGGCGGGACGGCACGCGGCGGGTGCACCGAGCAGACGCACGGAGCAGACGCACGGAGCAGACACACCGAGCGGGCGCACCGAGCAGGCCCGCGAAGAAAGTTCGCCGGGGGCAGGCATGTCCGGCGAGGACCCGGGCAGGCGAGAAGTACCCCCACGGGAGTCCGGCAACGGTATCCCCCGAAACGGCGGTCGCCTTCGTCCCCCCTCTCCCGGACGGGCGGCCGCCTTTCCGTCGCCCCGCCCGCGCGCCCGGCGCCGCCGGGACGCCCCTGTGGGCCGGGCCACACCGACCCGGACGTCCCGGACACCGCGGGCGCGATAGCCTGACGGCCGGATCGGTCTCTTGGTATCAAGAGATCGATCAAATGCCCGGGGCAGGGACGCCCCACCGCCAGCTGTCATACGGAGAACGCCATGACCCGCACTCCCGTGAACGTCACCGTCACCGGCGCGGCCGGCCAGATCGGTTACGCCCTGCTCTTCCGCATCGCCTCCGGCCAGCTGCTCGGCGCGGACGTGCCGGTCAAGCTCCGCCTCCTGGAGATCACCCCGGCGCTCAAGGCCGCCGAGGGCACCGCGATGGAGCTGGACGACTGCGCGTTCCCGCTCCTCCAGGGCATCGAGATCACCGACGACCCGAACGTCGCCTTCGACGGCGCCAACGTCGCCCTCCTCGTCGGCGCCCGCCCCCGCACCAAGGGCATGGAGCGCGGCGACCTCCTGGAGGCCAACGGCGGCATCTTCAAGCCGCAGGGCAAGGCCATCAACGACCACGCCGCGGACGACATCAAGGTCCTCGTCGTCGGCAACCCGGCCAACACCAACGCCCTGATCGCCCAGGCCGCCGCCCCGGACGTACCCGCGGAGCGCTTCACCGCGATGACCCGCCTGGACCACAACCGCGCGCTGACCCAGCTCGCGAAGAAGACGGGCTCGACGGTCGCCGACATCAAGCGCCTGACCATCTGGGGCAACCACTCCGCCACCCAGTACCCGGACATCTTCCACGCCACCATCGGCGGCAAGAACGCCGCCGAGACCGTCAACGACGAGAAGTGGCTGGCCGACGAGTTCATCCCGACCGTCGCCAAGCGCGGCGCGGCCATCATCGAGGCCCGCGGCGCCTCGTCGGCCGCCTCCGCCGCCAACGCCGCCATCGACCACGTGCACACGTGGGTCAACGGCACCGCCGACGGCGACTGGACCTCCATGGGCATCCCGTCGGACGGCTCCTACGGCGTCCCGGAGGGCCTCATCTCCTCCTTCCCCGTCACCACCAAGGACGGCACGTACGAGATCGTCCAGGGTCTCGACGTCAACGAGTTCTCCCGCGCCCGTATCGACGCCTCCGTCAAGGAGCTGTCGGAGGAGCGCGACGCGGTCCGCGGTCTCGGCCTCCTCTGAGCCCACCCCGCCCTCAGACGGGCCCCGCTCCGGTTCGACCGGCGCGGGGCCCGTCCCCGTTTCCGGCCCTCCACGGGCCCGTCTCCGGGCTGCCGCAAGCCCATTTCCGGGCCGCTATGCCCCTTTCGCGCCCTTGCTCCGTGATGCGCCGCACTTTCGATGACCGAATCGGCATGCATGAGGGGCGGTGGGGCAGGGGCTCACGGTCCCCGGCAGTGACACGCGTGTGACACAGGGGCGTTGATCAGGAACGGAAGGCAATCCCACCATGGCGAACAGCACGGAAACCCAGGCGGACCGGGGGCACCGGACCATCCACGCCGGCGGCCGGTGGCTGGCCGCGTCCTCCGGCGCGACCCGCGACATCCTCGACCCCGCCGACGGCCTGCCCTTCGCCGTGGTCGCGGAGGGCGACGAGCAGGACACCGACCTCGCGGTGGCCGCCGCCCGGCGGGCGTTCGACGAAGGGCCGTGGCCGCACACCCCGGTCGCCGAGCGCGCCGCCCTGCTGCGCCGCACCGCCGACCTCCTCGTCCGCGACCGCGAGACCCTCGGCCTGCTGGAGAGCCGCGACGCGGGCAAGACGGTCGAGGAGGGGCGCGTCGACATCGACTGCGTCGCCGACGCCTTCCGCTACTTCGCCGACCTGGTCGCCGGCGAGGCCCCCGGCCGGGTCGTCGACGCGGGCTCGCCCGAGATCCACAGCGTCGTCGTGCACGAGCCGGTCGGCGTCTGCGCCATGATCACGCCCTGGAACTACCCGCTCCTCCAGGCCAGCTGGAAGATCGCACCGGCCCTCGCCGCCGGCAACACCTTCGTGATCAAGCCGAGCGAGATCACCCCGCTCACCACCGTCGCCCTGATCGACCTGCTCGTCGAGGCCGGCCTCCCCACCGGCGTCGCGGGCATCGTCACCGGTCCCGGTCACACGGTCGGCGCCCGGCTCGCCGAGCACCCCGACGTCGACCTGGTCTCCTTCACCGGCGGCCTGGTCAGCGGCACCAAGGTCGCCCAGGCCGCCGCCGTCACCGTCAAGAAGGTCGCCCTCGAACTCGGCGGCAAGAACCCCAACGTCGTCTTCGCCGACGCCTGCGCGACCGAGGACGGCTTCGACACCGCCGTCGACCAGGCCCTCAACGCCGCCTTCATCCACAGCGGACAGGTCTGCTCGGCCGGTGGCCGCCTCATCGTCGAGGAGTCGGTCCGCGAACGCTTCGTCGCCGAACTCGCCCGCCGCGCCGCCGGGATCCGCCTCGGCCGCGGCACCGAGGACGGCGTCGAGTGCGGCCCGCTCGTCTCCGAGCAGCAGCGCGCCAAGACCGAGGACTTCGTCGCCTCCGCCCTCGCCGAGGGCGCCGTGCTGCGCAGCGGCGGCAAGCGGCCCGAGCCGTCCCCGGAGCGGCCGGAGGGCGGCTACTTCTACGAGCCGACCGTCCTCGACCAGTGCCACCGCGAGATGCGGGTCGTCCGGGAGGAGGTCTTCGGACCGGTCCTCACCGTCGAGACCTTCCGCACCGAGGACGAGGCCGTAGCCCTGGCCAACGACACCGAGTACGGTCTGGCCGGTGCCGTCTGGACCGCCGACGCGGGACGGGCCCGCCGGGTCGCGGGCCGGCTGCGGCACGGCACCGTCTGGATCAACGACTTCCACCCCTACCTGCCGCAGGCGGAGTGGGGCGGCTTCGGCAAGAGCGGCGTGGGCCGCGAACTCGGCCCCGCGGGCCTGGCCGAGTACCGCGAGAGCAAGCACGTCTACCAGAACCTCGCCCCGAAGCCCGTCCGCTGGTTCACCGGCTGATATCGCGCACCTCCACGCATCTCCCCGCACCATCCGCTCGCCCCACTGGAGTACCCCCATGCCAGATACCACTCACGTCTACGACTACGTCGTCATCGGCGGTGGCACGGCGGGATCGGTGATCGCCTCACGGCTCACCGAGAACCCGGACGTCACCGTCGCCGTCATCGAAGGCGGCCCCAGCGACGTCGGCCGCGACGACGTACTCACCCTGCGCCGCTGGATGGGCCTGCTCGGCGGCGAACTGGACTACGACTACCCCACCACCGAGCAGCCGCGCGGCAACTCGCACATCCGGCACAGCCGCGCCCGCGTGCTCGGCGGCTGCTCCTCGCACAACACCCTCATCGCCTTCAAGCCGCTGCCGTCCGACTGGGACGAGTGGGAGGCCGCGGGCGCCAAGGGCTGGGGCGCGGTGCAGATGGAGGCCTACTACGCGCGGCTGAAGAACAACATCGTCCCCGTCGACGAGAAGGACCGGAACGCCATCGCCCGGGACTTCGTCGACTCCGCGCAGAAGGCGCTGGAGGTCCCGCGGATCGACGGCTTCAACAAGAAGCCGTTCACCGAGGGCGCCGGCTTCTTCGACCTCGCCTACCACCCCGAGAACAACAAGCGTTCGTCCGCCTCGGTGGCGTACCTGCACCCCGTGATGGACGAGCGCCCCAACCTCACCCTCATGCTGGAGACCTGGGCGTACCGGCTGGAGCTGTCCGGCACCCGCGCCGAGGGCGTCCACGTCCGCACCAAGGACGGCGAGGAGATCCTGGTCAAGGCGCGCAACGAGGTGGTGCTGTGCGCCGGGGCGGTCGACTCGCCGCGCCTGCTGCTGCACTCCGGCATCGGCCCCCGCCAGGACCTCGAAGCGCTCGGCATACCCGTGGCGCTCGACCTGCCCGGCGTCGGCGAGAACCTGCTCGACCACCCCGAGTCGGTGATCGTCTGGGAGACCGAGGGGCCCATCCCGGACAACTCCGCGATGGACTCCGACGCCGGTCTCTTCGTGCGCCGCGACCCCGAACACGCGGGCCCCGACCTGATGTTCCACTTCTACCAGATACCGTTCACGGACAACCCGGAGCGCCTCGGCTACGAACGCCCGGAGTCCGGCGTCTCGATGACCCCGAACATCCCCAAGCCGAAGTCCCGCGGCCGCCTCCACCTCACCAGCGCCGACCCGTCCGTGAAGCCCGCCCTGGACTTCCGCTACTTCACCGACGAGGACGACTACGACGGCCGCACCCTCGTCGACGGCATCAGGATCGCCCGCGAGATCGCGAAGACGCAGCCGCTGGCCGGCTGGCTCAAGCGCGAGGTCTGCCCCGGCCCGGATGTCACCGGTGACGAGGAGCTGAGCGAGTACGCCCGCAAGGTCGCCCACACCGTCTACCACCCGGCGGGCACCTGCCGGATGGGCGCCGCCACCGACGCACAGGCCGTCGTCGACCCCGAGCTGCGCATCCGGGGCCTGGAGGGCATCCGCATCGCCGACGCCTCCGTCTTCCCGACCATGCCCGCCGTGAACCCGATGATCGGCGTCCTCATGGTCGGCGAGCGCGCCGTCGAGCTGATCGGCGGTGACGCCCGATGAGCACCTCCACCACCGGCACCAGCGCCGCCACGCCGCCGGGTACGGACGGGAGCGCGGCTCCCGTCTTCGCCGTGGACGGGCTGTGGAAGGTCTTCGGCCCCAAGGCCGACCGCGTCCCCGCCGACCCCCAACTGGCAGCCCTGAGCCCCGCCGAGCTTCGCTCGCGCACCGGCTGCACGGCCGCCGTCGCCGACGTCTCCTTCGACGTCCGCAAGGGCGAGGTCTTCGTCGTCATGGGCCTGTCCGGCTCCGGCAAGTCCACCCTCGTACGCTGCCTGACCCGCCTCATCGAGCCGACCGCGGGCTCCATCGCCATCGACGGCGAGGACGTCCGCGCCATGGACAAGTCCCGGCTGCGCGAACTGCGCCGGCACCGGGCCGCGATGGTCTTCCAGCACTTCGGCCTGCTCCCGCACCGCACGGTCCTCGACAACGTGGCCTACGGCCTGGAGGTCCAGGGCGTCGCCCGCGCCGAGCGCCGCGAGCGCGCCGCCGCCATCGTCGCCAAGGTCGGCCTGGAGGGCCTGGAGCAGCGCCGCCCCGGCCAGCTCTCCGGCGGCCAGCGCCAGCGCGTCGGCCTCGCCCGCGCCCTGGCCGTCGACCCCGAGGTGCTGCTCTTCGACGAGCCGTTCAGCGCCCTCGACCCGCTGATCCGGCGGGACATGCAGGAGGAGGTCGTCCGGCTGCACCGCGAGGAGGGCCGCACGATGGTCTTCATCACCCACGACCTCCAGGAAGCCCTCAAGCTCGGCGACCGCATCGCCCTGATGCGCGACGGGCGCGTGGTCCAGCTCGGCACCCCGGAGGAGATCGTCGGCTCGCCCGCCGACGACTACGTCCGCGAGTTCGTCCGAGACGTCCCGCGCGAGCAGGTCCTCACCGTCCGTACGGCGATGCGCCCCGCGTCCTCGTCCGACGAGGCCGGCACCGGCCCGGCGATCCGCCCCGAGGCCACCGTCTCCGAGGCCATCGAGGCCGTCGCCCGCGCGGGTTCCCCGGCCCGGGTGATGGACGACGGCCGCTGCCTGGGCGTGGTCGACGCGGAATCCCTGCTGTCGGTGGTGGCGGGCACGGCAGGCGCGGCCACGACAGGCGACCCGGCCGACGCCCCAGCCGAGCCCGCCGCGGCCGACGGCGCCGCCTCCCCCGACCCAGCTGCGGGCAGTCGTGCCGCTGGGGCGGCACGGGTGGGCGCAGCGGCACCGGCCCAGCGCCGCAAGCCGCCCACCCCGCCCCCCGCCACCAGCGAGGAGCCCGTCTGATGGCAACGCTCACTGCAACGCCCCAGAAGGGCGCCCCGCACGGCATCCTCACCAACCTGGCTGTCCGCAAGCTCCTCACCCTCGCGGCGCTCGCCGCGGTCCTCGTCCCCCTGGCCGTCACCCAGTGGGGCGGCGCCACCTGGCCCAGCGCCCTGACCGTCGACCTCTCCGAGCCGCTCGGCAAGACCAGCGACTGGATCATCGACAACCGCGACAGCCACCCGCTGTTCCTCTACTTCTTCGGCCACGTCAGCAACGTCGTCGTCCTCGCCGTACGCGCCGTGTACCTCGCCCTCCTCGCCGTCGGCTGGGCCGGGGTCACCGCGATCGGCGCCCTGGTCGCCTGGCGCGTGGCCGGCGTGAGGCTGGCGCTCGGCACCGCCGCCGCGTTCCTGGCCTGCGGCCTGCTCGGCATGTGGGTGCCGACCATGCAGACCCTCGCCCTGATGGTCGTCGCCGTCCTCGCGTCGGTCGTCGTGGGCGCCCTGCTGGGCCTCGCCGCCGGCCTGTCCGACCGGATGGACCGCGTCCTGCGCCCGGTGCTCGACACCATGCAGGTGCTGCCGGCCTTCGCCTACCTCCTCCCCGTCGTCCTGGTCTTCGGCATCGGCGTCCCCGCCGCCGTCCTGGCCACCGTCGTCTACGCCGCTCCGCCCATGGCCCGGCTCACCTCGCTGGGTCTGCGCGGTGCCGACAAGGAGGTCCTGGAGGCCGTCGAGTCCCTCGGCACCACCGCCCGCCAGCGGCTGCTGACCGCCCGCGTCCCGCTGGCCCGCAAGGAACTCCTGCTCGGCGTCAACCAGACGATCATGATGGCCCTGTCCATGGCCGTCATCGCCTCCGTCATCGGCGCCGGCGGCCTCGGTGACCGCGTCTACCAGGCGCTCGCCTCGGTCGACGTCGGCGCCGCCCTCGCGGCCGGCATCCCGATCGTGCTGCTCGCCGTCGTCCTGGACCGGGTGACCGGCGCGGCGGGGGAGGAGCGGCTGGGGGAGCCCGGCAGGTCCCCGCTGACCTGGCTGTACGCCCTGGCCGCCGCCGCGGCCGTCGCCGTCGCCGGACGCGTCGCCGGCTTCCTGGAGTGGCCCGAGGGCTGGGAGGTGAACATCGCCGAGCCCGTCAACCGGGCCGTCGACTGGATGACCGCCCACCTGTACTCCGGCGTGCCCGTCGTCGGCGGCACCGCCGACTGGGCCGCGCACTTCACCAGCTGGGTCCTCAACCCGGTCCGGGACGGCCTGCAGTGGCTGCCCTGGTGGTCGGTACTCCTCGTCGTGGCCGCCCTCGCGTGGCTGATCGGCACCTGGCGCACCGCGCTCACCGCCGTCCTCGCCATGGCCGCCATCGGTGTGCTCGGCGTGTGGAACCCGTCCCTGGACACGCTCTCGCAGGTGCTCGCGGCCGTCGCCGTGACCCTCGTCCTCGGCTTCGCGACGGGTGTCGCCGCCGCCCGCAGCGCGTGGTTCGAACGCCTGCTGCGACCGGTCCTGGACGTCTTCCAGACCATGCCGCAGTTCGTGTACCTGATCCCCGTCGTCGCCCTGTTCGGCGTGGGACGGGCACCCGCGGTGGCCGCCGCCGTCGTCTACGCCCTTCCGGCCGTCGTCCGCATCACCGCCCAGGGCCTGCGCCAGGTCGACCCGGCCGCCCTGGAGGCGGCCCGCTCGCTCGGTGCCACCAGCGGACAGCAGCTGCGCCAGGTCCAGCTCCCGCTGGCCCGCCGGTCGCTGCTGCTCGCCGTCAACCAGGGCGTCGTCCTGGTCCTGGCCGTCGTCATCATCGGCGGCCTGGTCGGCGGTGGCGCGCTCGGCTACCAGGTCGTCTTCGGCCTGGCCCAGGGCGACCTGGCGAGCGGTCTGGTGGCCGGCGCGGCCATCGTCTGCCTCGGCCTGATGCTCGACCGGGTCACCCAGCCCACCGAACGCCGCGCGAGGAAGGGAGCCTGACATGCGCGTACGTACCACCGCGGCCGTCGCCTCGGCCGCCGCGCTGACCCTGCTCACCGGCTGCGGCGCCGCCGACATGACCAAGCAGGCGTCCCCGTTCGCCAACGCCCAGGGCGCCAAGACCGTCACCCTCTCCGTGCAGTCCTGGGTCGGTGCCCAGGCCAACGTGGCCGTCGCCCAGTACCTGCTGGAGCACGAACTGGGCTACCGCGTCGACACCGTCCAGGTCGACGAGGTCCCCGCCTGGGACGCGCTCAGCCAGGGCCGCGTCGACGCCATCCTGGAGGACTGGGGCCACCCCGAGCAGGAGCAGCGGTACGTCGAGGACAAGAAGACCATCGCCCCCGGCGGCGACCTCGGCGTCACCGGGCACATCGGCTGGTTCGTCCCGACGTACTTCGCGAAGAAGCACCCGGACGTCACCGACTGGAAGAACCTCAACAAGTACGCCGGCCTGCTGCGCACCGCGGAGAGCGGCGGCAAGGGCCAGCTCATGGACGGCTCTCCGTCCTACGTCACCAACGACAAGGCGCTGGTGAAGAACCTGAACCTGGACTACCAGGTCGTCTTCGCCGGCTCCGAGGCCGCCCAGATCACCCAGATCAAGCAGTTCGCCAAGGAGAAGAAGCCCTTCCTCAGCTACTGGTACACCCCCCAGTGGCTGTTCGAGAAGGTCCCGATGACCGAGGTGAAGCTCCCCCCGTACGAGGAGGGCTGCGACGCCGACCCGGAGAAGGTCGACTGCGCCTACCCGGTCACCCCGCTCCAGAAGTACCTCAACGCCGACTTCGCGAAGCAGGGCGGCAAGGCGGCGGACCTCCTCAAGAAGTTCAAGTGGACGACCGAGGACCAGAACCAGGTCTCCCTGATGATCGCCGACCAGAAGATGCGCCCCGAGGAGGCGGCGAAGAAGTGGGTGGACAGCCACGAGTCCGTCTGGAAGGAGTGGCTGTCCTGACCGTGTGACCCGGGTGGCCCCGAGTCCGCCGAGTGCGGCGGGCGAGGGGCCCTCCCCGGCCGCGCGCACACGTTCAGCGGGCCCTGGACCGCAACCGCGCGGCGCCGGCCGTCACCACCGCGTGCTCCCCGCCGGAATCCGCCGCGCGACCATCAGCCGGTTCCAGCTGTTGATCGCCGCGACCAGCGCGAGCAGGTGCGCCAGCCCGTCGGCGTCGAAGTGCCGCGCGGCCTCCTCGTACACCACGTCCGGCACGAAGCCCCCGGTCAGCACCGTCACCGCCTCGGTCAGCGCCAGCGCGGCCCGCTCCCGCGCGTCGAAGACCTCCCCGGCCTCCTCCCACGCGGCGAGCAGGTCCAGCTGACGCTCACTCACTCCCTGCTCGCGGGCGATGCCCAGATGCATGTCGAGGCAGAAGGCACAGTGGTTGAGCTGCGAGGCGCGGATCTGCACCAGCTCGGCGAGCCGGGCGTCACCGAGACCCCGCTTGGCGGCCGCGCCCATCCCCTGCAGCGCCGAACGGACGCCCGCGTCCAGACGGGTCGTACGGGCCGTCACGCGTACTGGCCCGGCGTGTAGTGCCCCGGCGTCAGCCGGCAGGTCACCCCGAAGCGGTTCCAGGCGTTGATCACCGTGATCGCGGCGATCAACTGCGCCAGCTCCGGCTCGTCGAAGTGCGCGGCGGCCTTCTCGTACACCGCGTCCGGCACGAAGCCCTCGGTCAGCACCGTCACCGCCTCGGTCAGCTCGATCGCCGCCAGCTCCTTCTCCGTGTAGAAGTGCCGCGACTCGTCCCAGGCGGCGAGCTGCACGATCCGTTCCACGCTCTCCCCGGCCGCCAGCGCGTCCTTGGTGTGCATGTCGAGGCAGAAGGCGCAGTGGTTCAGCTGGGAGGCGCGGATCTTCACCAGCTCCCCCAGCTTCGGGTCGAGCCCCTGCGTGGCGGCCTTGTCCAGGCGCAGCATCGCCTTCCAGACCTCGGGGGCGTGCTTCGCCCACTCCAGCCGGGGGGCGTGCTCGGTGGCGAAGCCCTCGGGGGCGGCGGCGGTGTTCTCGTTCGACGTCGTGTCCGTCGTCGTGTTCGTCGTCATGCCACCGAGCCTAGAAGTGAGGCAGCCCAGGAGTATGGTCCATTTCCATGGCGAAATCCTGGGCCACTTTCGGCGTCGACCTGCATCTGGACCGCTCCGGACCCGGCCTGCGCCGGAGCCTCACCGAGGCGCTGCGCGAGGCCGTCCGCGGCGGCCGGCTGGCCCCCGGCACCCGGCTGCCCTCCTCCCGCTCGCTCGCCGCCGACCTGGGCGTGGCCCGCAACACGGTCGCCGAGGTCTACGCCGACCTGATCGCCGAGGGCTGGCTCGCCGCCCGGCAGGGCTCCGGCACCCGCGTCGCCGACCGCACGCCCGCCGCCACCCCCGCACACCGGCCGGCACCCCACCCGCGCGAGCCGGGCCGCCCCGCCTACGACCTCGTCCCCGGCACGCCCGAACTCGCCTCCTTCCCCCGCGCCCAGTGGCTCAGGGCCGCCCGCCGCGCCCTGTCCGCCGCCCCCGACCAGGCCCTCGGCTACGGCGACCCACGCGGCCGCCCGGAACTGCGCACGGCGCTCGCCGGATACCTGTCCCGCGCACGGGGCGTGCACGCCGACCCCGACCGGATCGTGGTGTGCGCCGGCTTCCTCGGCGGCCTCGGTGTCCTCGCCGAACTGCTGCGCCGCCGGGCCCAGAACGCCGTCGCCGTCGAGTCCTACGGCCTGCCCCACCACCGCCGGCTGCTCCGGCGAGCGGGCTGCGACACGCCCCCGCTGCCCTTCGACGACCGCGGCACCCTCCCGCCCGACGACCAGGCCGCCGCCGGCGCGGTGCTGCTGACCCCCTCCCACCAGTTCCCCCTCGGCCTCCCGCTGCTCCCCGAGCGCCGGACGGCGCTGATCGACTGGGCCCGCCGCACCGGCGGCCTGGTCCTGGAGGACGACTACGACGGCGAGTTCCGCTACGACCGCCAGCCCGTCGGCGCCCTCCAGGGCCTCGACCCCGACCGCGTCGTCTACCTCGGCACCGCCAGCAAGTCCCTCGCCCCCGCCCTGCGCCTGGGCTGGCTGGTCCTGCCGCCCGCGCTCGTCGAGGAGGTCATGGACGGCATGGCGGGCCGCACCCCGGGCGTCCTCGACCAGCTGACCCTCGCCGAGTTCCTGGGCTCCGGCGACTACGACCGCCACGTCCGCTCCGCCCGCCTGCGCTACCGGCGCCGCCGCGACGCCCTGGTCGCCGCCCTCGCCGAACGGGCGCCCGGGGTCCGCGTCACCGGCATCGCCGCCGGACTCCACGCCGTCCTCGAACTGCCGCCCGGCACCGAGCGGCAGACCGTCCGCGCCGCCGCCTGGCACGGACTCGCGGTCCACGGCCTGACCATGTTCCGGCACCCCGACGCCGACGTCCCCCCGCTGGACGCCCTCGTCGTCGGCTACGGCACCCCGCCCGACCACGCCTGGGCGGGGGCCCTGGACGCCCTGTGCCGGGCGCTGCCGTAAAGTCCACCCGCGACGGGGGCCGTACACTCGACCGGCCCAACTGTCGTACAAGCGCACGGACAACGGGGAGACGAGGACATGGCAGAGACCCGGCGACGGCTGCGGTCGAGCACCGTGGTGCTAGGCGGCATGGGAATGCTCGCGGCGGCCCTGAGCGCATGCGGCTCGGACCCCGACCGCCGCTGCGTGGACCGCGACAGCTACGACTACCTCAACGGCTACAAGGTCGTCTCCGACCAGAACTGCAAGTCGGGCTCGTCCGGCAGCTCGTACGGCAAGGGCGGCAAGAAGAGGACCTCGGCCGACGCCGACTGGTACTACGACGCCGACGTGAGCGGCGGCTGGGCCGACGACGGCACCTTCAGCCGCGAAGAGGCCGTCGACCGGGGCGGCTTCGGCTGCTCGGGCGGCAGCGGCGGAGGCTGAGCGCGTGGAACGCCGCACCATCACCCCGCGCACCGGCTGGCAGGAGACCGTCGAGGAACAGGGCCTGATCTACCCCCTGACCCGCTACCCCGACGGCTCCCTGCGCCCCTACTGGGACGAGAGCGCCCACTACGTCTTCTCCCTGCCGGAGGTCGAGGCGCTGGAGGAGGTCGTCGAGGAACTCCACCGCATGTGCCTGGCCGCCGCCGAGCACATCGTCACCCACGACCGCTTCGCCGACCTCGGCATCACCGACCCGCGCATCGTCCGGGCGGTCACCGAGGCCTGGCACCGCCGCGCCGAACTCCCCTCCGTCTACGCCCGCTTCGACCTGCGCTACGACGGCACCGGGCCCGCCAAGCTCCTGGAGTACAACGCGGACACCCCGACCTCCCTGGTCGAGGCCGCGTCCCCGCAGTGGTTCTGGATGGAGGAGCGCTTCCCCGGCGCCGACCAGTGGAACAGCCTGCACGAGCGCCTGGTCGACGCCTGGAAGAAGCAGGCCGCGCTGCTCCCGCCCGGCAACCCCCTGTACTTCGCGCACTCCTCGGACGACGAACTCGGCGAGGACCTGATGACGGTCGCCTACCTCAAGGAGACCGCCGAACAGGCCGGCCTGGAGACCGACTGGATCTCCATGGAGGAGATCGGCTGGGACCGCCTCTCCGGCCGCTTCGTCGACAACAAGCTGCGCTTCATCCGCAGCCTCTTCAAGCTCTACCCCTGGGAGTGGCTCACCACCGACCGCTTCGCCGGCCACGTCCTGGACACCCTCGACAACGGCGGCGGCACGGGCACCACCCTGTGGATCGAGCCCGCCTGGAAGATGCTGCTCAGCAACAAGGCCCTGCTGGCCGTCCTCTGGGAGCTGTACCCGGACCACCCCAACCTCCTGCCGGCCTACCTGGACGGTCCGAGGGAGCTGGCCGGCACCACCGGCTGGGTCGCCAAGCCCCTCCTGGGCCGCGAGGGCGCGGGCGTCACGATCCACGAGCCGGGCACCGCCCCCACCGTCCGGGACGAGCCCTGCTGCTACCAGGAACTGGCCCCCCTCCCCGACTTCGACGGCAACCGCGTCGTCCTCGGCGCCTGGGTGGTGGAGAACGAGTCGGCGGGCCTGGGAATCCGGGAGTCGTCGGGCTTGGTGACGGACGAATACGCCCGCTTCCTGCCCCACGTGATCCTCTAGCGCCCTGGAGGGGGCCGCAGGCCCCCAGGGGCGCGGGGCCGTGACATGTGCGGCTCCGCCGCGTGGGCGCGACCAGCCCCCACGCACCCGCACCCGGGTACACACAGCGACCCCGCAGACGCTTTCCGGTAGCCTGACCCCGGGCCGTGACTGGCGCGCTGGGATGGACCAACCATCGGGGAGCGGCCCAAGAAGAACGAGTGCCGTGCGCCTGGGCCGTCCGTACCGTGAACGCTGAACACAACGTCCGGAGGCCCCCATGCCCGCAGACCTCACCCCCGAGTCCGTCGCCTACCGAGCCGCGCTGCAAGCGATCCGCACCGTCGAGCCCCGCGTCGCCGACGCCATCGGCCAGGAGGTCGCCGACCAGCGCGAGATGCTCAAGCTGATCGCCTCGGAGAACTACGCCTCCCCGGCCACGCTCCTCGCGATGGGCAACTGGTTCAGCGACAAGTACGCCGAGGGCACCATCGGCCGCCGCTTCTACGCCGGCTGCCGCAACGTCGACACCGTCGAGTCCCTCGCCGCCGAGCACGCCCGCGAACTCTTCGGCGCCCGGCACGCCTACGTCCAGCCGCACTCCGGCATCGACGCCAACCTGGTCGCCTTCTGGGCCGTCCTCGGCGCCCGCGTCGAGGTGCCCTTCCTGGAGAAGACGGGCGCCCGCCAGGTCAACGACCTGACCGACGCGGACTGGGCCGAGCTGCGCCAGGCCTTCGGCAACCAGCGGATGCTGGGCATGTCCCTGGACGCCGGCGGCCACCTCACCCACGGCTTCCGTCCGAACATCTCCGGCAAGATGTTCGACCAGCGCTCCTACGGCACCGACCCGGCCACCGGCCTCATCGACTACGAGGCCCTGCGCGCCTCCGCCCGCGAGTTCAAGCCGCTGATCATCGTCGCGGGCTACTCGGCGTACCCCCGTCTGGTGAACTTCCGGATCATGCGCGAGATCGCCGACGAGGTCGGCGCGACCCTCATGGTCGACATGGCGCACTTCGCCGGTCTCGTCGCGGGCAAGGTCCTCACCGGCGACTTCGACCCGGTCCCGCACGCCCAGATCGTGACGACGACCACCCACAAGTCGCTGCGCGGCCCGCGCGGCGGCATGGTCCTGTGCGACGACTCCCTCAAGGACCAGGTCGACCGCGGCTGCCCGATGGTCCTCGGCGGCCCGCTCCCGCACGTCATGGCCGCCAAGGCCGTCGCCCTCGCCGAGGCCAGGCAGCCCGCGTTCCAGGACTACGCCCAGCGCATCGTCGACAACGCCCGCGCCCTCGCCGAGGGCCTGATGCGGCGCGGCGCCACCCTGGTCACCGGCGGCACGGACAACCACCTCAACCTGATCGACGTGGCGTCCTCCTACGGCCTCACCGGCCGCCAGGCCGAGGCCGCCCTCCTCGACTCCGGCATCGTCACCAACCGCAACGCCATCCCCTCCGACCCGAACGGCGCCTGGTACACGTCCGGCATCCGCATCGGCACCCCGGCGCTCACCACCCGCGGCCTGGGCACGGCGGAGATGGACGAGGTCGCGGGCCTGATCGACCGCGTCCTGACGACGACGGAACAGGGCACGACGAAGTCGGGCGCCCCGTCGAAGGCGTCCCACGTCCTGGACGAGAAGGTGGCCCAGGAAATCGCCCAGCGGGCGACGGACCTGGTGGCGGGCTTCCCCCTGTACCCGGAAATCGACCTGGGCTGAAGGCGCCCCGTCAGGGGCGCGGGGCTGTGTCGATGTGCGGCTGCCGCCGCATGGGCGCGACCAGCCACGAACGGCCCGCAGTTCCCCACGCACAGAACCCCCCGATCTCTCTGAGACAATAAAAAACATGGCGACTGACCACCCGCGCGTACTCTCCGGAATCCAGCCCACCGCAGGCTCGTTCCACCTCGGCAACTACCTCGGCGCCGTCCGCCAGTGGGTGGCCCTCCAGGAGACCCACGACGCGTTCTACATGGTCGTCGACCTGCACGCGATCACGGTCCCGCAGGACCCGAAGGAACTGCGGGCCAACACCCGGCTGGCCGCCGCCCAGCTCCTGGCGGCCGGCCTGGACCCGGACCGCTGCACGCTCTTCGTGCAGAGCCACGTCCCCGAGCACGCCCAGCTCGCCTGGATCATGAACTGCCTCACCGGCTTCGGCGAGGCCGGCCGCATGACCCAGTTCAAGGACAAGTCCGCCAAGCAGGGCGCCGACCGCGCCTCCGTCGGCCTGTTCACGTACCCGATCCTCCAGGTCGCGGACATCCTGCTCTACCAGGCCAACGAGGTCCCGGTCGGCGAGGACCAGCGCCAGCACATCGAGCTGACCCGCGACCTGGCCGAGCGCTTCAACGGCCGCTTCGGCGAGGCGTTCACCGTGCCCTCCCCGTACATCCTCAGGGAGACGGCGAAGATCTACGACCTCCAGGACCCGTCGATCAAGATGAGCAAGTCGGCGTCCACGCCGAAGGGCCTGATCAACCTCCTGGACGAGCCCAAGGCCACCGCCAAGAAGGTCAAGAGCGCGGTCACCGACACGGACACCGTGATCCGCTTCGACCGCGAGGCCAAGCCGGGCGTCAGCAACCTCCTCTCGATCTACTCGGTGCTCACCGGCGCGAGCGTCGCCGAGCTGGAGGAGAAGTACGCCGGCAAGGGCTACGGCGCGCTCAAGACGGACCTCGCCGACGTCATGGTCGAGTTCGTCACCCCCTTTCGGGAGCGCACCCAGCAGTACCTGGACGACCCGGAGACGCTGGACTCGATCCTGGCCAAGGGCGCCGAGAAGGCGCGCGCCGTCGCCGCCGAGACCCTCTCCCGGACGTACGACATGGTGGGCTTCCTGCCCGCCAAGCACTGACCCGGGGCCACCGCCCGGCCCCGGTCCCGGCCCCGCCGTGCGCCCCGGCATGCCGCCGTAGCGCTGCACATCACTCCGGTTGCGCCTGCCCCGGGCACGGTCGTGGCCGTACAGTCGATAGCCGGGTGTCCGACACAGCGACATACGACGAGTGACACGTAACGACAGGAGACGACGTGGGGACCGTAACGATCGGCGTGTCGATCGCGGTCCCGGAGCCTCACGGCAGCCAGCTCCAGCAGCTGCGCGCGGGCTTCGGCGACGCCGCTGCTCACGGCATCCCCACCCACGTCACCCTGCTGCCGCCGACCGAGGTCGACGCCGGCGCGCTGCCCTCGGTCGAGGCGCACCTGGCGGAGGTGGCGGCGCGCGGCCGCCCCTTCCCGATGCGGCTGTCCGGCACCGGGACCTTCCGTCCGCTGTCGCCCGTGGTCTTCGTCCAGGTGGTCGAGGGCGCCGCGGCCTGCTCCTGGCTCCAGAAGCGGGTGCGCGACGCGTCCGGTCCCGTCCCACGCGAACTGCAGTTCCCGTACCACCCGCACGTCACGGTGGCGCACGGCATCGGGGAAGCGGCGATGGACCGCGCCTACGAGGAGCTGTCCGACTACGCGGCGCAGTGGTCCTGCACCGGCTTCGCGCTCTACGAGCAGGGCCCCGACGGGGTGTGGCGCAAGCTGCGCGAGTTCCCCTTCGGCAGCGCCACGGTGCCCCCGCAGGCCGGGCGCGTGGAGAGCGGCTCGCTGCCCAGCCGGTGATCCGGGCCCGCCCGGCGGCCGGACGTCACACGGGCAGCCGCCGGAACAGCGTCCGCGGCAGGTGCCGCACCGCCGACATCACCACCCGCAGCGCGCCGGGCACCCACACCGTCTCCGAGCGCCGCCGCAGCCCCAGCTCGATCGCCGTGGCGACCGCCTCGGGTGTCGTGGCGAGCGGCGCCTCCTCCATCCCGGCGGTCATCCGCGACCGGACGAACCCGGGGCGTACGACCATGACGTGCACGCCCGTGCCGTGCAGCGCGTCGCCGAGGCCCTGCGCGAAGGCGTCCAGGCCGGCCTTGCTGGAGCCGTAGATGAAGTTCGCGCGCCGGGCCCGTTCGCCGGCCACCGAGGAGAGCACCACCAGGGAGCCGTGGCCCTGCGCCTGGAGCGCGCGGGCGCTCACCAGGCCGGCCGAGACCGCGCCGGTGTAGTTGGTCTGCGCGACCCGCACGGCGTTCAGCGGCTCGCGCTCGTCGTGCGCCTGGTCGCCGAGGATGCCGAAGGCCAGCAGCACCAGGTCGACGTCGCCCTCGGCGAAGACCTTGCCGAGCGCCGCCTCGTGGGACTCGGGGTCGAGCGCGTCGAAGGCGACCGTGCGCACCTCGGCGCCGAGGCCGCGCAGCTGCTCGGCGGCCGTGTCCAGGGCGGGGGAGGGGCGGCCGGCCAGCCACACCGTCCGGGTGCGGCGGGCCACCATGCGGCGTGCGGTGGCGAGCGCGATCTCGGACGTACCGCCGAGGACGAGCAGGGACTGGGGGAGGCCGAAGGCGTCCTTCACGACAGCTCCAGAAGGGTCAGAGGGCGAGGCGGCGGGCCAGGTCGGACACGAACACACCGCGCGGGTCCAGCTCCGCGCGCAGCGCGCGGAAGTCGTCGAGGCGCGGGTACATCGCGGCGAGCAGTTCGGGCCGCAGCCGTGAGTCCTTGGCGAGGTAGACCCGGCCCCCGGCCTGCGCGACCTCCTCGTCCAGCTCGTCCAGGAAGGCGCCGAGGCCGGGCAGGCCCGCCGGGATGTCCAGGGCCAGGGTCCAGCCGGGTACGGGGAAGGAGAGCCAGCCCGGGTCGGCCTCGCCGAAGCGCTTGAGAACGGCGAGGAAGGACGGGCAGCGCCGGTCCGAGATGCGCCGCACGATGCGGCGCAGGGCGTCCTCCCGGCCCTCGCCGACGACGAACTGGTACTGGACGAAGCCGCCGCGGCCGTAGATCCGGTTCCAGTGCGGGACGCCGTCCAGGGGGTGGAAGAAGGTGGAGATCCGCTGGAGCCGGCCCCGGCTGAACCGGGGGGACTTGCGGTACCACACCTCGTTGAACAGGCCCACCGTGGTCCGGCCGAGCAGTCCGTCGGGGACGAGGTCGGGGGCGGCCGGGAGGCGGGAGGTGCGGAAGGCCAGCGGGGCGCTCCGCGCGCGGGAGCGGGCGGGCAGCGCGTCCAGCGGGGCGTGGTCGCCGCGGGTGAGCACCGCGCGGCCGGTCGCCCGGCCGCGCGCGAGGAGGTCGATCCACGCGACGGAGTAGCGGTAGCGGTGGTCGGTGGCCGCCAGACGGGCCATCAGGTCGTCCAGGTCGTCGGCGCGCTCGGTGTCGACGGACATCAGCGCGGTCTCGACCGGGTGGAGCCGCAGCGTCGCGGTGAGGATCACCCCGGTCAGGCCCATGCCGCCGGCGGTCGCGTCGAACAGGGGCGTGCCCGGGGTGACGGTGCGGACCCCGCCGTCGGCGGTGAGCAGTTCCAGGGAGACCACGTGCCGCGCGAAGGACCCCGACACGTGGTGGTTCTTGCCGTGGATGTCCGCGCCGATCGCCCCGCCGACCGTGACGTAGCGGGTGCCGGGCGTCACCGGCACGAACCAGCCGAGCGGCAGCAGCACCTCCATCAGGTGGTGCAGGGAGACGCCCGCGTCGCAGAGCACGGTGCCGCCGGCGACGTCGACGGCGTGCACGCGGTCCAGGGCCGTCATGTCAAGGACGGCGCCCCCCGCGTTCTGCGCGGCGTCCCCGTACGCCCGTCCCAGCCCCCGCGCGATGCCGCCGCGGGCCCCGCAGTCCAGGACGGCCAGGGCGGCCTCCTGGTACGTCCGCGGGCGGATCAGACGGGCCGCGGTGGGCGCGGTGCGGCCCCAGCCGGTGACGGGACCCCAGTCGGTGTCGGCAGACATGCCGGTGACCGTATCGCCCCTATGAGAACGATTAGTTCCAAAACATCACGCACATACCCGAAACGGGTGATTAATGGTATGTCGCTCGATCGTGCCGTCCTTCCGGTCCGCAGGGCGGGAACAGTGAGTCGGCATGGACGACCTCGACGACATGGACCACCGGATCGTCACGGCGCTCAGAGCCTGCGGCACCGACCCGCGCGTGGCCGGCGCCGCGCGCGCCCTGTCCTGGGCCGGGGAGCACGCGGCCCTGTGGCTCGCCGCGGGTCTCGCCGGAGCCGCCGTGGACCGCGCGCGGCGGGGGGCCTGGCTGCGCGGCACCGCGCTCACCGCCGGCGCCCACGTCGTCAGCATGGCCCTGAAGCGGGTCGTGCGCCGTCCGCGCCCGGCACACGTCGTGCCCCTGGTGCGTACCGCCGGACGGCACTCGTTCCCCAGCTCCCACGCGACCTCGGCCGCGGCCGCCGCCGTCGCCTTCGGCGCGCTCGGCGTCCCCGCCATCCGGCCGCTGGCCGCCGCGGTGTGCGCCTCCCGGCTGGTCGTCGGGGTCCACTACCCCTCGGACGTCGCGGCCGGCGCGGCCCTGGGCGCGCTCACGGCCCGGCTCGGCGCCGGCTGGATGCGAGGAGGCACCCGTGACTGACACGGCCGTCCTGGGACAGCGCGCCCCGCAGCGGCCGGGGGAGCCCGCGACGCCCCGCGCGAAGGGCGTGCTGAGCGGCCTGCTCCGGACCGCACGCCCCCGCCAGTGGGTCAAGAACGTCCTGGTCGTCGCCGCCCCGGCCGCCGCTGGCGAGCTGTTCTCGGTGCCCGCGCTGAGCCGGCTCGCCCTGGTCTTCGTGCTGTTCACCGCCTGCGCCTCGGCCGTCTACCTCGTCAACGACGCCCGCGACGCCGAGGCCGACCGAGCCCACCCGGTCAAGCGGCACCGCCCGGTCGCGGCCGGACAGGTCCCGGTGCCGCTCGCGTACGCCGTCGGCGGCCTCCTGGGCGTTCTCGCGCCCCTGGTCGCGGCCTGGCTGTGCCCGCCGTCCGTCGCGGCCCTGCTGACCGCCTACCTCGCGATGCAGGTGGCGTACTGCGTCACCCTCAAGCACGTCCTCGTCGTCGACCTGGCCGTCGTCACCACCGGCTTCCTGATGCGGGCGATGGCCGGCGGACTCGCGCTCGGCATCCCCCTGTCGCGCTGGTTCCTCATCACGACCGGCTTCGGCGCGCTGTTCATGGTCGCCGCCAAGCGCTACTCCGAGGCCGTCCAGATGGCCGGGCAGGCGGGCGCCACCCGCGCGCTGCTCACCGAGTACACCACCGGCTACCTCCGCTTCGTCTGGCAGCTCGCGGCCGGTGTCGCCGTCCTCGGCTACTGCCTGTGGGCCATGGAGGAGGGCGGTGTCCCGCACACCAGCGTGCTGCCCTGGCGCCAGCTGTCCATGGTCGCCTTCGTCCTCGCCGTCCTGCGCTACGCGGTCTTCGCCGACCGCGGCACCGCGGGCGAACCCGAGGACGTCGTCCTGCGCGACCGGGCGCTCGCGCTGATCGGCGTGGTCTGGGTGGCGATGTACGGCCTGGCGGTGGCCAATTGGTAGCCGACCGCCGCGAGCTGGCCGGCTTCGCCTCCGTGGGCCTGCTCGCCTACGCCGTCGACCTCGGCCTCTTCACCTGTCTGCGCGGTCCCGCGGGCCTCGGCCCGATCGGCGCCAAGACGCTGTCCTTCGTGGCCGGCTGCGCGGTGGCGTACGCGGGCAACGCGCTGGGCACCTACCGGCACACCCGCCCCCGGGGACTGCGCCCCTGCGCCGTGTTCGCCGCGGTGAACCTCGCCGGTGCCGGTGTGCAACTGCTGTGCCTGACCGTCAGCCACTACGGCCTCGGCCTCACCTCGCAGCGCGCCGACACCGTCTCCGGCGCCGGAATCGGCATGGTCCTGGGCACGATCCTGCGCTTCTGGGGCACAAGAACACTGGTCTTCCGGGCCGGGGACGGATCCGGTGGCCGCACGAGATCATGGACCGGGACGAGCGGGGGCAGGGTCGGATCATGGACTGGCTGAAGAAGCTCCCCGTCGTGGGACCGTGGATCGCACGCCTGATGACCACGCACGCGTGGCGCTCGTACGAGCGGCTCGACCGGGTGAAGTGGGCACGGCTGGCCGCCGCCATGACCTTCACCAGCTTCGTCGCGCTCTTCCCGCTGCTGAGCCTGGCCGCCGCCGTGGCCGCCGCCACGCTCAGCAAGAAGCAGCAGGACCAGCTCCAGGACAAGATCGCCGAGCAGATCCCCGGCATCGCCGACCAGCTGAACATCCAGGGCCTGGTGGACAACGCCGGCACCGTCGGCCTCATCTCCGGCCTGCTGCTGCTCTTCACCGGCATGGGCTGGGTCGAGGCCACCCGGGGCTGTCTGCGCGCCGTGTGGGAGCTGCCCGACGAGGAGGAGAACCCGGTCCTGCACCGGGCCAAGGACGCCGGCGTCCTCGTCGGTCTCGGCGGCGCGCTGCTGATCACCGTCGCCATCTCCACCGTCGCCTCGGCGCTGGTGGGCTGGATCATCCGCTCGATCGGCCTGGCCGAGGGCGGCGTCGGCGGCGTCCTGCTCTACGTCGCCGCCTTCGCGGTGGCCGTCCTCGCCGACTTCCTCCTGCTGCTGTACGTGCTGACCCTGCTCCCCGGCGTCCACCCCGAGCGCCGCCGCCTGGTCGTCGCCGCGCTGATCGGCGCGATCGGCTTCGAACTGCTGAAGCTGCTGATCAGCGGCTACATCCAGGGCGTCGCGGCGAAGAGCATGTACGGCGCCTTCGGCGTCCCCGTGGCCCTGCTGCTGTGGATCAACTTCACCTCGAAGCTGCTGCTGTTCGCGGCCTCCTGGACGGCGACCGGGAGCAAGGCGCAGGAGGCCGGGAGCGGGGACGACGGCGACGGGACCGACGCCCCCGACGTCACGGGCGGGTCCGGCGGCGGACCAGGTCCGGCAGCGGCCACTTCCGGTTGACCAGGAACGCGCCGCCGGCGAGCAGCACCAGCACCCCGGCCGTGATACCGGCCGCGACCCCGACCCCGCCGGAGCCGCCCGAGGCCGTCGCGCCCGCCACCGGCGCCGTGCCCGCCGCGCCCTTCCCGGTGCCGCCGGCCTCCCCGGAGGCGTCCGGCCCGGGGCTCGCCTGCGCGGCGCTCCTCGGCCGGACCAGCTCGCCCACCGGCCGCGTCTTGCCGGCCGCCGCGAAGCCCCAGTCGAACAGGCGGGCCGTCTCCTTGTAGACCTCGTTGTGCTCGTCCTTGGCCGGGTTCATCACCGTGACGAGCAGCACCTTGCCGTTCCGCTCGGCGACGCCGGTGAAGGTGGAGCCCGCGTTGGTGGTGTTGCCGTTCTTCACGCCCGCGATGCCCGGGTAGACCTCTATGTCCGAGTCGCCGGACAGCAGCCGGTTGGTGTTCTGGATCTCGAACGGCTTGCGGGTCGTCTTGCCCTTCTTGTCCTTCTCCGTCTGGCCGGGGAACTTCGCGCGGACCGTCGAGGCGTACTCCCGGAAGTCCTTCTTCTGGAGCCCCGAGCGCGCGAACAGCGTCAGGTCGTACGCGGAGGAGACCTGGTGCGGCGCGTCGTAACCGTCGGGGCTGACCACGTTGGTGTCGAGGGCCTGGAGCTCCTCGGCGTGTTCGTTCATGTCCGCGACGGTCTTGTCGACCCCGCCGTTCATCGCGGACAGCACGTGCACGGCGTCGTTGCCGGAGCGCAGGAAGACCCCGAGCCACAGGTCGTGGACGGTGTAGGTCTCCTCCTCCTTGACGCCGACCAGGCTGGAGCCGGCGCCGATCCCCGCGAGGTCGGAGACCGCCACCTTGTGCTCGGTGGTCTTCGGCCACTTCGGCAGCAGCGTGTCGGCGAACAGCATCTTCAGGGTGCTCGCCGGGGCCAGCCGCCAGTGCGCGTTGTGCGCGGCGAGCACGTCGCCGGACTCGGCGTCGGCCACGATCCAGGACCGGGCGGTGATGTCCTTGGGCAGCACCGGCGCCCCGCCCGCCAGGTCCACCTGCGTGCCCGGCTTCCCCAGCCGTGCGCCGCCCATGGTCGACATCGACGCGGGGGGAGTGGGCGTCGGGCTCTTCGAGGGGTCGGGGGCCGCGAGCGCGGCCGGGGAGAGCACGGTGAGTGCGGTCAGGGCGGCGGAGGCGACCGACAGGGTTCGCCTGAGGGCCTTCTTGGGTGCGGGCACGAGCGAGAACGTACCTCCCGGGAGCGGGCCCTTCCCACCCCCCTCCCCACCCCGCGCACGGTTCAGGACAGCGTGCGGCGATACTGAAACCATGAAGCTCAGCCGCCCCGTCTCCTGGTTCCTGCTCGCTTTCGGGGTGTGGAGCTGGATCATCTGGATCACTTTCGTCAAAAACCTGATCAAGGACAGCAGCGGGCTCGCCTTCGAGGACGGCGACCCCACGGCGTACTTCTGGGTGCACCTGCTGCTCGCCGTCGTCTCCTTCGTATTGGGGACGGTCGTCGGAGGCATCGGGTTGCGTTCGGTGCGCGTACTGCGCCGAAGCTCATAGACGTCGCGGACGTCACAACCGAGGGGATACGGCGGCATGGTGGTCGTCTTCGCGCTGGTCGCGCTGGCAGTGGTGGGCGTCCTCGTGACGTCCAACTGGTACGTGTGGCGGCGCCTGTTCCGTGACACCACCCGTGGCCCGGGCCCGGTGCGCCGGGTCGGCGGGGCGGTGATCGCCGGGGGCTGGGTGCTGGTGGTCGCCGCCCTGGTCGCCGAGCGCGCGGGCGCCCCCTTCTGGCTCCAGCAGGTGCTGGCCTGGCCCGGCTTCCTGTGGCTGGCGCTCTCCCTCTACCTGTTCCTCGCGCTGCTGGCGGGCGAGGTCGTCCGTCCGCTGCTGCGGCGCTTCCTGGAGCGGCGGGCCGGTGCGCCCGCGAGGGCCGGAGACCCGGCCCAGGAACGGATACCGTCCGCCACGGCCCCGTCCGAGCGTCCGGAGCCCACGGGCACGGAGGGCCCTGTTGCCACGGGCGGGCCTGTCGACACGGGCGGGCGCACCGCCACGGACGAAGCCGCTGCCACGGGCGGGCGCACCGCCACGGACGAAGCCGCTGCCACGGGCGGCCCTGTCGACACGGGCGGGCGCACCGCCACGGACGAAGCCGCTGCCACGGGCGGCCCTGTCGACACGGGCGGGCGCACCGCCACGGACGAAGCCGCTGCCACGGGCGGCCCTGTCGACACGGGCGGGCGCACCGCCACGGACGAAGCCGCTGCCACGG